>NZ_JASAUT010000010.1:0-169380 GCF_029952935.1 Bradyrhizobium sp. Mp19 | reverse complement strand
CCGCTGCCGCTCGGCCCGGACGGGCGTGCGCCGAGCAAGCTGGTCAACAGCGAGCGGGATGCGGATGCGCGATGGACCAAGAAGGGTGGCAAGCGGTACTTCGGCTACAAGGCGCATGTCGGCGTCGACCAGGGCTCGGCGATCATCCGTCGCAGCAAGCTGACCGACGCCGCGGTCAACGACACGGTGCCGGCCGACGAGTTGATCTGCGGCGACGAGAAGGCGGTCTACGCCGACCAGGCCTATGACAAGCACGAGCGCCGCGCCCTCCTCGCGGCCCGGGGCATCAAGCCGCGGCTGATGTTCCGGCCCAACAAGCATCATCCCCTGACCGCGCGTCAGAAGCGCTTCAACGACGCCGTGGGACGGCGCCGCGCCCCGGTCGAGCAGGTCTTCGCGCGCCTCAAGGGCGTCTATGGCTGGGCGCGCGCTCGCTATCTGGGCTTGGCACGCAATCAGACCCATCTGCATCTTCTCTGCCTCGCCATGAACCTCAAACGATGGGCAATGCTGCGTCCAACGGGTGTTGCGCTGTGACCGCCGCTCCGCAATGCCGTCAATCGGCCGCCCAAACGAAGCTGTCCACTCCCGCGCGCCCCCAGAAGCCACGCAAAAAAATGCCTGACACTGGCCTCCACCCGCGCACGCCCGATTGCGCAAAGCCCTCGCAAGCGGGAGAGGCGAAGGAAGTGCGCGGATAAAGGGAGCTTGCGTATAAGAAAACCTACGCCGTGCCCGCCGCCCTGAACTGCGTGGCAGTCCGTTGCAAATTTTGCGGCATGCTGAATAGCAGCGCCTTGCGGTCGGCGACGGCGTTATGAAGCTGCTCGAGCGCGATGTTGAACGCGGTCAGCGTACCTTCCTCGATCGCGCCGTGCTCGAAACAGTCCAGCGTGTGGCGCAGGATGTCGTCGGCCTCCGCCTGCATCTGGTCGAGTTCCTCGATTGAATCGCTTTGCCGTGCGGCCTTCAGCATCTCCAGCAGGCGTTCGCGCTGCGAGGTGTTGGTGTTGCGCTCGTCCTGTTTGAGATAGCCGGCGAACCACGCACCGGCCGAGCCCATCGCCGAGAACGCCATCAGGCTCCACCAGATGTAGTCGCTGTAGCGGTCGAGGAAGGTTTTTTCCTCGCCGTCGACAAAGGCGGCGGCGCCCGGATGCACCGGAATGGTGGCGTCCTTGTCGGTGTCCGGCGTCTCGATCTTGGCGGCAAGCGGGAAATCGGTCTTGAGCGACTGCCGGATCGCGAACAATTGCCGCGTGAACGCCGCGACCGTCGAGTCCGACAGGCCCTTCCGCGCAACGATGTGGTGCGAGAAGCTGATCGTCTTCACCTCATCGTCGGGCCGGTCGGCCGAGCCGAGCGAGCCGGCGGGGATTTCCGCGGCCTCATAGGCCGGATGGTTCTGCGCGATTGCCTCCGAGGCGTCGATCGCAAGGAAACTAGGCTCGCCGCCGTCGCGGACCGACGCCGTGATCGCGTCGATCGTGATCTTGCTGTTGGCCGGGCCGACCGCGAGATAGGCGTCGGCCTTCAGGTTCTTGATCGCTTCCGCCGCCTCATTGGCCGGGAATTGCACGATCTCGACCTTCATCGGGTCGACGCCGTATTGCGTCAGGATCAGCTTCAGCAAATTGACATTGGCCGGGGTGCGGCCGACGACGCCGATCTTGCGGCCGGCAAGCTGCGCGATCTTGGTGATCCGCGCGGATTTCCGGACCTTGCCCTTGGCGGGCGGAACCCACATCACCACGACATTCTTGCGCAGGGTCGCGACCGCCTGCGCATTCTTCGGCACTTCGAGATCGCCGCGGATGATGGCGAGATCGGCCTTGCCGTCGGCCAGCGTCTGCGCGCTGGCGGTGGCGCCCTCGGTCTGCACCGGCCTCAGCTTGACCTGGGTTTGCTGCTGGTTGTTGAAGGCCTGCGCCAGCGCCTGCACGACCTTGAGGTCATCGCTGTTGGCGGGACCGACCGCGATCCGCAGCGTCACCGGACGCACGGCGAAATAGTAACCGGCCAGCAGCGTGCCGATGATGGCCAGCGCGCCCGCGATCAAAACAAACATCAGCCGCCGCTTTGCCGAACGCAGCGGCTTGGGCGACATGCTGGCGGAGCCGTCTGTCATCGATCTCGCAAACAATCGTCGGGGCTCAATCTCGCAAAACTACCAACGCGCATACATCCCCTATGTGTAGCAAATTACTGAATGGACAGATGTTACAACTCCGTCATGGTTACCAGCGGCGATAGGACGCGATTTCGGCCTTAATTTGGGCGTGGATCCCATCCCGGAGGCCGGTTGTTAGGCTAAAGTCGGCGTTAAACGGGAGGTTACCATGGTCGAACGGCTGTCAGCGGAGGCAAGGAAGGCCGCCCTTTGGGAACTGGCCGGCTGGTCGGAAACGTCCGGCCGCGAGGCGATCGCCAAGACCTTCGTGTTCAAGGACTTCAACGAGGCCTTCGGGTTCATGGCCCGCGCCGCCCTGGTCGCCGAGAAGAGCGACCATCACCCCGAGTGGAAAAACGTCTACAAGACGGTCGAGGTGGTGCTGTCGA
Organism: Bradyrhizobium sp. Mp19; assembly: GCF_029952935.1. NCBI lineage: Bacteria > Pseudomonadati > Pseudomonadota > Alphaproteobacteria > Hyphomicrobiales > Nitrobacteraceae > Bradyrhizobium > Bradyrhizobium sp. Mp19. Next base: position 166,821 of record NZ_JASAUT010000010.1, on the reverse strand, counting down.
CCCACGATGTCGGCGGGGTGACCAAGCGCGACATCGACCTCGCCAAGGCCATGAACGCGATCGCAAGGCAGCTTGGGGTCAGTTGAGCCCGGCGCGCGCAACCTTGCGCGGGTCCGCCGATATCCCCAGATTCGCATCGTCCGCCGCCGAACTGGCGCGGCGTCGAGGAACCTTGCGATGACATCGAGCGAACACGGCGTGGGATTTGGGCCTGCCGATCGGCTGGCACAGGACCCCGAAAGCGTGCGCCGCCGTTTCTGGATCAAGTTCAAGAAGGTGGTGGCGAGCCTGCCCTTCGCGGAGGACCTGCTGGCCGCCTATTACTGCGCCTTCGACCGGCAGACGCCGCGCCATGTGCAGGCGGCGCTGCTCGGGGCGATCGCCTATTTCATCCTGCCGTTCGATTTCGTGCCCGACATGCTGCCGATCCTCGGCTTCACCGATGACGCCGCAGTGCTCGCAACCGCGCTCCGCATTGTGGCAAGCCACATCACGCCGGAGCATCGCGATGCCGCCCGCGCCGCGCTGAAGCGCGGGGTGCCGGAGGGCGCGGAAAGTAGCCCGGATGAAGCGTAGCGTAATCCGTGGTCTTTCTCGCCGATCGATCGAGCGGGTTTCGCTGCGCCCGATCCGGGTCCGAGGAGTCTAGCGTTTCTCGCCGGCGCGCAGTTGGGCACGCGAGTTGTTTTCCGCTTCCCACGCCCGGAACTGCTTGAACAGCACCTCCTTGTCGGCGTCGCTCTGCAAGCGCGTCGCCGCCGGGCTCTGCTTCAGGAAATCATCGAAACGGGTGCGCGTGGCAGCTTCGACGCCGTGGCGGTCCAGCCATTGCTGGGCTACCGGCAGGCGTTGCCAGCCCGGCAGTGGCGCCGACAGCGAGACCTCCCGCCACTTCGGATGGAACGGCGGATTCTGGAACGTCGGAAATTTTGTGAAGAACGCATCCACGAAATTGGCCAGCTTGTTGTAGCGCTCCGTCTTCGGTGCCCAGTTGTAGGCCGCAAGCACGGCAGGAACGGCGATCGTGTCAACGCGCTCCTCGCCCGAAATCAGGTTGGGATAGTCCTTGGCCGACAGGCTCGCCGGCAGATAGTCGTCCTGCAACGGTTTCTCGTAGTTGACCGGCACCAGGTGGAACCGGTCGTCCTTGAAGCCGCTCACGGACTTGTAAGGCTTGCCGCCGCAGACGATCACCGCGTCGATTTCGCCGGCCTTCAGTTTCTCCAAGGCGATGCGCTGCTCGATATAGACGACCTTCGGCTTCATTCCGAGCCGCTCGAACACGGTCAGTGCAGTGACGAAGGTGCCGCCATTGGGAAGGTCGACGCTGACGGTCTTGCCTTCAAGCTCCCTGAGATTACGGATCGATTTCGACGCGATCACGTGCATCTCTTCGTTATAGAGCTTGGTCACGTATGTGAACTGTTTCTTGATGTCTTTCGCGATGCCCTTCCGCTCGAGATAGTCGAGCGTGTCAGATCGAACGATGCCGAGATCGACACCCTGCAGAAACAGTATGTCGGAGACGCTCTGCACCGAGCCGCGCCCGATGATCGGCAGGATGCGCAACTTATTGCCATCGTCGAGCACGGAGGCGAGATCGGCGCCGAACTGAACATAGGTGCCGCCGATCGTACCCGAGATCAGCGTGACCGTGTTGGCGTTGAGGCTCTGCTTGGTGCTTACGGAGCCGAACTGAAAGATCGCCTTCAGGCTGTCGCTGACCTTGGCCGGGTCGAATTCGGTCTGCTCGGCCCGTGCCGCCAGGCCGCAAATCATCATGCCTGTGCATAGTACCAATCCAAACAAGCGTCGCATGTGTCCCTCGAGATGAGCTTAGTTCTGCATTTGCGCGAGGCGCTGCTGCGCGGACTGCGAGCCGAGTTCGGCGGCCTTGCGATACCAGAGGCGCGCGGTCTCCGGATCGGGCGTGATGCTCCGCTTGTCCAAAGTCCCCAGCACGTCGGGGTCGTAGGTGCGCGCCAGCAACAGCGCCGCGTCCGCGTGCTGCGCATCCGCGGCCCGCTCGAGCAGGAGTCGCGCCGATACGATGTCGCCGATCGCAAGCAGGCTGTTGGCGCGCTTCAGAAGCGCCGCGACCGCATCCGGATCGAGGCGTCTTGCCTGTGGCGCCGCCGGTAATGGCTCGACCGGCGCAGCAGCGGGTACTTCGACCGCGACGATTTGGCTCTGAATCGCTTCCTGATAGGCGGCCGCGATCTCAGCGCGCGACGGCTGGCTCGCGATGGCGGGTGATGCTGGCGTTGCCACGGCGCGAACAGCCTCAGCAAGGTCCGCCCGGACCCCGACTGGCGAAACGCCGACCAATAAGGCCTTGGCGCTCAGGATCGTGTCGCGCGTGACGCCGGCGGACAACAGCGCGAAGACCGCCGCCGCGACAGCCGCGACGGCCGAAGCTGTCAGCAGGCCGATGCGAAGGCGCGAACGCGGAATCGTCGTGCGCCTTTCCCAATCCGCGTCGTACTCGTCAATTTGGCTTGAGAGAAAGAGCGGAGCTGGTTCGTCCGCGCCGAAGTCGATGCCTGCCCGATGCGATCGTCGGTAGCGATAATGCGCAAATCCGGGATCGTTGATATCTGCGTTGACTGCGCCGCGCGGCGGATCGTTGCCGTGAACGTGTCCTGAATTCCCCACCATGATGATGCTTCCCCGTTACTATGACGCAACAATCGGGCATCTCTGGTGTCTGGTTGTTATTCTTATTGGGGTACCTGAGCGCCCGTTACGGGTCCTTAATCGCCTTGCGATTGGGCCCAAAAAGCGGCCTCGGTCGCTGCGAATCGGGAGAAATTTGGGTTTGATTGCGGCAGCGCGCGCCAATTCAGAGGAAGTTCACAAGGTTTGCTCGCGTTGCGCGCGCAGCGCTGAAGCGTGGAGTGCCGACTGAGGAGTGAGGTCTGCGTTCTCCTCCCCCTGAAAGGGGGAAGGTCGGGATGGGGGTCAGCCGCAGACGCCGCTGTAAGTGGAGAGAGCAGATCCCCACCCGCTTTGCTCTGCGAGCAAAGCGACCTCCCCTTTTCAAGGGGAGGTTGGAGCATCCGTAGCCCGGATGCAGCGAAGCGTAATCCGGGGCTGCTCTAACCGCGGATGGTCTGGTCCCGGATTTCGCTGCGCTCCATCCGGGCTACGCATTCTCTTCCTCAGCTTCCCGGGTGCAGGATCACCTTGCCCATCGCCTTGCGGCCGGCGAGCACCTTCAAGGCTTCCGCGGTCTGCGACAGCGGGAAGGTACGGTCGACATGTGAGGAGATCTTGCCTTCCGCGGTCCACTGCACGAGCTTCTCGAGGTTCTTGCGGTTCTTGTCCGGGTTCTGCCGCGCCCAGGCGCCCCAGAACACGCCGCGGATATCGCAGCCCTTCAGCAGTGCGAGGTTGAGCGGGATCTTCGGAATCTCGCCGGCGGCAAAGCCGATCACCAGGAAGCGGCCTTCCCACGCGGTCGAACGCAGCGCAGCCTCGGCGTAGGCGCCGCCGACCGGATCGAACACGATGTCGGCGCCCTTGCCGTCGGTCAGCTTGCGCAGGCCTTCCTTGAGATCTTCCTTCGCATAGTTCAGCGTCAGCTCGGCGCCGTGTTGCTTGGCGAATGCCAGCTTCTCGTCCGACGAGGCGCAGGCAATCACCTTCAGGCCCATCAGTTTGCCGAGCTCGCACGCGGCAAGGCCGGTGCCACCGGCGGCCCCTAACACCGCGAGCGTCTCGCCCGGCTTCGGGCTTGCGCGATCTTCCAGCGCATGCAGCGCGGTGCCGTAGATGATGATGATGCCGGCGGCGCGGTCGTAATCGAGATTGTCGGGAATCTTCACGATCGAATTCGCCGGCAGCGCGATCTTGTCGCGTGCGCCGTTGTGGCCGCAGGACGCGACGACGCGATCGCCGACCTTCAGGTCAGTGACGCCTGCGCCGACGCTTTCGATCACGCCGGCAACTTCGGCGGCCGGCGAGAACGGGAACGGCGGCTTGATCTGGTACTTGCCCTGGATCATCAGGATGTCGAAGAAATTCAGCGCCGCCGCCTTGATCGCGATCACGGCTTCGCCGGGAGCCGCCACCGGATCGGGCACATCAGCCAGCACGAGATCGTCAGGTTGACAGTATTGCGAGCAGAGGATGGCTTTCATGGACACACCTGAGTTTCGGACGCAGAAAGAGCTGCAAGATCTTGGACTACAAGCTTCATGCCGGATTTGCGGCGGAGCGACAATACAGTGCGGAGGGATCAAACTATGTTTGAAAAAGGCCTGCTAGCGAAAAAGCGCATCCTGATCACCGGCGGCGGCTCCGGCCTCGGCGCGGCGATGGGCCGCCGCTTTGCCGAACTCGGCGCCGAATTGATCATCTGCGGGCGGCGCGAGGGGCTGCTGGAGGAAACCGCAGCGAAATTCCGCAGCGAACTCGGCGCCAAGGTTTCCACCGCGCGCTGCGATATCCGCGACGGCGCGGCGGTCGAAGCGATGATGGATCAGGTCTGGCAGGACGCGCCGATCGACGTTCTCGTCAACAATGCTGCCGCAACCTTTATTGCGCAGAGCGAACATTTGTCATTCCGCGCGGCGGACGCGATCCTCGCGCCGACGCTGCATGGCACGATGTACTGCACGCTCGCCGCCGGCCGCCACTGGATTGACGGCAAGCACAGGGGCGTGGTGCTCTCGATCCTGTCGACCTCGACCATCACCGGCCGCGCGTTCACGGTGCCGTCCTCGATGGCCAAGACCGCGGTGCTGGCGATGACCAAGAGCCTGGCGGTGGAGTGGGGCCCGAAGGGCATCCGCACCGTCGCGATCGCGCCCGGCGCGTTTCCGACCGCAGGTGCGACCGGGCAGTTGCGTCCCGAAGGGCGCAGCGAGACCTGGGCGCATCGCAATCCGCTCGGCCGCGCCGGCGAGCATTCGGAGCTCGCCGATCTCGCGACCTTCCTGATCTCGGATCAGGCCGGCTACATCAACGGCGAGATGGTGGTGCAGGATGGCGGCTCGCACTTACGCAGTTCCGGTGCCGAGGACCTGCTGCAATGGACCGATGCGCAGTGGGAGAGGCAGCGCGCTGCGCGCGCCAAGTGATAACGCGTCGCGATTACGCGCCCGACGGTGAGCGGCGTTCGCCTTTCGGCCTAACTGCCTTCCCAAAAAAGCGTTTCCCGGTTATCCATCCGAGCCGGCGGAGGGGAATCGCCGGGCCATCTTGCAGTCACAATGATGGGGGAACCAATTGGCCGTGCGGCAGATTCTGACATCACTGGTTGCTTGTATCCTGTGCGGGTTCATCACCCTCGCGCCGGTGCAGGCTGCGCCCAAGAAAGATACCGCGAAGGAAGCAGCCAAGCCGGCGCCTTCGGCCGCGGCGGCTGCGGCCGGCGGCGCGGAGCCGACGCTGATCGGCCAATTCGGCACCTGGGGCGCGTACTCGGCGTCGCCCAACGGCAAGAAGGTGTGCTTTGCGCTCGCCAAGCCTTCCTCGTCGAAGACCAATCCGGCGAACCGGCCGCGCGATCCGGCCTATGCCTTCATCTCCACCCGTCCGGCGGAGAAGGTCGTCAACGAAGTCTCGATCATGATCGGCTACACCGTGAAGCCGGGCTCCGAATCAACGGTTCAAGTCGGCGGCGGGACCTATGCGATGTACACGCAGGGCGACGGCCTCTGGATCAAGAATGCGGCCGAGGAGGAGCGGATGGTGGAATCCATGCGCAAATCGGCCGAACTGACGGTAAAAGCCGTCTCGGCCAAGGGCACCGAGACGACAGACACCTTCTCGCTGAAGGGCCTGGCGCAGGCGCTCGACCGGCTCGGGCAGGACTGCCGGCGCTAGAGAACCGGCTTAAGGCCTGAAATCGAGGTATTTGGTGGCTTTCCAGCACCGGCTGGAAGGCCTATTTGAGGTTTCATGACCGACACCGTGACCACCCATGCCGTTTCCGGCGCCAGCGCGCTCGTCGAGAAGGTTCCGCTCGAGACCTATGTGCCGCCGGCCAGGCCGTCGCTGATCGGGCTGTCGCGCGCCGAGATCGCCGATCGCCTGGGCGAGATCGGGGTGCAGGCCGGCCAGCGCAAGATGCGCACCCAGCAGCTCTGGAACTGGATGTATTTCCGCGGCGCCAAGAGCTTTGCCGAGATGACCAACGTCTCGAAGGACATGCGCGCCGAGCTCGAGAAGCATTTTACCGTCGACCGTCCCGAAGTGGTCGCCGAGCAGATCTCCAATGACGGCACCCGCAAATGGTTGCTGCGGCTGCCGAGCGGCGACAAGGTCGAGCGGCCGCACGAGGTCGAGTGCGTCTACATCCCCGAGACCGATCGCGGCACGCTGTGCGTTTCCTCGCAGGTCGGCTGCACGCTGAACTGCGCCTTCTGCCACACCGGCACGCAGCGGCTGGTGCGCAACCTCACCGCCGGCGAGATCGTCGGCCAGGTGATGGTGGCGCGCGACCGGCTGAACGACTGGGCCGACCGCGAGGACGGCACGCGCCGCGTCACAAACATCGTGATGATGGGGATGGGCGAGCCGCTCTACAATTTCGACGCGGTGCGCGATGCGCTGCTGATCGTCGCCGACAATGAGGGCATCGGCATTTCCCGCCGCCGCATCACGCTGTCGACCTCGGGCGTGGTACCGAACATCCAGCGCACCGGCGACGAGATCGGCGTGATGCTTGCGATCTCGCTGCATGCGGTGCGCGACGAGCTGCGCAACGAGCTGGTGCCGCTGAACCGCAAATATCCGATCAAGGAGCTGCTGCAGGCCTGCCGCGACTATCCCGGCGCCTCCAACGCCCGACGCATCACCTTCGAATATGTGATGCTCAAGGGCGTCAACGATTCGCTCGATGACGCAAAACTCCTGGTGAAGCTGCTGAAGGGCATTCCGGCGAAGATCAATTTGATCCCGTTCAATCCGTGGCCGGGCACTGCCTATGAATGCTCGGACTGGGAGCAGATCGAAAAGTTCTCCGAATATATCTTCAACGCCGGCTATTCCTCGCCGGTGCGCACCCCGCGCGGCCGCGACATCCTCGCCGCCTGCGGCCAGCTCAAGTCGGAGACCGAAAAGCTCTCCGCCCGCGAGCGCCAGGCGCTGCGCGCGATGGCGATGACGGACTAATTGGATGGCCTTGATCGGCCGCCTGTTCGTCGTCGCGTTCGGCTTCCTGATGGCCTGCTTCGTGGCAGGGATCATCGTGGTCGTCGCCGTGCTGTATCCCGAGATCAGCGATTTCGGCGGGCAGATTGACCAGAGCGCCGTCAACGTCGTGCTCGGCTTCGGTTTCATCTTCATATCAGGCTTCGCATTGTTGCCGGCGCTGATCGTGGTGCTGATCACCGAGGCGTTCTTCATCCGGAGCGTGCTGGCCTACGCCGTCGGCGGCGCCATCGTCGGCGCGGCCTGCTATCTCGGCCTGGTTCCGTTCGATCCCGATATGATGCAATTCCACGGCATCGTGCGCCGGCACATGGAGATCATGACCGGCGCCGGCATCGTCGCCGGCCTGGTCTACTGGCTGATCGCCGGCCGCACCGCCGGGGCCTGGCGCGAGCCGCCGCGTCCCTTGCCGCCGCCCCCGCCCTTGCCGTCGCAATCGCCGCGGCCGTGACCTCGTCCAGAGTGCCAACATGGATTCGAACCAGAGAGCCGCATCCGCAATCTTGGGAAGCGTGATAAGCGCGCAGTCGGGCAAATTGTCACTTCCCGAGCTTGAACGAGATATCCTCGCTCAATTGCCGGCGATCGACTCAACCTTGCCCAGAGCGATCCGGGAACTTCTGGATGGACTAGTATTGAGCGTTTTTCAGGCGCAGACGAAAAATGGTGCTGCAGCGCTCAATACTCCGCGGCAGTTTAACTACGACGAAAATGAAGGTGTCGATCGCCTGTTTGATCAAGCGGCAAATGCCCTTCGGGCTTACTTGAAATGATTGCGCCACCTCATCCGCCTCGGCTAAACCGCGCGCCATGAACCGGACCGGACTTTTCATCGCGCTGGCGCTGGCGCTCATCGTCGGCATCCTGTTCGGGATCTATCCCGAGCTCGACCTGAAGCTGGCGGCGCTGTTCTACGATGTGGCGCAGAAAACCTTCCCGATGAAGCTCGATGCGGTGGCGTCGTTCGCGCGCGATGCGGCGATGTGGATCGCCTGGGCGCTGGTGCTGCCGGCGATCGTGACCATCGTCTGGAAATTCATTCGGCCGGACCGGCCAATGCTGATGTCAGGCCGCGCCGCGGTGTTCCTGCTCACCACGATGCTGCTCTCGGCCGGTGTGCTCACCAATTTCACCTTCAAGAACTATTGGGGCCGGCCGCGGCCGGTGTTCGTGACGCAGTTCGGCGGCGACCTGCAATTCATGCCGTGGTGGGACCCGCGCGGCGGCTGCCCGCGCAACTGCTCGTTCTTCTCCGGCGAGGGCGCCACCGCGTTCTGGACCTATGCACCGGCGGCGCTGACGCCGCCCGCGTGGCGGCCGCTGGCCTTTGCCGGGGCCACCGTGTTCGGCATCGTCACCAGCGGGCTTCGCATGGCCTTTGGCGGCCATTTCTTCACCGACGTGGCGATCGCGGGCCTGGTGTCGTTCTTCACGGTCTGGCTGTTCTACGCGCTGATCTACCGCTGGGCAGCAACCCGGCTGACCGACGCCCAGGTCGATGCCGCGCTGACGCGGCTCGCAATGCCCGGCTACCGGCTGATGCAGCGCTGGCGCCGCGACGGCCAGGCACAGCCGAGCCAGCCCGAGGCGTGATTAAAGGCGTGCCCAGGCTCCGGAAATTTGATATTCGGCCTGCCTAATCACCACCGATTTCGACCGATTGGACCGTCCCATGAGTACGATTCTGAAAAGCCTGCCCACCGGCGAAAAAGTCGGCATCGCGTTCTCGGGCGGGCTCGACACCTCAGCGGCGCTGCTCTGGATGAAGCTGAAAGGCGCCAAGGTCTTCGCCTATACCGCCAATCTCGGTCAGCCCGACGAGGCCGACTACGACGCGATCCCGCGCAAGGCGATGGATTTCGGCGCCGAGAAGGCCCGCCTGGTCGATTGCCGCACCCAGCTGGTCCATGAAGGTATCGCCGCGATCCAGTCCGGCGCGTTCCACATCTCGACCGGCGGCATCACCTATTTCAACACCACGCCGCTCGGCCGCGCGGTGACCGGCACGATGCTGGTCGCGGCGATGCAGGAGGACGGCGTCAACATCTGGGGCGACGGCTCGACCTACAAGGGCAACGATATCGAGCGCTTCTATCGCTACGGCCTGCTGACCAACCCGAGCCTGCGGATTTACAAGCCCTGGCTCGACCAGCAGTTCATCGACGAGCTCGGCGGCCGCGCCGAGATGTCGGCGTTCATGACCGCGCAGGGCTTCGCCTACAAGATGAGCGCGGAGAAGGCCTATTCGACCGACAGCAATCTGCTCGGCGCGACGCATGAGGCCAAGGATCTCGAGAGCCTTGCGAGCGGCATCACCATCGTCAATCCGATCATGGGCGTGCCGTTCTGGCGCGCCGATTGCGACGTCAAGGCAGAGAAGGTCGTGGTGCGCTTCGAGGAAGGCCAGCCGGTCGCGCTGAACGGCAAGACGTTCGCCGATCCGGTCGCGCTGTTCCTGGAAGCGAATGTGATCGGCGGCCGGCACGGCCTCGGCATGAGCGACCAGATCGAGAACCGGATCATCGAAGCCAAGAGCCGCGGCATCTATGAGGCGCCGGGCATGGCGCTGCTGCACATCGCCTATGAGCGTCTCGTCACCGGCATTCATAACGAGGATACGATCGAGCAGTACCGCATCAGCGGCATGCGGCTCGGCCGCTTGCTCTATCAGGGCCGCTGGTTCGATTCGCAGGCCTTGATGCTGCGCGAGACCGCACAGCGCTGGGTGGCGCGCGCCGTCACCGGCGAGGTGACGCTCGAGTTGCGCCGCGGCAACGACTACTCCATCCTCAACACCGAGAGCCCGAATCTGACCTATGCGCCGGAGCGGCTCAGCATGGAGAAGGTCGAGGACGCCGCCTTCACGCCGGCCGACCGCATCGGCCAGCTGACGATGCGCAACCTCGATATCGCCGACACCCGCGCCAAGCTCGGCCTCTACAACAAGACCGGCCTCATCTCGAGCGGCGAGGGGGCGCAGATCTTCCAGCTCGAGAACGACAAGGACTGAGGCGGCACCCTCTCGCCTCGTCGTCCCGGGCAAGCGAAGCGCGACCCGGGACCCATAACCACCGGCCGTGGTTATGAAGTACGCTGGTGCTCCAGCGCGTTTCCACGACTCCTCCCTGTGGTTATGGGTCCCTGCTTTCGCAGGGACGACCCGGGGATGGATATCGGCCTACTTCACCCTGAGCGCATCAAGCAGCGAGCGGAATGCGCGCGCGTAATCGGTGCCGGTCTTGGCGATATCCGGCCCCGCGGAAACCGCGACCGCCGCCTCCGTCACCGCGCCGAGCAGCAGCCGCGCCAACGGCTCGATCGGTTGCCTGGCGATTACGCCGGCGTCCATCGCAGCGGCCAGCGCGCGCGGAAACTTGCCGCCGAAATGTTTCGCGTCGATCTCGCGCCAGCGCTCCCAGCCGAGCACGGCGGGACCATCGCGCAAGATGATCCGGCCGGTCGGGCCTTTCGAGCACGCCGCGAAATAGCCCTGCGTGCCCGCCGCCATCGCCGCCAGCGGATCGTTCTCGGCGCGCGAGATGCGGTCGAGATCGGCGACGAGGTCGAGCGACACCTGCTCAAACACCGCCTCGAACACCGCCTCCTTGGTCGCGAAGTGATGATAGACCGCGCCCTTGGCAACGCGCGCCCCAGCGGCGATGTCGTCCATCGTCGCAGCGGCAAAGCCGCGCTCGCCAAAAATGCGCCGCGCCGCCTTGACGATGGCGGCTCTGGTTTTCTCGCGCCGCTCGGCCTGGGTTGCCATGGCGCATCTCTAGCCCAGTTCCAGACGCAAGCCAATTGACTTACCGACTGCCAGTCGATAAATACCGACTATAAGTCGGTAAATGGAGAGTGCCCATGCCCTCGCTTAGGACGTTGCAAGCCTTCGCTGACACGGTGGAATCCAACGACCATGTCGGCGCGATCAGGAACTTCTATTCAGTGGATGCCCGCACCCAGGAGAATGACGGCGAGTGGCGGGTCGGCCGCGAGGCGCTGGCAGCGCGCGAGGCGGCGGTGCTGGCCGCGGTCGCCGGCGTCAAGACCACGCGGCTCGGGCCGCTCCTGCTCGACGGCGATCATTCGGCGATCTGCTGGCGCTTCGAATTCACCGGCAAGGACGGCAAGGTTCGCAGCATGGAGGAGGTCGCCTGGCAGACCTGGCGCGGCGAGGAGCTGGTCGAGGAGCGCTTCTTCTACGATCCGCAGCAGATGGCGCGCTGAAATCACGCCGGCCTTGCGGCAATACGCCCCGGCGCGCCTCATTGCGCCGTCATCCGCCGCAACTAGCCTCCGCTCCGATGCGCAAGGGCGGAGCATCGATCATGATCAAGCAAGTTGCCGGTATGGCCGTCACGCTGGTGTTGTCGGCAGCGCCGGCGTTCGCCCAGACGATCTATCCGATCGATCGCGCCGATATCCTCGTCGGCGCCAAATTCGACTTCAAGGTCGAGCTCCCGGGGCTGGTCGATCAAGCCAAGCTCAAGGTCACGCTGAACGGCGCGGACTATGCCGCGGTGTTCGGCCAGGGCGGCACATTCACCGCGCGCGAAGCCGGCCGGGAGCAGTCGGCGCTGTTGCTGCGCGATGTCTCGCTCGCCAAGCCCGGGCAGGTCGCCGTCGAAGTCAGCGACGGCACGCAGAGCCGCAAGGTGACCTGGACCGTCTATGACACCGGGGCACGCAAGGCCAGGAACGTGATCCTGTTCATTGGCGACGGGATGTCGCCTGCGCATCGCACCGCCGCGCGAATCCTTTCCAAGGGAATTGCGCAGGGCAAGAGCCGCGGCAAGCTCGCGATCGACGACATGCCGCATATGGCGCTGGTCGCGACCGCGGGCTCGGACTCGATCATCACCGATTCGGCGAACGCCGCGAGCGCCTACGCCACCGGCCACAAGGCCGCGGTCAATGCGCTCGGCGTCTACGCCGATCGCACGCCCGATCCGCTCGACGATCCGAGGGTCGAGACCATCGCGAGCCTCGCCAAGCGCCGGGCGGACCTCGCCGTCGGCATCGTCACCAACACCGAGGTCGAGGATGCGACGCCGGCTGCGATGGTTGCGCATACCCGCCGCCGCGCCGCCTATGACGCGATCGTCGCGCAATATTTCGACGCGAAGCCCGACGTGCTGATGGGCGGCGGTTCCGCGAACTTCCTGCCGCAATCCACGTCCGGGTCGAAACGCAAGGACGATATCGACTATCTGGCGCGCTTCCGCGACGCCGGCTATCCGGTCGCGACCACCGCAAGCGAGCTCGCCGCGCTCGCGGCCAATCCGGACACCCGCCAACTGCTCGGCCTGTTCGCCGCCGGCAACATGGACGGTGCGCTCGACCGCAAGTTCCTGAGGGGCGGCGGCGTCAGGAAATTCCCCGAGCAGCCGGACCTGACCGAGCAGGTCCAGGCCGCGCTCACGGTGCTGTCGAAACACGAGGCCGGTTTCTTCCTGATGGTCGAGTCCGGCCTGATCGACAAATACGCCCATCTGCTCGACATGGAGCGCGCGGTCTACGACACCATCATGTTCGACAATGCGGTGCGGCTCGCCAAGGACTGGGCGAAAGCGCGCAGCGGCGACACGCTGATCCTGGTCGTGGCCGACCACAACCATCCGAACAGCCTGGTCGGTACCATCAATGACGACATGGCGGCGACACCCAACGTGCCGCTGCGCGAGCGCGTCGGCGTCTACGAGAAAGCCGGGTTTCCGAATTATCCGGCGCCGGACGCCGAGGGTTATCCGTCACGCGTCGATGTCAGCCGGCGGCTTGCGATCTTCTCCGCCAGCCTGCCGGATCATTACGAGACGTTCCGCCCGAAACTCGACGATCCGAACGAGCCGACCGTGAAGGGCGACCAGCCCGACACGTTCAAGGCCAATGACAAGTACAAGGATGTCCCCGGCGTCGTGCTGCGCTTCGGCAATCTGCCGGCGATGATCGGCGCCAGCGTGCATTCCGGCGAGGATGTCATTCTCACCGCGACCGGCCCGGGCAGCGAGCGCGTCCACGGCTCGATGGACAACACCGAGGTATTCCGCGTGATGGTCGAGGCACTGGGACTGGGGGCGGAGAAGTAACGAATGATGAGATTGGGTCGATCAGCAGGCCCGCTGTACCTCTCCCGCTTGCGGGGCGACGCTTCTCCAACCTCCCCTTGAAAAGGGGAGGTCGCTTTGCTCGCCAGAGCAAAGCGGGTGGGGATCTGCTCTCTCCGCAAACAGTGTTGCCTGCGGCTGACCCCCATCCCGACCTTCCCCCTTTAAGGGGGAAGGAGAAGAAACAAAAATGGCCGGGATCGCTCCCGGCCATTTCGTCGCGTGATGTCGCGCCGGCTCAGCGCGGCGGGGCGGCGGAGGCGGTGCCGCCGTTGAGCAGCGGGGTGATGCGGCGGACGGTGACGCGCCGGTTGATGCGGCTCGGCCCGTCGGTCTGCTCCTTCAGATATTGCGAGCCGTAACCCTGCGAGGTCAGGTTCTCCGCCGGCACGCCGAACTGCTGCGTCAAGAGCTCGGCGGCGGATTGCGCACGGCGGTCCGACAGCGACAGATTGTCGGTGTCGTTGCCGGTCGCATCCGTATGGCCCTCGATCAGGAACACCTCGCGCGGATTGCGCTGGATGGCCCGATTGAGACCGTCGGCGATCACCTGCAGCCGCGCAGCCTGGTCTGGCGGGACGGTCCACGATCCGGAGTCGAAATTGATCGTGTTGACGTCGATGCTCGGCATCTGCATGCGGACATTGGGGCTGTAGCGGATCTCGTCGAGCGAGTAGCGCCGTTCGATCCGCTGCACCGGCGGTGCCTCCATGGTCTCGTAGATCACGTCGGGCGACGCGTCCTGAGCGTCGACGATGTAGCGATCGTAGGGAATGTTGACCACCGGCGGTGGCGCGTCGACATAGAAGCCGCCGACCGCCCGGGGATCGCGATAGCTGTTGTCGATGATGACGACCTCGCGTCCGCCAGTATCCCTGCGGATCCGGCGCAGCATCTGTCCGTCGGACCCGACCACCGTGATGATCTCGCTGCCGTCGGGACGAACCACGACCGTCCGCGTCTCGCCGCCGATCGTCTCGGTGCGGATATCGCGCGCGCCATAGCGGAAACGATAGACGTCGTCGCCGCGGACATAGGCCTGGCCGCCCGGATCGCGGATGATGACGCGGTCCGGCTCGGTGTAGATGGTGCGGCCGCCCTCGACGACCTCCTGCCGCTGGCTGTGCAGGTCGGCGATGCTGCCGCCGATGATGGCGCCGGCAACCACGCCGGCACCGACCGCGGCACCGATCGCGAGCGGCTTGATGTTGTCATGGCGCGGCGGCGGCGGCAGCGGTGCTGCGACGGCAGGCGCGGCGCGGAAGGCGGGCGCGACCGTCGGCGGGGCGTATTGCGCGCGGCCGGGCGGCGGCGTTGCGGCGGCCGAGCCGGGGACGACCGACGGTGCCGGCGCGCCCATGGCTGCTCCCTGGGCTGGCGATACGCCGGGCGCGACGCCCGGACGTGCTGCCGGCTGACCCGGAGCCGGGGCCGCGCCGGGCGCGCCCATCGCTGCGCCCGGGGTTGCCGGTGTTCCGGGCGGTGTCGCCGGACGTCCCTGCTGACCTGGCGCCGGTGGCGTCGGCGTCGCGCCGGGTGCCGGAGGCGTTGTTGCGGCAGGCGGGGTGCCTGGACGCGCGGGCTGTGCGCCGGCTGCCGGAGGTGTCGGCGTCGCACCGGGAGCTGTCGCGGCGGGCGGCGTGCCCGGTCGTGCCCCTGCTGCCGGCGGCGTTGTCGTTGCCGAAGGCGTGGGCGTTGACGTCGCCGCGGGCGGCGTGCCGGGAGGCTGCTTGGCGCCGCCAGGACGTTCACCGCGTTCGCCACCCGGACGATCACCAGGGCGGCGTTCGGCCGGCGCCGTTGTCGGAGCGCCCGGCGTTGCGGGCGTCGGTGTTGTCGCCGCGGGCGGGGTGCCGGGGCGTGCTGCCGGCGCGGCGCCGGGCGTTGGCGTCGGCGGCGTGTGCGCGGGACCTGCGCCGGGTGGCGGCGTGCCCGGTCGCTGCGGTGCTGCGGCTGGCGGCGGTGGAGTCGGCGTCGGATGTGCGGGGGCGGCCGCCGGCGGTGGCGGGGTCGGCTTCGCAGGCGCCGCCGCGGGCGGCTCGGGCCGTGCCGGTGCCGGCGATGGCTTCGCGGGCGCGGCCGCGGGCGGAGGCGGTGTGGGACGCGCGGGAGCAGCCGACGGCGGAGGCGTCGTCGGGCGCGCGGCAGGCGGCTCGGGCCGTGCCGGAGGCGGCGTCGGCTTTGCCGGTGCAGCTGCGGGCGGCTCGGGCCGGGCAGGTGCAGCAGGCGGGGTCGGCTTCGCAGGCGCTGCGGCCGGCGGCGGAGCAGGATGTGCGGGTGCCGCAGCGGGAGGTGGCGCCTGCGGATGCGGCGCGGCCGCCGGCGGTGCCGGACGTGCAGGAGCACCCGGTGCGCCCGGTGCCGGCCGCGCCTTCGGCTTTCCGTCAGGTCCGGTTTCTTCCTTCTGCTGCGCCTGTGCGACGACCAGAGGCGAAGTTTGGGCGTGCGACGCTGAGGTGGCGAATTGCATCACCGTCAGCGCAGTCGTGGCAAGCAGCACGAGACGAAGCTTTGTCATTGTCTAGGAGTCCCCGGCGGAAAGTCTGGGCAGGAAAGCAAAGTGAGAACCGAACAATTCGGCAGGACGATGAACCGCCAGCCGTTAGGCCGGATTGTGGCGAGCCACGAATCATCGGCGAAGTTTATTTCGACATTATAACGGGTTGCATGTGCGATTGTTCACCGCGCGTTCAGAAGAAACGCACCGACACATTTGCAATCGACGTGGAACCAAGGCGCAAGAGTGGCTCACCGGCCGGCGAGTCGATCCGTCGCAGGCTGTGGGCCGGACGGTCCGGGCGGTCCGCGCACCGGTGATTCGTCAGGTGTCTTGCCGGGCAACTCGTCCGGTCGCGGCGGCTCGCCGGGTTCGCGCACCGGCTCCGGAATCTCCGGTCGCGGACTGCCGGGTGGAATTCCCGGCGGCGGTTCGCTCGGGGTGCCCGGCGTCGTCGGCGGAACCTCGGGGGGCTCGATCGGCATCATGTCGAGACCCCGCGGCGGTTGCCGATGCCAGATCGCGTCGCGCGCATTGATCGCTCCATCGAAGTTCGCAGCGACAACGGATCGCGCGCCGCGGCGTTCCGATGTTTCACCCGGGCGTGTGACAGACCGCCTCGATATTGTGGCCGTCGGGATCGAGCACGAATGCGCCGTAATAGTTCGGGTGATAATGCGCGCGAATGCCGGGCGCGCCGTTGTCGCGGCCGCCGACCGCCATCGCAGCCTTGTAGAAGGCATCGACGGTGGCGCGGTCTTTGGCCGTGATGGCGATATGCACCGGCTTGTTCATCGCGCCTTCGCCGCCGATCCAGAAGTCCGGCTTGCCGTCGGCGCCGAAGCCCGCGGCGGGCGCGTGCCCGGTCACTTCCGCAGGCACTTCCATGATCAGGCCGTAGCCGAGCGGCGCCAGCGCCGTCTGGTAGAAAGCCTTCGCGCGTTGATAGTCGGAAACAGAAAAGCCGATATGGTCGATCATCGCGAGCCCCCCTTGTTGTGACGCTACATCCTCAGACTCGTTGCACCTCTCCCGCTTGCGGGGGAGGTCGGATTGCATCGAAGATGCAATCCGGGTGGGGGCTCTTTCCACAATATGACTCGTGGACATACCCCCACCCCGGCCCTCCCTCGCAAGCGGGAGAGGGAGCAGATCTCGGCCGCGGCCACGTCTCAACCCCGTACCAGCAGCGTGTTGCTCCGCGTCCGGCCCTGCTCGACGTAACCGCGCGCATGCATGTCCGCAATGCAGTCGTCGGTCCATTCGTCCTTCGACAGATGCTCGATCACCACCGCGTCGGGCCACAGCGACTGCGGCGCGTCGCGGAAAAAGCCGATCAGCACGCGGTCCTCGAAACCCTCGACGTCGATCTTGAGCGCGTCGACCTTGCTCGCGCCGGCCTCGTCGAGGATGCGTTGCAGCCGCAGCGACGGCACCTTGAACGCCTTGCCGGTGGGCGTGCCGGTGACGATGTGGCTGGCGCCCAGATTGTCGCCGTCGGTCTCGATCATCAGTTCGCCATCGGTCGGGCCAGCGGCCGCCGCAACCAGGCGCACCTGCGGAAAGCCGGAGGCCTCGGTGTTGAACTTGAGCCGTGCATGCGTCACCGGATGCGGCTCGATCGCGATCACCTTGCCGCCGGGCCCGACATCGCGCGCCAGCGCCAGCGCATAGGTGCCGACATTGGCGCCGAGATCGACGAAGGTGCCATTAGCGCCGACATGCGCCCGCAGGAAGGCGAGTTCTTCAAGGTTGTAATCGGGATTGAACAACGCGCCGCGCTCGGTCGCGCTTTGCTGATGATAGAAGCGGAACGATGCGCCCTGATAGGTCACGTCCAGCGGACCCGCGCCGAACAGATTGACCAGCTTCGACAGCCAGGGCCGGAACGCGCCGCGCTTCAATCCTGAGCCATGCGCCAGGCGGATGATGGCGGCCTGCGCCGCGTTGGGCGCGAAGGCGCCGAACGGCGCCGGCGATATGTCGTTGCTGGGGATCACGCATGGCCTCGTCAAAAGCGCGGCATGCATAGCCGGTTTTGACGGCAGCGCCAACGCCCGTTACGCCGCCTTGCCCGCTGCCTGCCGTTGCCGCAGGAAGCGGCCGAGCAGCCTTCGCTTGCCCTTGCGCGGGATCAGATCGACGTCGCTGACCAGTTTGGCGCCGCCCTTGCGGCGCTCCAGCACGATCTTGCGGCTATGGAACGCTTCGAGCTCGACGCGATGGGCGACGCTGACGATGGTCGCCTTCGGCAGTTCCGTCGTCACCATTTCCATCATCTTGTCCTGGCTCTTCTCGTCGAGTGCGGACGTCGCCTCGTCGAGCACCACGATGTCGGGCGCGTGCAGCAGCAGTCGGGCAAAGGCGAGCCGCTGCTTCTCGCCGCCGGACAGGGTCTGGTCCCACGGCGCGTCCTCCTCGATCTTGTCCTTGAGATGGTCGAGGCCGACCTTGTGCAGGGCACGGCTGATCTCATCGACGCTCCAGTCCTCCGCCGCGCCGGGATAGGCCACCGCGCGCCGCAGCGTGCCCGAGGGCACGTAGGGCTTTTGCGGCAGCATGAACAGTCGGCGGTCCGCGTGCAGGCCGACACTGCCGCCGCCCCACGGCCACAGCCCGGCGATGGCGCGCACCAGCGTGCTCTTGCCGGTGCCGGATTCGCCGGCGACCAATAGCCGCTCCCCCGGTTCGATCACCACTTCGGTCTCGCCGACCACGGCGGTGCCGTCGTCGAGCGTGACGGAGAGATCGTTGAGGCTCAGCATGGCCTCGCCCTCGGTCTCGCCGCGCTCGATGCGGCCGAAGCCGTCGCCGGTCTCGGCGCGTTCGAGCCCGTCAAGCGACATCATCAGCGAGGCGATGCGCCGTGCGCAGGCGTTCCAGTCGGCGAGCCGCGGATAGTTGTCGACCAGCCAGCCGAACGCCGTCTGCACGATGGTGAAGGCCGAGGCCGCCTGCATCACCTGGCCGAGCGACATGCTGCCGTCGAGGAATTTTGGCGCGCACAGCAGCAAGGGTACCACCGGCGCAATGAGATTCGATCCCTGCGACACCAGCGTCGTGCGCATGTGCTGCCCGGCGAGCCGCGCCCATTGCCGCAACACGTTCGAGAACGTCTTGTCGATGCCGTCGCGCTCCTCGGTTTCGCCGCCGAGCAGCGCGATGCTTTCGCCATTCTCGCGCACGCGGGTCAGGATGTAGCGGAATTCCGCTTCCGCCTGGTTCTTGTCCTCGGAGATCTGCACGAAGCTGCGGCCGATCGCCGTGATCGAGCCCGACGCGATCGCCGCATAGATGATCGCGGCAATGACCAGGAAGCCCGGGATGCTGATGGACGAGCCGCCGAGCGTCACCGTCAGCGCGCCGCCGATGGTCCAGAGCACGACGATGAAGGTGACGGCCGAGAGCAGCGCCGACGTCACGCCGGCGATGAAGTCGACCGGAGAATCGGTCGCGATCCGCAGATCCTCCGCGATCCGGTACTCCGGATTCTTGTGATCTCCGTCGACGAGGTTGAGCTGGTAGTAGCGGCCGTTGGTCAGCCAGCGCGACACGACGGCGTTGGTCAGCCAGGCGCGCCAGCGCCGCTGGATGCCCATGCGGCCGAACACCTGCGCAACGCCCAGCAGCACGCTGCCGATCGCGAGCGGAAAGAAGATGGCGGTCAGGTGGAAGACACTGGCCGAATCGCGCTTCTCGATCGCATCGAAGATCGCGCGATTCCAGACATTGATTCCGTATTGAACGGCGACATTGGCGACGATCAACAGCAGCAGGCCGATCGTGAACAGCCATGCCAGCCGGTCGCCGCTCCGGCCCCAATAGCCGCGCGCGCTGATCCAGAACCGCGTCAGCAAATAGTCCTTGCGCGCCTCTTCGGCCTCTTCGGCCGACAGCTCGGGATCGGGTTCGACGATTTCAGGCGGCGGCGGTTCGACATGGTCGCCGCCTTCGGCAGTCACCTCGACAAATTCCGACTTCTCATCCGCTTCGCTTGCCGCGGGATCCTTGCGCTCTTGATCAGCCGGCTTTGCGCTCGCTTTCCGACGCGATGCGGTTTTGGCCGACGATTGGGATTTTGCCTCAGCTTTGCCCATGGCACGATAACGCCAGGCAAATTACCCGGTTCCGCACTGGGACCGGTGGTCAGCTGCGCCCTCTGTTCAAGAGAGGGCGAAACGAGATGCAAAGCTCGGACAAATTATGTCGCGAGAAAGCTGAGCTATGTCCTCATCCTCATCTGTCATCGCCCGGCTCGACCGGGCGATCCAGTACGCCGCGGCCTCTCGGCTCAAGCGCTGGCGCCTCTGGAATACTGGATCACCCGCATGCGCGGGTGATGACACCGCGCGGTGTGACATCTGGAATTGCGACTCATCCTCACTGTCGTCCTGGCTTTCGCCAGGACGACAGCGTGCTTGAGATGTGCCACGCAATCACCTCACTCCGCCGGCGCCTGATCGCGCCTCAGCCGGCGCGACCGGGTCGCTTTGTGCAGCACGCGCGCGAGCTGTTCGGCCGAATACGGTTTCTGCAGCAGCTCGAAGCCGCCGCTGCCCTGTTGCGACAGCACCTGGCTGTAGCCAGAGGCGAGCACGATCGGCAGATCGAGCCGCTGCCGGCGGATCTCTTCCGCAAGCTCGATGCCGCTCATGCCGGGCATCACGACATCGGTGAACACCAGGTCGAACCGGTCAGCGTCGACGGCGAGCTCCTCCAGCGCGTGGGTGGCGTTGTCCACCAGCACGCAGGTGCAGCCGAGCTGGGTCAGCGTGTCGGCGGCAAACTTTCCGACTTCGGCATTGTCCTCGACGATCAGGACCGATGCGCCGGTCCGATCGACCGAGGGCGCGTCCTCGGTGCGCTGCGCCCGCGCGCCATGCCCGCCGACGACGCGCGGCAGATACAGCGTGAATGTCGCACCCTTGCCGACTTCGCTGGTGACGGTCACCTCGCCGCCGGACTGCTTGGCGAAGCCGAACACCTGGGACAGGCCGAGGCCGGTGCCGTGACCGACCTCCTTGGTGGTGTAAAACGGCTCGAAGATGCGGCCGAACAGCTCCTGCGGAATTCCGACGCCGGTGTCGGTCACCGACACCGCGACATGGCCGGGCGAGTTCGGCGGCGTGCCGGTCGCGGACGGCAGTCTGTCCACGGCGCGGACCGCGATCGTGAGGCGGCCGACGCCGTCCATGGCGTCGCGCGCGTTCACCGCCATATTGATGATGGCGGTCTCGAACTGGCCGGCATCGGCGTTGACGAGACAGGTCTCGTCCGGCACTTGCGCCGTGATCTCGATGCGCGCGCCGATCAGGGTTGCGATCATCTCGCTCAGGGTGCGGACATTCTGGCAGGCGTCGAACACCTCGGGCTTGAGGGTTTGCCGCCGCGCGAATGCAAGCAGCTGGTTGGTCAGCTTGGCGGCACGGTTCACGGTGTTGGAGATCGCATCGATGTAGCGCTGCCGCCGCGGCTCCGGCAGGTCCGGCCGCCGCAACATGTCGACCGACGCGCGGATCACGGTGAGCAGGTTGTTGAAGTCGTGCGCGACGCCGCCGGTGAGCTGCCCGAGTGCCTCGAGCCGCTGGCCGTGCCGCAATGCCTCCTCGGCCTCGATGCGCCGGTTGGCCTCCTCCTGCAGGCGCTGGGTTCGCCGGAAGGCGAGCGCGAGCAGGCCGAACAGCAGGCCGGTGGCCGGGATCCCGAAGATCAGGTGCTGGGCCATGGTCGACATCCAGCGCGACTGGATCGCCGAGGTTTCGAGGCCGGCACTGACATAGACCGGGTATCCCGCCAGCCGCTGATAGCGCATGCGCCGCTCGATGCCGTCGGCCGGGGAACGGATCGTCATTGTCCCGGCCTCGGGATTGGCGACGATCTGCCGCCCGAGCGGGCCGCTCGGCTCGAACCGGACGTCGCGGTTGACGGTAGGGAAGTGCGCCAGCACTGCGCCATCGGTCCGGATCAGCGCCAGGAAGCTGCCGGGCTCGCGGCCGATCCTGGCGTAGAAATTCTCGAAATATTCCGGAAGCACGGAGGCCTGGATCACGCCGGCAAAGCTGCCGTCGTCGCCGTTGCGGCGCCGGCCGACGCTGAAGAACCGCGAGCCCAGATAGGGCGGCCGCGGCGTCAGCACCTCGCCGATATAGGTGCCGATGTCGCCCTGGGCATGAATCCGGAAGTAATCCCGGTCCGAGAAGTCGATGTCGGGGGCCGGCTGCACCAGGCTGTTGACGAGGGCGCGGCCGTTGGCGTCGAACACCCAGACCGATTTCACCTGGGGAAGCGCCATGGCGACCTGGCGCAGCCGCTCATGCAGGCTCTTC
Organism: Bradyrhizobium sp. Mp19; assembly: GCF_029952935.1. NCBI lineage: Bacteria > Pseudomonadati > Pseudomonadota > Alphaproteobacteria > Hyphomicrobiales > Nitrobacteraceae > Bradyrhizobium > Bradyrhizobium sp. Mp19. The sequence continues at coordinate 144,733 of NZ_JASAUT010000010.1, read as the reverse complement.
TCGCGCGCGCCGATATCGGCATCGCCCATGCCGCGGACGACCTCGGTGACCTCGGCCAGGCCGCGATCGATGGTCTCGAACACCTTCAGCGCGTGCTCATGGGCGACATCGAGCGTGCGCTGGATCTCCTGGTCGGCGGCCTCGCTGGTCGAGATCCAGGACATTGCGGAGGCAAAAACGAACAGCGCCAGCGGAAGGGCCAGCGCGGCGGCCATCATCCATTGCAGCAGTCTCAGCGAATTGCGTTGTGCGGTCTGCACGGGCGCTCCGGCTCCGCAGGAACCATAACGCAAACCGTTGCGCGGGAGGAAGCGAAACGGCGCCGCCGGGCTCGGTGCGGACGCTCGTTCGCCATTCCGCGATCGGTCAAGGTTACCGGAGGCCAACCCGGATCGATCAATTCGCAGCCGGCTCGCGTCCGGGGCCGCGCGGGGCGGCTGCGGCACCGTGGCATCACGACCTCGTTAGCGCCTCGCCGGCAGTCAAGCGGAAAATCGGCCTGGATGGCGCTTCCGGGCGCTGTTTTTAGGAGTTCTAAAACCTCTCACGGGCAAACGCTTGACCCTGTGACTACCTGCTGAAAAACAGGCCGCATGACAGGCGATCCAAACAGCTCCCGGGATAATTTGCAGGATGTCCGGCTCGGACATGCGGATCGCGGTTTTGTCGGAAAGATCATCAGGCTCGATGCGCTCGTGACGGGCTCATCGCTGTCTCCACAGGAACTGGAGCAGCGCCTGGTCGAGATGGGATTTGTCGAGGGCGCCCGCGTGGAAATCCTGCATGAAGGCACGATCCGGAAGGACCCGATCGCGGTGCGCGTCGACAACATCACGATCGCGCTGCGCCGGAGCGAAGCCATGGCTGTGATCGTCGAATGACCACTGCATCCCTGCGCCTGGCGCTGGTCGGCGCGCCGAACACCGGCAAGACGTCGCTGTTCAACAGCCTGACCGGCAGCCGTCAGAAGGTCGCCAACTACCCGGGCGTCACGGTCGAGCGCAAGTCCGGCGGCTTCGTCACGCCGGAGGGCCGCAGCGTGACCGTGCTTGACCTGCCCGGCACCTATTCGTTGCGCGGCCGCAGCCCGGACGAGGAGATCACCCGCGACATCGTGCTGGGCCGCTTCGACGGCGAGGCGGTGCCCGATCTCGTGCTCTGCGTCGCGGACGCCACCAATCTGCGGCTGACCTTGCGGCTGGTGCTCGAGTTAAAGCGCGTCGGCCGGCCGATGATGCTGGTGCTCAACATGATCGATATCGCCCGGCGCCGCGGTGTCACGATCGACATCGACCGGATGTCGCAGGAGCTGGGGCTACCGATCGTGACCTCGGTCGCGGTCCGCAAGGGCGGCATCGACGAGCTCCTGAAGCGGACCGACGAATTCCTGGCGAAGTCGCATGAGGCGGCGGCCAGCGAGTGGACGACGCCGACGATCGCCGACCTCAAGGCGGCGCAGCGCGAGGCGGACCGCATCATCGCCGCGGCGGTGACGCTGCCGACCAAGCCCGACACGCTGACCAACCGGATCGATTCGGTCGTGCTGCATCCGGTCTGGGGTCTCGTGATCCTGGCCGTGATCCTGTTCGTGATGTTCCAGGCGGTGTTCACCTGGGCGCAGCCGGCGATGGAATTTCTCTCGGACAGCTTCGCCGCGCTCGGGCAGCTGATCCACGGCGTGCTGCCGGAAAGCTGGAGCCTGTTGCAGAGCTTCCTGCAGAACGGCGTGATCTCCGGCGTCGGCAGCGTGATCGTGTTCCTGCCGCAGATCATCATCATCTTCCTGTTCATCCTGCTGTTGGAAGATTTCGGCTACATGGCGCGCGCCGCGTTCCTGATGGACCGCATCATGGGCGGCGCCGGGCTGCATGGCCGCGCCTTCATTCCGCTGTTGTCGAGTTTTGCCTGCGCGATTCCCGGAATCATGGCAACGCGCGTCATCGACAACCGCCGCGACCGCCTGACCACGATCCTGATCGCGCCGCTGATGACCTGCTCGGCGCGCATTCCGGTCTACACGCTGATCATTTCCGCCTTCGTTCCGGCGACCACGCTGTGGGGTTTCGTCAATCTGCAGGGGCTCGTGATGTTCGGCCTCTATGCCGCTGGCATCACCAGCGCGCTGACGGTCTCGGCGATCGCGAAATTCTTCCTGTGGCGTGATCGCGCGCCGGCGCCGTTCATGCTGGAATTACCCGATTACAAGATGCCGCGACTGCGCAGCATCGCGATCGGCGTGTTCACCCGCGCCAAGATGTTCCTGTACCGGGCCGGCACCACGATCCTGTCGATGATGGTGCTGATCTGGTTCCTGGCCTCGTTCCCGCAGGCGCCGGCCGGCGCCGAGGGGCCGGCGATCAATTACAGCTTTGCGGCGATGATCGGCCATGCGCTCGAGCCGCTGCTGCGGCCGATCGGGTTCAACTGGCAGATCGCGGTGGCGCTGATTCCGGGCATGGCGGCGCGCGAGGTCGCGGTGGCGGCGCTCGGCACCGTCTATTCGATCGAGGGCGGCAAGGAGGCGGCGGACCAGATCGGCCAGGTGCTGGCGCAGAAATGGACGCTGGCGACCGCGCTGTCGCTGCTGGTCTGGTACATCTTCGCCCCGCAATGCGCCTCGACGCTCGCGGTGATCCGCCGCGAGACCGGCGGCGCGAAGTGGATGGTGGTGACGTTCATCTACATGCTCGCGCTGGCCTATGTCGCGAGCTTCCTGACCTTCAACCTGGCGCAGGCGCTCGGCCTGCATTGATCGGCAACGCAGTTTCATCATTTCGACTCGAAACTGCGATAGGTGCATGCAGCCAAGCGAAGCAGTAGAGTTGGTCGAGGGCGCATGAAGCGGGCGCCTCCGCGTGTTCCCTGCGAGACCATGCAATGTCGACGTACGGCCTGGAGCGGCTATTTTCGCCTCGAAGCATCGCAATCGTCGGCGGCAGCCCGCGTCAGTCGTCGCTCGGCGCGGCGGTGCTCAGGAACATCAAAGCGAGCGGCTTCACCGGCCGCGTCGGCGTCGTCAATCGGAACTATGCTGACGTCGATGGTGCGCCGACCGTCCCCGAACTGAAGTCGCTGCCATTCGTTCCGGATCTCGTCGTCATCAGCGCGCCGGCGGCGGCGGTTCCGGAGATCGTCGCGGAGGCGGCTTCGGCCGGCGTTGCCGGCGCGGCGATCCTGTCGGCCGGTCTTGGCCATGGCGCGGGCTCGCTCGCGGAGACCGTGGGGCAGACGGCGCGACGGCATGGCATGCGCCTGATCGGGCCGAATTGCCTCGGCGTCATGGTGCCGCGTGTGAAGCTCAATGCGAGCTTCGCCTCGCATCAGCCGTCCGACGGGCACGTTGCCCTGATCTCGCAGTCCGGCGCGGTCGCGTCGGCGATGATCGAATGGGCGCCGGAGCGGCGGCTCGGCTTCTCCGGCATCGCGTCGATCGGCGACCAGCTCGACGTCGACGTCGCCGACCTCCTCGATTATTTCGCGCTCGACGACCACACCAGCGCGATCCTGATCTATCTCGAAGCCGTCAAGGACGCGCGCAAGTTCATGTCGGCGGCGCGCGCCGCGGCGCGGTTGAAGCCGGTCGTCATCGTCAAGTCGGGACGGATGGCGCAGGGCGCGAAGGCCGCCGCGACCCACACTGGCGCGCTGGCAGGCTCCGATGCGGTCTACGACGCCGCATTCCGCCGCGCCGGCATGCTGCGTGTCTACGACCTGCGCCAGCTGTTCGATTGCGCCGAGCTGCTCGGCCGCGGCTTCATCCCGCGCGGCAACCGGCTCGCCATCCTGACCAATGGCGGCGGGCTCGGCATCCTCGCGACCGACCGGCTGGCCGAGCTCGGCGGCGTTCCCGCGACACTGACCGCGGAGACCATCGAACGGCTCGACAAGGTGTTGCCGCCGGGCTGGTCCTACGCCAATCCGGTCGACATCGCGGGCGATGCCGATGCCGACCGCTACGTGGTGGCGCTCAACGCACTGCTCGATGATGCCAACAGCGACGCGGTGCTGGTCGCGAACGTGGAAACCGCGGTGGCGCCGGCCCAGGGGATTGCCGAGGCGGTGGCGCAATGCGTGCGCGACCGCAGGACGAAGCGGAGTGCGGTAGCGGCATTGGTGCTCGCGGCCTGGGTCGGCGCCGACGAACGCACCGGCGCGATCTTCGAGGCGGCGCGGATTCCGCATTTCCCGACCGAGGACGATGCGGTACGCGCCTTCATGTATCTGGTGCGCTATCGCGAGGCCTCGACCGCGCTCGCCGCAACCCCGCCTGGCGTCGCATCGGTGTTCACGCCGGAGACGGCGGCGGCGCGGCACGTCGTCGTGAACGCGCTGTCGGAAGGGCGCGCCTGGCTCGATCCGGCCGAGATCGTCGCCCTGTTCGCGGCCTATCATATTCCGATCGTGACGACGCTCGTCGTCGAGACCGCCGAGGACGCCGCCGCGAAGGCGGCGCCGTTCCTCGCCGAGGGACATGCGATCGTGGTCAGGGTCTTCTCACGCGACATCCGGCACGCCTCCGACGTCGGCGGCGTGATCCTCGACCTGCGCACGAAAGACAGCGTCGTTGAAGCTGCGCGGACGGTCATGGCGCGGGCACGAAGTGCGCGGCCCGATGCCATCCTGCAAGGCGTGACGATCCAGCCGATGATCGTGCGGCGCGCGGCGCGTGAGCTGATCCTCGGCATCGCCGAAGATCCGACCTTCGGTCCGGTGATCGTGTTCGGGCGTGGCGGCCCCGCGGTCGAGGTGATCAACGACAAGGCGCTGGCGCTGCCGCCGCTCGACATGAATCTCGCCCGCGAGCTGATCGGACGCACCCGCGTCTCGCGGCTGCTCGGCGGCTATGGCGATGTGCCGGCGGTCCCGGCCGATGTGGTGCCGCTCACCCTTGTCAAGCTGGCGCAGATGGCGGCCGACATTCCCGAGGTCGCCGAGCTCGACATCAACCCGATGCTGGCGGACGAGAACGGCGTGCTCGCGCTCGATGCGCGCGTCGCGATCCGCAAACCCACTCGGCTGTTCGCCGGCCACACCCGGCTCGCGGTCAGGCCGTATCCGTCGCAATGGGAGGGTGAGCTTGCGCTGCGCGACGGCTCGCGCGTCACGGTGCGCCCGATGCGGCCGGAGGACGAGCCGATGGTCAGCGATTTCTTCAAGCGCGTCACCGCCGAAGACCTCAGGCTGCGCTTCTTCCATGCGATGAAGGAATTCTCGCACGCCTTCATCGCGCGCCTGACCCAGCTCGACTATGCGCGCGCGATGGCCTTTGTGGCGCTCGATCCGAACACCGGCGAGATGATGGGTGCGGTCCGGCTGCACTCGGATTCGCTGTATGAGAATGCCGAATACGCGATCCTGCTGCAGTCCGATCTCAAGGGCAAAGGCCTCGGCTGGGCGCTGATGCAGCTCCTGATCCACTATGCGCGGTCGGAGGGATTGAAGCGCCTGTCCGGCCAGGTGCTGACCGAGAACACCACGATGATCGGGATGTGCCGCGATCTCGGCTTCACCGTCACGATGGATCCGGAGGATCACAGCATCGTCGATGTCGTGCTCGATCTCGACCGATCCACGGTCGATGCGGTCGGCGCCGATATCCTGATCCGGCCTGCTGCGGCTGGGCGCTGACGACGCGCCAGCCGCGGCCGTGTCGGATCAGATCTGGCGTTCGACCAGCTTGAACTTGAGCTCGGCGATCGCTTCGGAGGGATTGAGGCCCTTCGGGCACGCCTTGGCGCAGTTCATGATGGTATGGCAGCGATAGAGGCGGAACGGATCCTCGAGATTGTCGAGCCGCTCGCCGGTCGCTTCGTCACGGGAGTCGGTGACCCAGCGGTTTGCCTGCAGCAGCGCGGCGGGGCCGAGGAAGCGTTCGCTGTTCCACCAGTAGCTCGGGCAGGAGGTCGAGCAGCAGGCGCAGAGGATGCACTCGTAGAGGCCGTCGAGCTTCTCGCGGTCCTCGTGGCTCTGCCTCCACTCCTTCTGCGGCGTCGGCGTCGTGGTCTTCAGCCACGGCTCGATCGAGGCATACTGGGCGTAGAAATTGGTCAGGTCGGGGACCAGGTCCTTCACCACCGGCTGGTGCGGCAGCGGATTGACCTTCACCGCGCCGCCCGCGCCGACGTCGTGCATCGACTTGGTGCAGGCCAGCGTGTTCTGGCCGTCGATGTTCATTGCGCAGGAGCCGCAGACGCCTTCGCGGCAGGAGCGGCGGAAGGTCAGCGTCGGGTCGATGTGGTTCTTGATCCAGATCAGACCGTCCAGCACCATCGGACCGCAATCGTGGGTGTCGACATAATAGGTGTCGACGCTCGGATTCTTGCCGTCGTCCGGGTTCCAGCGATACACCCGGAATTCGCGCGTCTCGGCGGCACCGGCCGGCTTCGGCCAGGTCTTGCCGCCGGAAATCTTCGAATTCTTCGGAAGTGCGAATTCAACCATGCTTGCTCGCCTTCGTTCTCAGTAGACCCGCGCCTTCGGCGGGATGTACTGCACGTCATTGGTCATCGTGTAGCTGTGCACCGGACGGTACTCGACCGCGGTCTTGCCGGCCGGATCGATCCAGGTCAGCGTGTGCTTCATCCAGTTCTTGTCGTCGCGGTCCGGGAAATCCTCGCGCGCATGCGCGCCGCGGCTTTCGGTGCGGTTGGCCGCCGAATCCATCGTCACGACCGCCTGCACGATCAGATTGTCGAATTCCAGCGTCTCGATCAGGTCGGAATTCCACACCAGCGAGCGGTCCGACACCGAGATGTCGCCGACGCCGCCATAGACCTTGTGGATCAGGTTCTGGCCTTCCTGCAGCACGTCGCCGGTGCGGAACACCGCGCAATTGTTCTGCATCACATGCTGCATGCTGTCGCGCAGCTTCGCGGTCGGCGTGCCGCCGGACGCGTGGCGGAAGTGGTCGAGCCGGCCGAGCGCGAGGTCGGACGAATCCTTCGGCAGCTCCGGCTGCTTGGCGTTCGCGGTCAGCTTGTCGGCAAGGCGCAGCGCCGCGGCGCGGCCGAACACCACGAGATCGATCAGCGAGTTGGAGCCGAGGCGGTTGGCGCCATGCACCGAGACGCAGGCCGCTTCGCCGATCGCCATCAGGCCCGGCACCACCGAATTGTCGTCGCCATTGCGCTTGGTCAGCACCTCGGCGTGATAGTTCGTGGCGATGCCGCCCATGTTGTAGTGCACGGTCGGCACGATCGGGATCGGCTCGCGGGTGACGTCGACATTGGCGAAGATCTTCGCCGATTCGGAGATGCCCGGCAGCCGCTCATGCAGCACCTTCGGATCGAGGTGATCGAGGTGCAGGAAGATGTGGTCCTTCTTCTTGCCGACGCCGCGACCTTCGCGGATCTCGATCGTCATCGCGCGCGAGACGACGTCGCGCGAGGCGAGGTCCTTGGCCGACGGCGCATAGCGCTCCATGAAGCGCTCGCCCTCGGAGTTGACGAGATAGCCGCCTTCGCCGCGGGCGCCTTCGGTGACGAGACAGCCCGAGCCGTAGATGCCGGTCGGGTGGAACTGGACGAATTCCATGTCCTGCAGCGGCAGGCCGGCGCGCAGCACCATGCCGCCGCCGTCGCCGGTGCAGGTGTGCGCCGAGGTGCAGGAGGCATAGGCGCGACCATAGCCGCCGGTCGCCAGGATCGTGGTCTGGGCGCGGAAGCGGTGCAGCGTGCCGTCGTCGAGCTTGAGTGCGATCACGCCGCGGCAGACGCCCTGGTCGTCCATGATCAGGTCGATGGCGAAGAACTCGATGAAGAACTCGGCCGAGTGGCGCAGCGACTGGCCGTACATCGTGTGCAGCATGGCGTGACCGGTGCGGTCGGCGGCGGCGCAGGTGCGCTGCGCCTGGCTCTTGCCGAAGTCGATGGTCATGCCGCCGAACGGGCGCTGATAGATCTTGCCGTCCTCGGTGCGCGAGAACGGAACGCCCCAATGCTCGAGCTCGTAGACCGCGTCGGGCGCGTTGCGCACCATGTATTCGATCGCGTCCTGGTCGCCGAGCCAGTCCGACCCCTTCACGGTGTCGTACATGTGCCAGCGCCAGTCGTCCTGATGCATGTTGCCGAGCGAGGCCGAGATGCCGCCCTGCGCCGCCACCGTGTGCGAGCGGGTCGGGAACACCTTGGTGATGCAGGCGGTGCGCAGCCCGGCTTCCGAGCAGCCGACCACGGCGCGCAGGCCGGCGCCGCCGGCGCCGACCACGACGACGTCGTAGGTATGGTCCTGGATCGGGTAGGCCTTGCCGTTCGTGGCCGGGCCACCGTTGGTGGCCTTGCCGTTTCCTTCACCGGCCATGGATCAAACTCCCGACGACAATTTGAGGATTGCGTAGATCGAGGCCAATGCGACCGCGACGCAGAAGAAGTTGTTCGCCATCACGCTGGCGATCTTCAGCTTCTCGTTGTGGATGTAGTCTTCGATCACGACCTGCATGCCGATCTTCATGTGCCAGGTGCTGGCGATGATGAAGAGCAGCAGGATGATGGCGATCGGGATCGAGCCGAGGATCTGCGCCGCGCCGGCATGGTTGCGGCCGATCAGCGTGATCACCACGACGATCACGGGAACGATCAGCAGTGTCATCGCAACTGCGGTGAGGCGCTGGCGCCAGAAATCGCCCGTGCCGGTGTGCGCGGAGCCGAGGCCGCGGACGCGCTCCAGCGGCGTGCGCATCGAAGAGGGGCCGCTCATCGTCCACCTCCCACGGCGTAAGCGATGATCCAGATCAGCACGGTCAGCGCGATGCCGGCGACCAGCGCGCCCCAGGTCAGGGCTTCGCGCTCATTGGCCTTGAAGCCGTAGCCGAGGTCCCAGACGAAATGCCGGATGCCGCTGCACAGATGGTGCATCAGCGCCCACGTGTAGCCGAACACGATCAGCTTGCCGATCGCGCTGCCGGTGAAGGCCTGGACGTTGGCGTAAGCCGAGGGGCCGGAGGCGGCGGCGATCAGCCACCAAGCCAGCAGCAGCGTGCCGAAATAGAGGGCCAAACCTGTGGCGCGGTGGACGATGGACAGCGCCATCGTCAGCGTCCACCGATAGGTCTGCAAATGGGGTGAAAGCGGTCGTTCGATCCTGGCGGTCATCGGCGGGCTTTGTGTTGTGAGGGACCGCGGCCGGCCCATCGGGGAACGCGGTAGAGGAGTTCTATTTACGGACTAGGATCACCCCGCGCAACGGCCAAATAGCCTTCGGTCGAACCGAAGTTCATTGTTAGACTTGCCGAATTCTGGTTGATCCGCAGTGTGGTATACCAGATGCAAGGTCGAGCGAACCAAGTAGTGAATCATGATACTCGCGGATCGATAGGCGCGCTCAGCCGCCCGCAAACGGGGTCCGCAAGGCATCGATTCTGCCCCACTGTTCCACCAGATAATCGACAAATGCCCTGATCTTAGGCGATGCGAGACGTGACGGCTGAAGCATCAGATGCAGCGGCGTCGGTGCCGGCTCGTGGTCGATCAGCAGGCGCGTCAAGCGACCGTCGGCGAGCTCGGACTGCACTTGCCAGGACGGCACGCGGACGATGCCGGCGCCCTCCCGCGCTGCACTGACCAGCGCGTCGAGGCTATTCATCCAGAGCCGACCGGATATGCGGATTTTGCGACCCGTCTTGCTGCCGTCGGCAAAGCGCCACTCCGCGCTGCCGGGCGAATCGGAAAACACCAGGCAGTCATGCCCGGCAAGATCATCCGGTGTCTGCGGCGCGCCGCGCCGGGCCAGATAGTCCGGCGACGCGCATACGATCATCTGCAGATCGGTGAGCTTGCGCGCCACGAGCAGCGAGTCGCGCAAGCGGCCGATGCGTATAGCCAGATGGATATCCTCCTCGACCATGTCCACCGCGCGGTCGATCAACAGCAAGTCGACGGACAGCGCTGGATAGCGGCGCAGAAACTCGACCAGCAAGGGCGCGATCACGAGCCGCCCGATCAGACTCGGCGAGCTGACGCGGATCCGCCCCGATGGCTGATGCGGGTCGCGCGCCAGCGCCGCCTCGATCTCCCTGACCTCGCCGAGGATCGATTTCGCGCGCTCGTAGAGGATGCGTCCGTCGTCGGTCAGCGCGAGCTGGCGGGTGGTACGCAGCAGCAGGCGGGTGCCGAAATGCTCCTCCAGCGCGCTGATCTGCCGGCTCACCGAGGTCAGCGAGCTCGGCAGCGCGCGCGCGGCCGCCGACAGGCTGCCGCTCTCGACCGCGCGAACAAAGGCCGCCATCGCCGCAAGCTGGTCCAAGCTCGATCCTTCCGCATTTCGCAAGAGAGCCTGCTCATTTGCAGCAATACCCCCGTCTTTCAGAAGGGTCTAGCCTGACGGCTCCACGATTTGAGGAGTTCGCCTTGGCCTCAACGTCCATCCCTCCGAATTCGCTCGAGCGGCGCAGACGTGCCGGCCGCGCCGGTGTCGACGATCCGATCCTCCTGCTTGTTTTCTCCTGCGTCGGACTGTTAATCGACGTGCTGACGTTGCCGATGCAGGGCGCGACGTCCTCGATCCCTCTCCGCTTTGCCTTGATTGCGGTCGCTGCTCCCGTCGCAGCGTCGGTCGCGCTGTGGTTGGCCGACCGCACCGAGGCGGGCGTCTCATGACGATGCGAAGGACATGATGGCCGGCCTCGATCCCAAGGAATTGCTCGAGCTTGCGCTGCTGCTGATCGCGGTCGCCGCGCTGTCCGGCTTTCTCGCAGGGCTGTTCGGCATCGGCGGCGGCGCGATCCTGGTGCCGGTGTTCTACGAATGCTTTCGCCTCGCCGGCGTGCCGCTCGAAGTGCGGATGCCGCTGTGCATCGGCACCTCGCTCGCGATCATCATCCCGACCTCGCTGAGCTCGTTCCGCGCCCATTATCGCCGCGGCGCGGTCGATATGGAGATCCTGAAGCGCTGGTGGCTGCCGATTGTGATCGGCGTCGCCGCCGGCAGCGTCACCGCGCGCTTCGCGCCGGAGCGGCTGTTCAAGATCGTGTTCGTGCTGGTGGCGTGGTCGGCAGCCGCACGATTGCTGCTGGCGCGCGAGACCTGGAAGTTCGGCGACGATGTGCCGAAGGGCTTTTTGATGCGCGTCTATGGCTTCTTCGTCGGCCTGCTCTCGACGCTGATGGGCATCGGCGGCGGCCTGTTTGCCAACCTCTTAATGACCTTCTACGGCCGGCCGATCCATCAGGCGGTTGCGACTTCTTCCGCGCTTGCGGTGCTGATCTCGATTCCCGGCGCGCTGGGCTACGTCTATGCCGGCTGGCCCGCCGCCGCGCGCTTTCCCGACGTCGCCGCGCTGCAACTGCCGTTCGCGCTCGGTTACGTCTCGCTGATCGGTGCGCTGCTGGTGATGCCGACCACGCTCGTCACCGCGCCGCTCGGCGTCAAGGTCGCGCACGCGCTGTCGAAGCGGGCGCTGGAGGTGGCGTTCGGGGCCTATCTCTTCATTGTCGGCGGGCGGTTCGTGATCAGCCTCGCCGGAGGGCACTGATCGGCTCGTCCTTCAGCCGTACTTCGCTGTGACCCCACCGTCGGAGGTCTCCGACACCCTCGATCCGATCGGCGTGGGACAGGAATCGCAAGCGTGCTCCGATCATTTCAGGAGCTATTGGCAATTTCAGTTTCTCGCAGTCTGCCATCGCGATCCCTATAATCCTCGCGACCTTTTGCCATCGCGATGTCAGGGCCGACATGATGACGTCGTCGAGCGCAGCTTCCGTAGCGCCACGGGGGAGACGCACGTCACTCCACTTCAGTTCGGAGCTCGGAGCAGGGAGTTCTTCGTGCAACTCCAGCTTCATCAGGTCGCGAAACTGTTCGTAGAGCGGTAGCATCACCTGCCATTCCAGCTCGAGCAGGAGGTCATAAAGCGGGCCATCCAATTCAAGCCGCTCCTGCTTTCCGAGCTCCGCAATCGCGATTCGAGCCTTCTTCATCGCCTCGTGCGCGATGACGAGTTGATCGTTAATCTGGATAGCCTGCTCCCGCTCCATCTACCCCTCACGACGTTCTTGCGGCTTCATCCCTTCGCGTAAATATCCTTATACGTATCGCGCAAAATATTCTTCTGCACCTTGCCCATTGCGTTGCGCGGCAATTCGTCGACGACGAAGACGCGCTTGGGCATCTTGAACTTCGCCAGCCGCCCGTCGAGCGCCTTCAGCACCGAGGCCTCGCTGACATCGGCGCCCTTGCTGCAAACCAAAACGGCGGTGACGCCTTCGCCGAAATCGGCATGCGGCACGCCGATCACGGCGGATTCGATCACCCCGGGCATGGCGTCGATCTCGCTCTCGATTTCCTTCGGGTAGACGTTGAAGCCGCCCGAGATCACGAGATCCTTGCCGCGCCCGAGGATGTGGACATAGCCCTTGTCGTCGATCTTGCCGAGATCGCCGGTGATGAAAAAGCCGTCGCCACGGAATTCGGCCTTGGTCTTCTCCGGCATCCGCCAGTAGCCCTGGAACACGTTCGGGCCCTTGACCTCGATCATGCCGATGGTCTCGCGCGCAAGCTCCTTGCCGCTCTCGGGATCGGTGACCCGCACCGAGACGCCGGGCAGCGCGAAGCCGACCGCGCCGGGCACGCGGTCGCCGTCATAGGGGTTGCTCGTGTTCATGTTGGTCTCGGTCATGCCGTAGCGCTCGAGCACGGCATGCCCAGTGCGTGCTGACCATTCGCGATGGGTGTCGGCGAGCAGCGGCGCCGAGCCCGAGATGAACAGCCGCATGTGCCTGGTGGCGTCCTTGTTCAGGCCGGGATTCTGCAGCAGGCGGGTATAGAAGGTCGGCACGCCCATCATCACGGTGGCGCGCGCCATCAGCTTGATGATCACGTCCGGATCGAACTTCGGCAGGAAGATCATCGAGGCGCGCGCGAATAGCGTCACATTGCTGGCCACGAACAGGCCGTGGGTATGATAGATCGGCAGCGCGTGGATCAGCACGTCCTTGTCGGTGAAGCGCCAGTAGTCGACCAGCGAATACGAGTTCGAGGCCAGATTGTCGTGCGACAGCATCGCGCCCTTGGAGCGGCCGGTGGTGCCCGACGTGTAGAGGATCGCGGCGAGATCGTTGTTGCCGCGCGGCACCGTGGCGAATTCCGTCGCCGCCTTGTCGGCGGCCTCGGTCAGCGAACCCTTGCCGCTGGCACCGAGCGTCTCGACCTTGGCGCCCACCTTGGCTGCGATCGCCTTGATGCCGTCCTGCTTGGAAGGATCGCAGACCACCAGCGCCGGCTCGGCATCGGTGATGAAGTATTCGAGCTCGTTCAGCGTATAGGCGGTGTTCAGCGGCAGGTAGACGCCGCCGGCGCGCACGGTGGCGAGATACAGCACCAGGGCCGAAACCGACTTCTCGGTCTGCGCCGCGACGCGGTCGCCCGGCTTGACGCCGCGCTCAACCAGCACATTCGCCATCTGGCCTGCGCGCGCGATCAAATCGCCATAGGAGATGCGGCTGCCGTCGAGCTGCTCGATCGCGAGCCGGCCGGGGTCGTCGAGGCCGTCGAACAGGCGGGAAAACAGATTGGCGTTGGTGGTCGTGTTCATGCAAAGATTCCCCGAGGGGCGAAGGGCCGGAAGATTTCGGCTGGATTAGCAAAAACGCCCTTCAGAAAGCAACGGAGACAGTTTGCATGACAAATAATGGGAAACGCGTGGCTTGGGTCACCGGCGGCGGCACCGGAATCGGCGAATCCGGGGCGGAATTCCTGGCTACGGACGGCTGGACGGTGGTGGTCTCCGGCCGCCGCAGGCAAGAGCTCGACCGCGTGGTGGCCAGCATCACGAAAAAGGGCGGCAATGCCGAGGCGATCCCGCTCGATGTCAGCAACAAGGCCGATGTCAACAAGGCCGCCGAGGCGATCGTCGCCAAGCACGGCCGCATCGACCTTTTGGTCAACAGCGCCGGCATCAATGTGCCGAAGCGCAGCTGGGCCGACATGGAACTGGAAGGCTGGGACAAACTCGTCGAGATCAACCTCAACGGCGTGCTCTACTGCATGCGCGCGGTGCTGCCGACGATGCGCAAGCAGAAGGACGGCTGCATCATCAATGTCGCCTCCTGGGCCGGCCGCCACGTCTCGAAGATGCCGGGCCCGGCCTACACCACGACCAAGCACGCGGTGCTGGCACTGACCCATTCCTTCAACATGGACGAATGCGTCAACGGCCTGCGCGCCTGCTGCTTGTCGCCGGGCGAGGTCGCCACCCCGATCCTGAAGCAGCGGCCGGTGGTGCCGAGCGAAGCCGAGCAGGCCAAGATGCTGCAGCCGGAGGATTGCGGCCGCACCATCGCCTTCGTCGCCAGCATGCCGGCGCGGGTCTGCATGAACGAGATCCTGATCAGCCCGACGCACAACCGCGGTTTTATTCAGACGCCGGCGAACCGGGATTAGAGTAGCTCTCACAACGGTCGTCCCGGCGAAAGCCGGGACCCATAACCACAGGGTCGGATTGTTGGGCGCGCTGTGGCTCCAGCGACGCCCGATAACGGCCGTTCGTGGTTATGGGTCCCGGCTCGCGCTTCGCTTGGCCGGGACGACGGCGTGGATGGTTGTGCGATCTACGTCACTCGATGATCTCGTTCAATTCCTTGCCGGTATGCTCCGGCACGAACAGGTACACGCCGATCGCCATCGCGATCATCAGCACGGGGATGCAGAGGAACGACAGCGCGAACGAGCCGGTATGCTGCTGGAGCGCGATCGAGACGAAGGGGAACAGCACGAAGCCGACGAAATAGGCGATCGCCCAGACCACGCCGTTGGCGGCGCCGCGGATCCGGGTCGGGAAGATCTCCGCGGTCAGCGTCGTGCTCGGCCCCCAGAAGCCGAGGAAGCCGAGACACCAGGCCAGCCCGAACGCCCACAGCAGCACGCGGTCCTCGGAATAGACCCAGAGCGTCATGAAGATCGCGCCCTCGATCAGGGTGATGATGAAGGTGCGGCGGCGGCCGATCTTGTCGATCAGCCAGCCGACCAGGCACAGTCCGAGGAAGCCGCACAGCCCGTAGAACACGTAGAACAGGCTGTATTCGGCGGTCGACCAGTGCTTCTCGGTCGACAGGTATAGCGGCATCCAGGCGCCGACCGTGCCGTAGATGCATGTGCTGGCACAGGCGACGAACAGCGCGACAAGCGTGGCGGGCAGCACGTCGGGCATGAACACCTGGCGGATGCCGACCGACTTGGCCTTGCCGAACCAGGCGCTGTCCTCGGCGCTGACCGTGCCGCCGCGCGCCAGCGTCTCCGAGATGCGCCGCTTGCGGTCCTGCGCGCGCACCCAATAGGGCGATTCCGGGCAGGTGGAGCGGATATAGATCGCGAGCAGCGCGATCACGCCGGGCACCATCACGGCGATGCGCCAGCCGAAATTGGCGGCCACGAGCCCGGTGATCGCGCCGGCGAGCGTGGCGCCGAGGCACCAGGCCGAGCGGGTGATGCTGATGACGCGGCCGCGGAGCCGGGCCGGCCACGTCTCCGCCACCAGCATCGAGCCGAGCGACCATTCGCCGTTGAGCGCGAAGAACAACAGCGAGCGCGCGATCACGAACACCGCGAAGGTCGGCGACATCGCCGCGACCGGCATCAGGAGCGAGAACAGCGCGATATTGACGGCGAGCAGCGTGCGGCGACCGTAGCGGTCGGCGAGCCATGGCCAGAAGTAAAGCCCCGCGATGCCGACGAACAGCGCGATCTGCATGCCGGAGCGGTACTCCGGCAGGCTCAGCGAAAATTCCTTGATCACCATCGGCGAGATCAGCGCGAAGATCACGCCGTCCATGCCGTCGAAGCCCCAGCCGAGCGCGTTGGCGGTGGCGATGTGCCAATGCGTTTTCGTGATCTCGGTTGTGTCCGCAACCGCGCGGTAGTTGGCGTATTGCAGGTGCTTCTGCTCGAGCGGACCGATGTCGATGCTTGCATCGCTCACCGCAGGTGCGGCGTGGCCGTCAGCCGTGATGCTGCTCATGATGCCTCCCCGCGGCCGCTTTCTGCGAAGCCGTGCCGCAACCTCAAGCTGAACCAATCGGCTAGTGGCGGCAAGCAAATTGCTCGCGGCAGCGCACGCGTCCATTCCGCTGAATGGAATGCGTGGCGGGTTGCGCGAGGCGTCGTGTGTACGCAGCGCGCGCCGGCCGGTTTCAACAATCACAAAGAATTATTTCCGGAAACCGTCCGGAAAACCTGCCGTAGCTCGGCCAACGACGACGCATTCATCAACCAGCACGCGGCGTTGTTGCCCCTTCAACGCCGGCGAAGCCTCGCCGGTCGGCCTACTCATCGGGAGACGAAACCATGTCGAAGCGTATTGCCTATCTCACCGCCGCCGCCTTCAGCGCGCTCGCGATCACGGCCACTGTCGTGGCGCCGGTCCGCGCCGAGGAAAAGACCGTGATGGTCGGTGGCGCCGCGATGTTCCCGTCGAAGAACATCGTGCAGAACGCCGTCAATTCGAAGGATCACACCACGCTCGTCGCCGCGGTGAAGGCCGCGGGCCTGGTCAGCACGCTGGAAGGCAAGGGCCCGTTCACGGTGTTCGCGCCGACCAATGCCGCGTTCGGCAAGCTGCCGGCCGGAACCGTCGACAGCCTGGTCAAGCCCGAGAACAAGGCGACGCTGACCAAGATCCTCACCTACCATGTGGTGCCGGGCAAGCTCGAGGCCTCCGACCTCACCGACGGCAAGAAGCTGAAGACCGCCGAGGGCGAGGAACTGACCGTGAAGAAGCAGGACGGCAAGGTCTGGATCGTCGATGCCAAGGGCGGCAGCTCGATGGTGACGATCTCCAACGTCAACCAGTCGAACGGCGTCATCCATGTGGTCGACACCGTGCTGATGCCGGCGACGTAACACCTGGCGGCCTGATTTAGTCCCTCAAAGGACCCGCGACATAGCGAGCCGGCGCCTCGCCCCGGCTCGCATTTTTGTGACTATATCAAGTGGCGTAGATCAAACTGATGGTGCGCGACCCCGTAACGGAACGCCGGTTCCGGGCGTATAACCCGGTAACGACCACGAGCAGAGATATCCCATGACGAGCCTTGCCGTCAGCGACCACCAGACAGAGACCGCGGCGCCCGCGAAGGCGATCCAGCCGGTCTGGGTGCGCATGGTGCACTGGATCAACGCCTTCGCGATGATCCTGATGATCATGTCCGGCTGGCAGATCTACAACGCCTCGCCGCTGTTTGGCTTCACCTTCTCGCGGAGCATCACGCTCGGCGGCTGGCTCGGCGGTGCGCTGCTCTGGCACTTCGCGGCGATGTGGCTGTTGATGGTCAACGGCCTGGTCTATCTGGCGCTGGGTTTTGCCACCGGCCGCTTCCGCAAGAAGCTGCTGCCGATCACCCCCGGCGGCGTGATTGCCGACACCAAGGCGGCGCTGACCTTCAAGCTGTCGCATGACGATCTCAGCAAATACAATTCCGTGCAGAAATTGCTCTATGCCGGCATCATCATCGTCGGCGTCGTGATCGTGCTGTCCGGCCTGTCGATGTGGAAGCCGGTGCAGTTGCATTGGCTGGTGTCGCTGTTCGGCGGCTACGATTTCGCCCGTTATGTTCACTTCACCTGCATGGCGCTGATCGTCGCCTTCCTGGTGATCCATGTCGCGCTCGCGCTGCTGGTGCCGAAGAGCCTGCGCGCCATGATCATCGGACGCTGAGGGAGGTAGTCATGGGTCGTCTCCGCAAGCTCCTGATCCCCGGTGTCGACAAGAAGCTGCTCGTGCGCGATGCGGTGAAGACGATGCCGGAGCTGACGCGCCGCCGCTTCATCACGGCGGGGACCAGCCTCGGCGCGCTGACGCTGCTCACCGGCTGCGACGTGGTTGATTCGTCGTCGGCCGAGGAAATGCTGAAGCAGGTCTCGAAGTTCAACGACGCGGTGCAGGCCTGGATGTTCAATCCGGATGCGCTGGCGCCGACCTTTCCCGAGAGCATGATCACCAAGCCGTTCCCGTTCAACGCCTATTACGATCTTGACGACGCGCCTGAGATCGCAGGCGCCGACTGGAAGCTCGAGGTGCGCGGGCTGGTCGAGAACAAGAAGTCGTGGACGCTCGACGAATTGTACAAGCTGCCGCAGGTCAAGCAGGTGACGCGCCACATCTGCGTCGAGGGCTGGAGCGCGATCGGCAGCTGGACCGGCACGCCCTTGCGCGATTTCCTCAAGCTGGTCGGCGCCGACACCCGCGCCAAATATGTCTGGTTCCAGTGCGCCGACAAGGACGGCTACAACTCGCCGCTTGACATGCGCTCGGCGCTGCACCCGCAGACCCAGATGACGTTCAAATTCGGCGACGAAATCCTGCCGCGCGCCTACGGTTTTCCGATGAAGATCCGGGTCCCGACCAAGCTCGGCTTCAAGAACCCGAAATACGTGCTCTCGATGGAAGTCACGAACGACTACAAGGGCGGCTACTGGGAAGACCAGGGCTACAATTCGTTCAGCGGGAGCTAACTTGCTGTCGTCCCGGCGAAGGCCGGGACCCATACTCCGCAGCCGCGGGAATAGGTACGAGGGGAGACGCTCCCTTCCATCACAACCAGTTGTGGTTATGGGTCCCGGCCTTCGCCGGGACGACGGGGGATTACGATCCCACCTTCCTCTGAAACGCCGACAGCAGCGCGCCGAGCGCGAGCATCGCGGCCGAGACGTTCAACGCGAACGACAGGCTGCCGACCGCGTCGGTGATGGCGCCGACCACGATCGGTCCGAGCGTCTGGCCGATGCCGAAGGCGATGGTCATCGCCGCGATCGCGGTCGGCCAGGATTGCGGCGGGTAGTTGAAACGCACGAAGGCGGTGGTCGAGCCGACCACAGCGAAGAAGGCGACGCCGAACACCAGCGCCGAGATCGCCAGCAGCAGCGGCGAATGCCCGAAGATCGGTAGAGCCGCGCCGAGCGCGTTGACGCCGAGGATGATGGTGGTGGCGAGCCCGCCGCGGTCGAGCGCCAGCACCCGCCCCCAGACCCAGGGCGTGACGAATGCGCTGACGCCGATCAGGCTCCAGAACGCGCTCTGTGCAGCCGCGCCGCCGCCGCCGTCGCGGACATAGGCGATCATGAAGGTCATGTAGGCGATGTAGCCGGCACCGAACAGGAAATAGGCGGCGAGGTAGATCAGGACCGGCATCACAGCGAATTGGGTCCGCACGATGCCGCCGGCGGCGGCATTGGCGTGGAGCGGCGCCAGCATCAGCGGCACGGTCATGATCGCGGAAAGCAGCGTCATCGCCCACCACACGATCCACCACGAGCCGGCGCCGAAACCCTGCAGCACGAAGGGCGCGATCAATCCGGATGCGAGGATGCCGACGCCCGGCCCGGCATAGAACAGGCTGAGCAGGAAGTTCGCGCGTTCCGGGCGCGATTGCGCGATGGTTGCCGCGAGCGCGCCGCCGCCGACGAAGCCGATCGCGGCGGCGAAGCCGACCAGCAGGCGGGCAAAACTCAGCACCACGAAATTGCCCGAGAGGGCGCAAAGCGCCAGCGACAGCGCGCAGGCCAGCGTCGACCATCGCACCGATGCGGTAAGCCCGAAGCGCTCAATCAGGCGCGAGGCGAGCAGCGCGCCGGCCAGATAGCCGGCGGCATTGATCGTGTTCATGAAGCCGGCGGCCGAATAGGACCAGGCCAGCGAGTCGCGCATGTCGGGCAGCACCAGCGAATAGGCAAACCGGCCGATGCCGAGACCGACCGTCGGTGCGAGCGACAGAATAAGGATCAGCCGCGCGGGATGCGGGTAGGACGGGGCGGGGGCTCTCACAATTCACTCCGGCAATGCCCGCATTGTGACAGGCCGCGGCGGCGCTGCCCAGCGCCGATGCCCGCAACACTGTCTTGCATATCAGGCAATCAGGCGATCAGGACCAGCGCGACGCCGATCACGGTCAGCAGGGTGCCGCCGACGATCCGCGCGGTAATCTCGACATGCTTGAGCATCATCGCGCTCATCACCACGGTGACCAGCGGATAGATCGCGGCGAGCGGCGCCACCAGCGTGATCGGGCCGTTGCGGACCGCGGCGAACAGGCTGAGCGCGCTGAGCCCGTTGCTGATCCCGGTCAGCGCAAACCAGAATCGGCCCTCGCGCGGCGCCTGCACCATGAAGCTGCCCTTGCGGACCCGTTGCACAATCAGCACCACCAGCGAGGACATGACGTAGCCGACCAGGCAGGCCCATAGCGGGCTTGGCCAGATCGCAAGGCCGAGCTTGGCGATCGGCGGCACGATGCCGCGCACCAGCGCGCTGGCGAGCGGCAGCAGCAGGGCCCAGTTGCGCCAATGGCCGAGGTCGCGCGGCCTCGTCACGGTGATGATGGCGGCGCCCGCGACCGCGACGACGAGCCCGATGAGCTGCTGCGGCAGCAAGGGCTCGTGCAGCAGCACCACGGCGGCGGTGACCGCAAACAGCGGCGCCAGATTGCCCAAGGTCGAGGTGATGACTGGTCCCAGTGCCCGGTTCGACGCAAAGGTCAGGAGCGTCAGCGAGGCCGGGAAGAACAGCCCGATCGCCATGAAGATCGGCAGGGCGCGCCAGACCACCGGCTCGCCATGCAGGATCAGCGGCGACAGCACCAGGAACAACAGGGTGAAAGAGGGCACGCTGATCGCGGCGCCCGACAGCGGCTCGACGGTGCGCAGGCCGAGCTGCGCCAGCACCACCCCGGCGCCGAGGAAAATCGCCGAGGCGAAGGCGTAGACGATGGCTGCGGTCATGAGGTCCGTCTTGTTGGCTTCTTGTTAGCTTCTTGGGGCGCGGGTTGCTCGTTGGGGCCATTCTGGGCCGATCCGGGGTGCCTTGCCAATCCGGCTCCGGCGTTTTAGCACTCCGGCCGGATTTCCCCCGCTCGTCATGCCCGGGCTCGACCCGGGCATCCATCCATCTTCAGAGAGGTCTTTCGAAGCGGGATGGATTGCCGGGTGATCTGTGCGAGGACGCGCTTCGCGCTCTTGCCCGGCAACGACAACAACGATTAGTTCGAGGTAACACCATGGCGACCCATAAACTGCTGCTTCTCCCCGGCGACGGCATCGGCCCCGAAGTGATGGCCGAGGTGCAACGCGTGATCGACTGGCTGAATGCGCAGGGCATCGCGAAGTTCGAGACCGAGCAGGGCCTGGTCGGCGGCTCCGCCTATGACGCCCACAAGGTGTCGATCTCCGAGGGCGACATGGCCAAGGCGATGGCGGCGGACGCCGTGATCTTCGGCGCGGTCGGCGGCCCGAAGTGGGACAACGTGCCCTATGAGGTCCGCCCCGAGGCCGGCCTGCTGCGGCTGCGCAAGGATCTCGGCCTGTTCGCCAATCTGCGTCCGGCGGTGTGCTACCCGGCGCTCGCCGAGGCCTCGAGCCTGAAGCGCGACGTGGTCGAGGGTCTCGACATCATGATCGTGCGCGAGCTCACCGGCGGCGTCTATTTCGGCGAACCGAAGACCATCACCGATCTCGGCAACGGCCAGAAGCGCGCGGTCGACACCCAGGTCTACGACACCTACGAGATCGAGCGCATCGGCCGCGTCGCCTTCGACCTGGCGCGCAAGCGCCGCAACAAGGTGACGTCGATGGAGAAGCGCAACGTCATGAAGTCGGGCGTGCTCTGGAACGAGGTCATGACCCAGGTCCATGCGCGCGAATACAAGGACGTCACGCTCGAGCACCAGCTCGCCGATTCCGGCGGCATGAACCTCGTCAAGGCGCCGAAGCAGTTCGACGTCATCGTGACAGACAATCTGTTCGGCGACATGCTGTCCGACATCGCGGCGATGCTGACCGGCTCGCTCGGCATGCTGCCGTCGGCCTCGCTCGGTGAAGTCGACTCGAAGACGAAGAAGCGGCACTCGCTGTTCGAGCCGGTGCACGGCTCGGCGCCCGACATCGCAGGCCGAGGCCTCGCCAACCCGATCGCGATGATCTCGTCGTTCGGCATGGCGCTGCGCTATTCCTTCGACATGGGCGAACTCGCCGACAAGGTCGATGCCGCGATCGCGGCCGTGCTCGCCAGCGGCTTGCGCACCGCCGACATCAAGTCGGAAGGCACCACGCCGGCCAGCACGAGCCAGATGGGCGAGGCGATCCTGAAGGAATTGCAGAAGCTGCACGCGTGATGGCGCGCGGCTGACACAAACACGATGTCGTCCCGGCGAAGGCCGGGACCCATACGCCGCGGCTTCTCAATCTGAAGCGACTGGCAGACGAGCGTCATAACCAACAGCAGTGGTTATGGGTCCCGGCCTTCGCCGGGACGACGCAGGACGTTGAACATCAGTAAGCTGGGCAAAGCGAAAGCGCGCCCACCCTACACTTTGATCCAAATAAAAATGCCCGGCCGGAGCCGGGCATTTTCGTATCGGCTGCTCGCCGAAATTCTCAATACAGCGGGAAATTCCGCGGATAGCCGCCGAGATCGGCCGGCGTGCTGAGCGGCTGGCGATCGATCGGGCGGTTGTTGTTCTCGCGTGCGAACGTGGGGTAGCCGATCTCCGGCGGGTACGCGTAGTCGTTAAACTTGCGATCGCCCGGCAGCACTTCGGTGCCGGCGTCGAGCCACGAGCGCGTGGTGACGTAAACGCGGGTGCGCGGACCCTGCTGATAGACGCGGTTCGGACCCTGCGCGCCGTAATAGCGGCGGCCGTCGCGATCATACTGCTCCTGCTGCTTGCGCTTGGCCGGGCTCTGCGCGCTGGCCGCGGTCATGCCGAACGCGGTTGCGGTGACGGCAGCCGCGGCAAGCAACACCACGAGCTTGTTCGCGGCAGGGAATTTCAAGGTCATCGCATCCTCGTCATTACGGCCCCGTCGGGGGCTGGCGCGTCCGCCAAAATCACTTGGAACACATTGTAGCCATGGTGGGGAGGCCGTCACTAGGTCAATTGCGCCACACCGGCTGAGATAATGCGTGTCCAAGCGCAAAAGTTTCATGAAAACCAGTGCCTTGCCACGGTCTCGCCATCAAAGGGCGCCGCGCAGCCGTGGGTTCTCGCTGCCCAT
The DNA here is from genome assembly GCF_029952935.1 of Bradyrhizobium sp. Mp19. Taxonomy (NCBI): domain Bacteria; kingdom Pseudomonadati; phylum Pseudomonadota; class Alphaproteobacteria; order Hyphomicrobiales; family Nitrobacteraceae; genus Bradyrhizobium; species Bradyrhizobium sp. Mp19. The sequence continues at coordinate 121,763 of NZ_JASAUT010000010.1, read as the reverse complement.
GACCCAGTCGGCCGACAGGGCCGGCGCGCCGGAGGTAACGCAGTCGGTGCGCTTGAGCTCGGCATGCGCGAACAGGGCGGCGAGCCGCGGATCGTTGCCCGCGGCCAGCAGGGTCAGGCGGTTCAGCATGCAGACGATCGCGGCGCGCCGGGCCGGCAGGCTGGTGCCCTGGCAGGTCCAGCCGGAGATCCGGAGGTCAGGCGCGTCGGCCTGCTTGAGGAAGCCGAGGCAGGCGCGGTCGCCGTCCTGCCGCGCCGGGCGCAGCAAGGTGACGCTGCCGAACTTGCTGTCGACGATGCCGGCCGCCTCGAGCTCGCGGACGCCGCTCGGGTCGAGCCGCCCGGCAATCTCGGTGACCGCAGGCCCCATGGCCTCGCCGCCGGGGCGGTAGATTTCCAGCTCGGCAACCGGTGCACCGTTGGCATCGGCCCAGCGGAAGACGTCCTTGCGGCCGCCTTCGGGGTGCCGGAGGATCTCATAAGTCTCTGTTTTATCTCGCAGATCGAGCCGGCTCACGGCAAACGCCGGCGCCAGGCGGCCGGCCGGGCTCCAGCCCACGGCGGCAGGGGCCGCCATCGCCGTTGCGTCGGGCAGCTGCTTCCATAGATAGTTGCCGAGGACGACGAACAGGGCGAGCACGGCGACATAGGCGAACAGCCGGGAGAGCGTGGCGTACACCTCGTCGACGAAGCTCGTCAGCGCTGACGGAATTCTCGTATGATGGGGCGCGGCCGGATCGGCCCGAAATAAACGCATCAAAACGCTCAAAAGCTACGCAACGTTGTCTTGATGGGGTTTCTCGCATAGAAGCGCTGCCTCTTCCCTTTCCGCAGCTTGCGGGGGAACGGGCATTTTTCGTCGGAGAGTGAACGATGGGTTACAAAGTCGCGGTGGTCGGAGCGACCGGCAATGTCGGGCGCGAAATGCTCAACATTCTCGACGAGCGCAAATTCCCCGCCGACGAGGTCGTCGTGCTGGCCTCGCGCCGCAGCGTCGGCATCGAGGTCTCCTATGGCGACCGCACGCTGAAAGTGAAGGCGCTCGAGCATTATGACTTCTCCGACATCGACATCTGCCTGATGTCGGCCGGCGGCTCGGTCTCCAAGGAGTGGTCGCCCAAGATCGGCGCCGCCGGCGCGGTCGTGATCGACAATTCCTCGGCCTGGCGGATGGACCCTGACGTGCCGCTGATCGTGCCGGAGGTCAACGCGGATGCGGCCGCCGGCTTCACCAAGAAGAACATCATCGCCAACCCGAACTGCTCGACGGCGCAGCTCGTGGTCGCGCTGAAGCCGCTGCACGACAAGGCGACGATCACGCGCGTCGTGGTTTCGACCTATCAATCGGTGTCGGGCGCCGGCAAGGACGCGATGGACGAGCTGTTCTCGCAGACCAAGGCCGTCTACACCAATGACGAGCTGGTCAATAAGAAGTTTCCGAAGCGCATCGCCTTCAACATCATTCCGCAGATCGACGTCTTCATGGAAGACGGCTTCACCAAGGAAGAGTGGAAGATGATGGTGGAGACGAAGAAGATCCTCGATCCCAAGATCAAGTTGACCGCGACCTGCGTGCGCGTACCGGTCTTCGTCAGTCACTCCGAGGCCGTGAACGTCGAGTTCGCCAACCCGATCACGGCGGACGAGGCGCGCAACATCCTGCGCAATGCGCCGGGCTGCCTCGTGATCGACAAGCACGAGCCGGGCGGCTACGTCACGCCCTATGAGGCCGCCGGCGAGGACGCGACCTATATCAGCCGCATCCGCGAGGATGCGACGGTGGAGAACGGCCTATCGTTCTGGTGCGTGTCGGACAATCTGCGCAAGGGCGCGGCGCTGAACGCCGTGCAGATCGCCGAGGTCCTGATCAACCGCAAGCTGATCACCGCGAAGCAGAAAGCGGCCTAGCAGCGGAAATCGGGAAGCGCGTGCCATGGCGGAAGCGGAAGAACCGGCGACCTACCGGCCCAATCCGACGCTGAAGCGCGTCGAAAGAAGCTTCGAAAGCCTGCTCTTCAACAGCCGCTGGCTGATGGCGCCATTCTATTTCGGCCTCGTCATCAGCCTCGCGGCATTGCTGCTCAAGTTCTGCATGGAGCTGTGGCACTTCATCCTGCATGTGCCGCAGGCCAAGGAATCCGACATCATCCTCGGCGTGCTCGCCCTGATCGACATCTCGCTGACCGGCAATCTGATCCTGATCGTGGTGTTTTCCGGTTACGAGAATTTCGTCTCGAAGATCGATCCGGAAGGGCACCCGGATTGGCCGGACTGGATGACCAAGGTCGATTTCGGCGGCCTGAAGCAAAAGCTGCTGGCGTCGATCGTCGCGATCTCGGCCATTCAGGTGCTGAAGGCGTTCATGAACATCGATACCATCTTCGATCCCAGCAAGCTCGCCTGGCTCGTCGGCGTGCACCTGGTGTTCGTGGTCTCGGCCTTCATGCTCGCGATCTCCGACCGCTGGGGCAGCGGCCATCACGGCGGGGAGTAGATGCTAGAGCGTTTTCGGTTCTGATTGAATCAGAACCGAAGCTCTAGATTCTTGTCTTGACGCGTTTTCTTCACGCGAACCGGTGTCCACTTCGCTCGAAAACGCTCTACCCGCCTGATTTCAGCTCGTCGCGGACGCTGATGAATTCCTTCGCGACCCGGTCGAGCACGAACAGCGAGCCTTCGGCAACGCCGAAATAGGCGCCGTGCAGCTGCATCTCGCCGCTCTCCACGCGCTCGCGCACGAACGGGAAGGTCATCAGGTTCTCCAGCGAGCGGAACACCGCGGCCTTCTCGATGCGGACGACGAAATCCTGCATCGTCTCATGCTCGCGTTGCTCGACGACCTCGCCGGGCTTGATGAACATCTGCATCCATTTGCCGATGAAGTCGCCGGGCGTGAGCGGCTTGATCTTGTCGACGAAGGCACGGATGCCGCCGCACTGGGCGTGGCCCAGCACCACGATGTTCTTCACCTTCAAAACGGTCACGGCATATTCCAGCGCGGCCGAGACGCCGTGGGCGTTGCTGTCGGGCTGATAGACCGGAACCAAATTGGCGATGTTGCGGACCACGAACAACTCGCCGGGGCCGGCGTCGAAGATCACCTCCGGCGAGACGCGGGAATCGCAGCAGCCGATCACCATGGTCTCGGGAAACTGGCCGCGCTCCGACAGGTCGCGGTAGCGCGACTGTTCGGTCGGCAGCCGCTGGGTCGCGAACGTCCGGTAGCCGTCGATCAACTGCTTCGGAAAGAATTTCATGGCCTCTGGCTAACCACATGCGGGTAACGGGAACAAGACTTTCGGCGTGTGGCCTGAGATGATACGGCAGCGTTGAAGAATGGTTCCGCCCGATGCCTAAACAATGGACACTGGCGGAGCCCAAGCCCCCAGGAGAATGTCGATGACCCGTCCGCGCCGCAGCCTGTTGTTCATGCCGGGATCGAATGCACGGGCGCTGGAAAAGGCCCGGACGCTGGCGGCGGACGGCATTATCCTCGACCTGGAGGATTCCGTGGCTCCCGACGCCAAGGCCACAGCCCGGGAGCAGATCGCCAAGGCGGTCGCGGCCAGGGGCTTTGGCAAGCGCGAGGTCCTGATCCGCATCAACGCGCTCGACACGCCCTGGTGGGTCGACGACATCGGCATGGCCGGCAAGTCGCAGCCCGACGGCATCCTGGTTCCCAAGATCTCGACCGTCGCCGATCTCAATGCCGTCGCCGATCGCCTCAGCGACATCAATGCGCCTGCCTCGATCCGGGTCTGGGCGATGATCGAGACCGCGCGCGCGGTGCTCGACGCCGACAAGCTGGCCGCGGCATCGAAGGATTCCGAAACCCGGCTCGCCGGCTTCGTGTTCGGGCCGAACGACATTGCGCGCGAAACCCGGATCCGGATGAAGCCGGGCCGCGCGGCGATGATCCCGATGATCACGCATTGCATCCTGGCGACCCGCGCGCACGGGCTCGAGATCCTCGACGGGCCCTACAGCGACATCAGCAATGTCGACGGCTTCGCCGAGGAATGCGCGCAGGGCCGCGATCTCGGCTTCGACGGCAAGACGCTGATCCATCCGAGCCACATCGATGCCTGCAACGCGATCTTCACGCCGCCGGAGACCGAAGTCGCCGAGGCGCGCAAGATCATTGCCGCCTTCGAGAAGCCGGAGAACGCCTCGCGCGGCGCGATCCAGCTCGACGGCCGCATGGTCGAGCGCCTGCACGCCGAAATGGCCAGGCGCACCATCGCGATCGCCGATGCAATCGCCGCGATGGGGCATTAGCCCAGCGAAGCGTCTTCCCTTCTCCCCCTGTGGGAGAAGGTGGCGCGAAGCGCCGGATGAGGGGTTGTCTCCGCTAGCGAGATTTATCCGTGCGGAGAGAAACCCCTCACCCGCACTCGCTTCGCGAGCGCATCCTCTCTCACAAGGAGAGAGGGTAAGACCGCGCCTGTATCAGCTGCCAAACCTCTCCGACGCCCATGATATGCCATAGCCGCGGGGCGGTCGCATGATTTCTGAATAATAGAAGAGTGCCGCTGATTTGCCCGACGAGTCAAGCTGCCATGTCGAGCGCCGGCAGCCGCCGGCTACTTTGCATGGGGTTGTTTTCGATATTTTGGCGGTGCGCCCCTCCAGGGGAGGGTGATTATCGCGTCCCAAACCTCTCCGCCGCCCACGCGTAGAGGCTGCCCGGGATCGGCGCCTCCTTGCCGCGTCCCTTCGGCGAGATGTGCAGGCCGATGATCCCGGGATCATTCAGGTAGCGCGAAAAATCCGACGGTTCGAAGAACAGTCTCGGCTCGGCGTGCACGGCGTAGAATGATCGCTTCGGCAGCGCGTGCTGCAATTCGCCAGCGCGACGCGCCAGCGCGGTGAGCGCCGCCGGGCCGTAGATCGCGACGCGGATGTCGGCGAGGCGGCTGGATTTGCCGCGCAGCCGGCGCATCGCAAAGGTCAGGCGGTGGCGCAGCGCCAGCCAGTCCGGGATCAGTTCGTCCTGCTGCATCAGCGCCTCGAACGCGCGCACGATCGGATCGTCGGGCGGCAGATACAGCACGGAGTTGCCGAGCTGCCGCGGCCGCTCCCAGGCGAAATATGGCTTTGCCGGATCGAGCTCGACGCCTTTCAGCAGCAGCACGTCGGCGTCGAGCCAGAGGCCGGCGCGCTGCGCCATCAGCCGCATGCGGAAGAAGTCGCTGAACTGCAGCATGGTCCAGTCGCGCCACGAGCCGTCGGGCTCCGCCGGGCGCAGCTTCTCCGCGAACGAATGCGGCAGCACGGCCTCGGCTTCGGCATTGCCGATACCGTCGGGCAAGCCGGGAATCGGATCGAAGCTGTAGACGGTGACCTTGTGCCCCGCCGCCAGCTGCGAGCGCAGGCAGGTCTGGCGCAGCGCGTCCATCGAGCCGTGCCAGAAGGTGACGATGTCAGGCAGCATGCGCGTCAGCTATCAGCGGGTTTGCGGCGAGCGAATTCGGCAAAGAAAAGCCCCGGCGCCTGACGGCACCGGGGCACGATGATGCGCTGAGCCTCAAGCCCAGGCGCGTTCCTTGAGCTTGGTCTCGTAGCTGTCGATCGACTTCTTCTTCTCCATCGTCAGGCCGATGTCGTCGAGGCCGTTGATCAGGCAGTGCTTGCGGAACGGATCGATCTCGAACTTGACCGTGCCGCCGTCGGGGCCGCGGATCTCCTGGTTGGGGAGATCGATGGTCAGCGTCGCGTTGGCGCCGCGCTCGGCGTCGTCGAACAGCTTGTCGAGGTCCTCCTGCGACACGCGGATCGGCAGGATGCCGTTCTTGAAGCAGTTGTTGTAGAAGATGTCGCCGAACGAGGTCGAGATCACGCAGCGGATGCCGAAGTCGAGCAGCGCCCAGGGCGCGTGCTCGCGGCTCGAGCCGCAGCCGAAATTGTCGCCGGCGACCAGCACCTTCGCGTTGCGATAGGCGGGCTGGTTGAGGACGAAATCGGGGTTCTCGCTGCCGTCATCCTTGTAGCGCTGCTCGGAGAAAAGCCCCTTGCCAAGGCCGGTGCGCTTGATGGTCTTGAGGTACTGCTTCGGAATGATCATGTCGGTGTCGACATTGATGATCTTCAGCGGCGCCGCGACGCCTTCCAGCGTGGTGAACTTGTCCATCGGTGCTCTTCCCGGGCAAAAAATAGCGGATATCGGCCGGATGTTTATCGCGAATGTGACAGCGGTAAAAGGGCCATTTCTGCAGGGCTAGCCCGCATCGGCCTCAATCGCCTCCATATCGGCGTCGGAGAGGCCGAAATGGTGCCCGATCTCATGGATCAGCACGTGGCGGACGATGTGGCCGAGGGTCTCGTCGTGCTCCGCCCAGTAATCCAGGATCGGCCGGCGGTACAGCCAGACCAGGTTGGGCAGCCGGGCCACGTCGCTATGGCTCTGCTGCGGCAGGCCGATGCCCTGAAACAGGCCGAGCAGGTCGAACTCGCTCTCGGCCTGCATCTCGTCGAGCACCTCGTCGGTCGGGAAATCATCGACGCGGATGATCAGGCCCTCGCAGAGGGCCCGGAACGTCTTGGGCAGGCGCTCGAAAACCTCGTGCGCCATGGCCTCCATCTCGGCGAGCGAGGGGGCTTTTTCTGTGGTCCACATGACACTCCTTTAGCGCGAGTGCCATCGGCGGCGCCAGCGCAGTTGACCTTGGCGGCGCAATGGGAGACCGTGCCGCCCACGAATGGGGCTCAAGAATCGAGCTTGGGTGGGCGTAATGAAACGGATCGTGGCGGCAGCGTCGTTGGCTGTAGCAGTCGGGCTCTCGCTCCCGGCGACGGAGGCGCAGGCACAGAGCGCGGCAGCTGAGGCGCGCGTCGGGCAGGCGGCACCGGTCGTGCGCGAGCGCGTCGTCGAGCGCCGCCGGCTGAAGCGTGTGCCGATCTACCGGTCCCGGCCCGATCATTGGGAACCCGATGTCATCCCGCGCTACAATCCCGGTCCGAACGCCGTCCGCGACTGCACCGCGACCTATGTGCAGGAGCACCGGCCGAGCGGTACCGTGATCACGCCGCGCATGAACTGCTTCTGGCGGCCGGGCTAGTTACGCGTATGTCGGCGCGTTGCGCCGATCATCGCAACAGCCGCGATCAATCCTGTCGTCCCATAGACCACCGCCGCCATCAGCATCCGCGTGCGATGGCATGCGGTGCCCATGCCGCCGCTCGGTCCTTGCGAGGCGAGCGCGACATCGATTGAAATGATGGAACCGCCGAGCGCTGCTGCGCCGAGTGCCAACCATTTGCGCGGGCCTTGTTGTGCCATTGGCGATGTCCTGCGAGAGGCACCTCACAACATGCGACCATAGTCTATGCCGGATTTACGCATCGACACGAAAAATCCTGCGGCTGTGGCGGAACCTGAAGCGCGCTCGCAGCATTCATGATCGTGGCGCAGTTATTCACTTCCCATTCACGTCGTCCGCATTCTGCTTGCGATCTGCGTCGCGGCAACGGGGGTCGATTCGAAAGCTCAAGCGTTTTCCAGCGGAGCCTGTCCCGCACGTGAAGCGGGATGGACGTCGGCTCGCGTGACGAAAACGCGTCAAAGCAAGATCTGATCGTTCGTTGCAAGACGTGACTTAAAGGGATCAAGGAGACAATTCATGAAGGCGATGAAGGTTCTGGGACTGGCGGCCGTCGGTGCCGTGTTGGTGTTGGCGGCGCCGGCCGAGCGTGCAAGCGCGATGTCGCTCGCCACGCCGGGCACAGCCGCAACGGTTCAGGACAACGCGAACCAGACGACCACGCAGGTACGCTGGGGCGGGCGCGGCTGGCATCGTGGCTGGCATCGCGGACATCACCGCGGCTGGGGGCATCGTCGCCACTGGCGCCGTTGATCGCGCGGCGTATCAGCGCAGATGAGACACAGGCCCGTGAGCAGCGGGCCTGTTGTCGTTCTCAGCCATCAAACCGGCAGATTCGCTCACGCGAGATGATATCAATCGCAATCTGCAGGAGTTGATCATGATGAGATGGATCGGTGTTGCGGCTGTCGCTTGTGCATTCGCGTTGACAGCGCCGGCATCGGCAACCGCCGCGGCATCAGCCAAGCCGCAGGCCGCGGCACCACAGCGGCAAGCAGGCAAGGCGACTGATATCAGCGCGCAACGCCATCATCACCACTACCACCGTCGCCACTATCACCACGGCTACCGTCCCTATTACCGGCCGTACTACCGGCCCTATTCCCATTATCGGCCGTACGGCTCCTATTATTACGGGAGGCCCTATTACTATCGGCCGTACCCATATGCCGCGCCGGCGCCATTCACCTTCGGCTTCGGGTTCGGCCCGTTCTGGTAATGCGCGCCGTCGCGCTGGGCGCGATCAGCGCTGCAACGAGAGAGCAGCTCCGATCGGAGCTGCTCCGCCCGCCTCAGGGCGCGAAGCCCCTCGCCAGCAGCACAATGCCCTGCGCACCCGCCTTGCGATCCTTCGAGATCTCGACATATTCGGGCGACTCCGACCAGGCGCGGAATGCGGCTTCGTCAGGGAACGACATCAGCACCAGCTTGTCGCGATCCCAGCTGCCCTCGAGCACCGCGGGCTGTTCGTCGGCCGACAGCAGGCGTCCGTTGAACTTCCTGAACACGTCGAAGAAGCGCGCCTGATACCGATCATAGGCGGCGCGATCGGTCATCTTGAGTTGCACGATCACATAGACAGTCACTGACGTTCTCCCGGACGTTTCGTCGCAGCGTTTTGCGCGTTCATGGCGCATTCAGTCAGCGGTTTCTAGCGTCATGCCGGGAGCGACTGCAATGAACGCAATGAAGCCGGCTGCCATGCAGCGTGGTGCTCGTTGCCGTTGTCAGGGAGGTTCAGAGATGAGGGAGAGCTATTTGCGGCGCGGATTGGTGCGTCGTCTCGGCGTTGCGGCGGCCGCGGTCCTCGCATTGTCGGTAGCCTCGCAGCAGCGCGCCGAAGCGCTATCGCTGGTGAGCCCGGGCGCCGCGCCCGCAGCAAAGTCTGTGGCCGATGCCATGACGACCCAGGTCCGGCACGGCGGTGGCCACGGCGGCGGAGGTTTTCATGGTGGTGGCTTCCGCGGCGGCGGGTTTCACGGCGGTGGGTTCCGCGGCTTCCATGGTGGCGGCTTCCGCGCCGCACCGGCGTTCCATGGCGGCTATCGCCATGCCGGCTTCCATCGCCATTATGGCGGTTATCACCGCTTCTATGGCGGCGGTTACCGCTACGGCTATCGGCCCTATTATCGCCGGCACTTCCATCACCGGCGCTTCTTCTACGGATCGTCCTACTATTACCCGGCCTACTATCATCACCGCCGTTGCCGGGTGGTCTGGACCTATTACGGGCCGCGCCGGATCTGCCGGCCGTATTGGCACCACCGCCACCACTGGCGGCCGTACCGGGTCTATTGGTAAAGCCTGAAACGACAGCGGGCGCCTCACGGCGCCCGTCTTGTCGGGTCACTCTCTTTGCGCGCCAGAGCGTGTTCGAGCGAAGTGGACGCCGGTTGGCGTGAAGAAACCGCGTCAAGCAAGAAGCGCTAATCCCAGTTCTTCAGCTTCCAGGACTTTATCTTCCACGGCGTCAGGTTTTCCATCCGCCATTGCGTCCAGCGCTCCGGCGGCCAGTGGCTGAGGCGCGAGGTTTCCTTCACCTCGGGAAGCGGATCGATGATGCGCGCTACTGCACGACGGCGCTTCTGGCGCGTCGCGTCGCTGATCATGTCGACGAATTCGGGTTTATCGGCCACGGCACGCGCTCCTTGCGAAGGCTCGTTTTCGCAAGGAGGCAGTGTGCGTGCGCCCCGTTAACGAGCCGTTTCCGAAACGACTCGAGCTTGAGACGAAACCCGCGCGTACCTTACCGCCAGTCGCGGACGTCGACGAAGTGTCCGGCGATCGCGGCGGCCGCGGCCATCGCGGGCGAGACCAGATGGGTGCGGCCCTTGAAGCCCTGGCGGCCCTCGAAGTTGCGGTTCGAGGTCGAGGCGCAGCGCTCTTCCGGCTTCAGCTTGTCCGGGTTCATCGCAAGGCACATCGAGCAGCCCGGCTCGCGCCAGTCGAAGCCGGCCGCAATGAAGATCTTGTCGAGGCCTTCGGCTTCCGCCTGCTCCTTCACGATGCCCGAGCCCGGCACGATCATCGCGTTGACGTTGGCGTTGACGGTCTTGCCCTCGGCGATCTTCGCAGCGGCGCGCAGGTCCTCGATGCGGCCGTTGGTGCAGGAGCCGATGAAGACGCGGTCGAGCTTGATGTCGGTGATCTTCGTGCCGGCGGACAGGCCCATATATTTCAGCGCGCGATGCTTGGAGATGCGCTTGGCCTCATCGGCGATCTTGTCGGGATCGGGCACGAAGCCGGTCACTGAGATGACGTCCTCAGGGCTCGTACCCCAGGTGACGATCGGCGGCAGCTTGGCCGCATCGAGCCGGATCTCGTGGTCGAAATGCGCGCCCTCGTCGGAGCGCAGCGTCTCCCAGTAGCGCATCGCGGCGTCCCAGGCGGCGCCCTTCGGGGCCTTCGGGCGGCCGCGCAGGAAGTCGAACGCCTTCTGGTCGGGCGCAACCAGGCCGGCGCGCGCGCCGCCTTCGATCGACATGTTGCAGACCGTCATGCGGCCTTCCATCGAGAGCGCACGGATCGCCTCGCCGGCATATTCCAGCACGTAGCCGGTGCCGCCGGCGGTGCCGATCTCGCCGATGATCGCCAGGATGATGTCCTTGCCGGTCACGCCGTCGGGCAACTTGCCGTCGACGATCGCGCGCATGTTCTTGGCCTTCTTCTGGATCAGCGTCTGCGTCGCCAGCACATGCTCGACCTCGGAGGTGCCGATGCCGTGCGCGAGCGCGCCGAACGCGCCATGCGTCGAGGTGTGGCTGTCACCGCAGACGATGGTGGTGCCGGGCAGCGTAAAACCCTGCTCCGGGCCGATGACGTGGACGATGCCCTGACGCTTGTCGAACTCGTTGTAATACTCGATGCCGAATTCCTTGGCGTTCTCCGCCATCACCCGCATCTGCTCGATGCTTTCCGGATCGGGGTTCGGCTTCGAGCGATCGGTGGTCGGGATGTTGTGGTCGACGACGGCGAGCGTCTTCTCCGGCGCGTGCACCTTGCGTCCGGCGGCGCGCAGGCCTTCGAACGCCTGCGGCGAGGTCACCTCGTGCACCAGATGGCGATCGATATAGAGCAGGCAGGTGCCGTCCTCGGCCTCGTGGACCAGATGGTCGTTCCAGATCTTGTCGTACAGCGTGGTCGGTTTGGACATGAGCTTCAGCTCCAGAAGAAATTCAGTGGTGGAATGGCATGAGCGCGTCTTAAGCGCGCGGACAGGCGAAAGCGTCCAGGCAGCGTTACGCTGCGGGTCTAAGCTCTGACGTTGCCGACGTCGCAAAGCGCCCGAAGAAGCGGCCGGGCAGCCGCGAGCGATCATCGATCACGACGCGGTTGCAGGTCTGACTTGGACAGCGCTGGCTTGCTTGATCCGGAACCATTCTAAATTTCTAACACAGGGCTCGCGCCCGCGACAATCGATCCATGCGCGGGCCTGCACGCCAGATAGGTATGCAGCAACAAAAAAGCGCGGGGCAGGCCCCGCGCTTTTGGTCACATCAGGTTGTCGTTTGACGCGTTTTCTTGACGCGAACCGGTCCCCACTTCGCTCGAAAACGCTATGAAGGGAAACGTTACTCGCCGACGGCGGTCTGACGGTCCTGCTTCTCGACGATGCGGGCCGACTTGCCGCGCAGGTTGCGCAGGTAATAGAGCTTGGCGCGACGAACCTTGCCGCGACGCACGACCTTGATCGAGTCGATCATCGGCGACATCACCGGGAAGACGCGCTCGACGCCTTCGCCGTAGGAGATCTTGCGCACGGTGAAGCTCTCGTTGAGGCCCTGGCCGGAACGACCGATGCAAACGCCCTCATAGGCCTGCACGCGGGTGCGCTCGCCTTCGACCACCTTCACGTTGACGATGACGGTGTCGCCGGGTCCGAATTCCGGGATAGTCTTGGTGGCGGCGAGCTTGTCGAACTGCTCTTTTTCGAGCTGCTGAATCAGGTTCATTGAAATCTCCATCGGCGGCGCGCCCAGCCTTTCGCGGGCTGCGCAAACGTCCATCTATCCTGCGCGGGTGCGGATTTGGCCGCCCGTATAAGGCAAAGCGCAGGGTTTGTCACCCGTCTGTCTTGTTTTTTGTCCCTCGCCGAGTGGCTTTTTGGCCCGCCTTGCGGGCCCAGAGATCGGGCCGCCGGGCCGCCGTCAGGGCCTCGGACTGGGCCAGCCGCCAGGCCGCGACCTTGGCGTGATCGCCGGAAATCAGGATTTCCGGGATTGGCTTGCCCTCGAACTCCTGCGGGCGGGTGTATTGGGGGTATTCCAGTAATCCCTCGGAAAAACTTTCCTCGGTTCCCGAGGCCTGCTTGCCCATCACCCCCGGCAACAGGCGGACGCAGGCGTCGATCAGGGCCATCGCGGCGATTTCGCCGCCGGACAGCACATAATCGCCGATCGAGACCTCCTCGAGGCCCCGCGCCTCGATCACCCGCTGGTCGATGCCCTCGAAGCGGCCGCAGACGATCAGGGGGCCGGGGCCGGCCGCAAGCTCCGCGACCTGGGCCTGGCCCAATGGCCGACCCCGCGGGCTCATCAGAAGGCGCGGGCGGTCAGGCGCGATATCGGCGGCGTCGATCGCCGCCGCCAGCACATCGGCCCGCAGCACCATGCCCGGACCGCCGCCGGCCGGCGTGTCGTCGACGCTGCGGTGCTTGTCGGTGGCCGAGGCCCGGATGTCGCGCGCTTCCAGCGCCCAGAGTCCGCCAGCCAGCGCCTTGCCGGCGAGGCTCACGCCGAGCGGCCCCGGAAACATGTCCGGGAACAGGGTCAGCACGGTGGCGCGCCATGGTGTCGCCTGGGCTGGGGTCTCTTGCGATGTCATGGCCTCTGGTTACGGCACCACGGCCGTGAGGTCGAGGCTCTGCATCATCGCGGCCGCATCCACCGCGCGGCGGAAGTCGGCGAGCGCGAAGGTCGCGACGTTGATCTTGCGCAGGTCCAGCAGGCCTTCGGCGGCGAGGCCGGCGAGCTGGCCTGGTGCCGTGCGGTCGTACATGAATTGCCCGACCACCTCCCAGTCATTCGCCAGCATCTCGCGAAACGAGAGCTCGAGCGGCACCTCGGCGCTGCCCATCAGCACCATCCGGCCGCCACGCCTGAGCGCGCGCAGAGAGGACAGTGTGGTCGACGTGCTCTTGGCGGCGCCGAGCAAATCGAGCGCGACATCGGCGCTGCCGCCGGCGGCGCGGCGGATGACCGCAAGGTCGGCTGCGGCATCGCCGCTGACGACGGCGGGAATGACGCGCGGGCCGAACGCATCGCGCAATTGCTCGAGCGCGGCCGCTTTGCGTCCGACCGCAACGACGCGGCCCGCGCCCATCGCGACCGCGAGCATCACACCGCCCGAACCGAAATAGCCGGTCGCGCCGTTGATGATGATGGTCTGGCCGCCGCGCAGGCCGGAGCGCTGCAATCCGCCGAACGGCACAATCAGTTTTGCGAGCCCGATCAATTCGGTGGCCGGCTTGTCGTCGAGATTGGCAAGCGGCGTGACGCAGGCGGCCGGCCAGTGCGCGATCTCCGCGAACACACCGTCGCGCCAGCGCGTCTGCAAGGCGAGCGCTTCCGGCGTCGTCACCGTCGCGGTAAGGCCGATCAGGATCTGCGGCGGATCGCGATCCGGCACGTCGCCGCGCAGATGCGGGCTGAGGAACACGCGGTCGCCGTTCCGCACATGGGTGACGTTGTCGCCCGCGGCGACGACGCGTGCGATCGCATTGGTGCCCGGCACGAACGGCATCGGCGGCAGGCTGTAGGGCAGCGCGCCCGACAAAAGCTTGTTGGTATAGGACAGCACCATGCCGGCCTCGATCCGCACCACGACGCCATCGGGCGCGGGCTTCGGCGTCGCGACATCCTCGAAGCGCAGATCATTGTGGGCGTGCAGCCGCCAGGCCTTGTGCGTGCTTGTCATTATCATCCTCCGTGGCACCATTGCTTAGGTAGCCCGGATGGAGCGAAGCGCAATCCGCTCCAACCTCCCCTTGAAAAGGGGAGGTCGCTTTGCTCGCAAGAGCAAAGCGGGTGGGGATCAGCTCTGTCCGCTTGCATCGCCCGCGGCTGGACCCCCATCCCGACCTTCCCCCTTTCAGGGGGAAGGAGAAGTGAGGACATGTAGCCCGGATGGAGCGCAGCGAAATCCGGGAGCGGGCTATCCGCGGTGAGAGCGGTCCCGGATTTCGCTGCGCTTCATCCGGGCTACGGAATTCGGCAAATAACTATGCGTCACGCCGCCTTCGGATTCTCGGCGAGATGCCGCGCGAGCGCCACTGCCAGCGGACAGATCGCCAGCGCTGTGAGCGCGGTCGCCGCCGTCGCGAGCGTCGGACCGAGCGCGTCGCCAAGCAGGCCGTAGAGCACCGGCGCGATCGCGCCCGATCCGATCGTGCCGGTATAGAACAGCGCGAAGGCGCGCTCGGTCTGGTGCGCGGGGGTGAGCTCGGGCACGGTGCCGTAAAGCACCGATGACGTGCCGTTGAGCATCACGCCGAGCAGCGGCAGCAGCACGATCGCCGGTGCGAGCGGCAGCGCCAGCACCGCGACGATCAGCGCCGCCGTGCCACCTTCGGTGATCAGCACGGTGCGCAGCGTGCCGACCCGCTCGCCGAGCCAGCCGCAGGTGAATTTTCCCGCGGCGCCGCCGATGAAGACCAGCGCCAGCGCAAGGCCGTTGGTCGGCAGCGAGGCGCCCTTGTCGCGCAACAGGAACGGCAGGAAGGTGAGAAAGCCCATTCTGACCGCGGTGTCGAGAATTCCGATCGCGAGCAGCCAGTGAAAGCCGCGGCCTGTGCTGGCGCCGCGCGATGCTGATGTCGCCTTGTGCTCGGCGCCCTTGCCGACCGACGGCATCCAGAGCGCGATGCAGACCGCGACGAGTAAGCCTGCGAAAGCGAGCACGAGCAGCGTGTGCCGCCACGACATGATCACCAGCAGGATCGAGGTCAGGGCCGGGATCGCCGCCTTGCCGAGATCGCCGGAGAAATTGTAGATGCCGAGCGGCGCGCGCGCCGCCGTGCCATAGGCACGCGACACCGCTGATGAAGCGATCGGATGCTGCGTGCTCGACCCCGCGCCGGAGAGCGCGAGCGCGAGGCCGAGACCAATGACACCGCCGGAGAATCCGGCAAACGCGTAGCCGAGCGCCGACAGCGCCGTGCCCGCGATCAGGATGGCCTTGCCGTCGATCCGCTCCGCGATGCGTCCGACCGGGATCTGCAGTCCGGCCATGGCGCCGGCATAGAGCCCGCGCAGCAGCGCCAGCAGGCCGTAGCTCAGCGCGAATTCGGCCTGCCAGACCGGCAGCAGCACGTAGATGACGTCGGTGTAGCCGTCGTGGAGGGCGTGGTTGAGCCCGGTCACGGTCAGGGTGCGGGTTGACCGGGCACGGTCGGGCCGCGTCGCGCCGGTTTCAGCCGATACACTCATTGCCGCCCTCCAGTGCAAGAAAATCTAAAGTTGGGACGGGCGAGCATCAGGAGTGGACCTCAAAAAAAGAAAGCTATGTAAGTGGCTTGCGTGGCAGTATGCGCCGCCAAGGCTGTTGTCACAAATCAGTAATAATCGGATCATACGTTAGAAAATCTTGTCTTGAGGGATCATGTTCATCCCACGTCGCAGCCTGCCACCGCTCAATGCGGTCCGCGCCTTCGAGGCCGCCGCGCGGCTCGGCAGCTTCAAGGAGGCCGCCGCCGAGCTCAGTGTGACCCATGGCGCGGTCAGTCAGCAGATCCGCCTGCTCGAGGAATGGCTGGGCGCACCGTCGTTGTTTCGGCGATCGGTGCGGCGCGTGGTGCTGACGCCGGCAGGCGCGGCATTGCTAGCGGAGTTCGCGCCCGCGCTTGACCGGATTTCGGCCGCCGTGCAGCAGCATCGCGAGCGGCGCGGCGATGCAGCGGTCGCGGTGCTGCGCGTCAATGCGCTCGCGACCTTCAGCCTGCGCTGGCTGCTGCCGCGGATGAGCCGGTTTCGCGCCGAGCATCCCGATATCGAGGTGCGCCTGAGCACGTCGAACGATCCGGTGGACGCGCTGCCTGAATCATTCGACGTCGTGATCCGCGGTGGCCCCGACACCTTCCACGGCTTCTCGTCGCGCTTCCTGGTGTCGGAGCGGAGATTGCCGGTGTGCAGTCCGTCGCTATCAGCGCAGCTGCCGCTCAATGAGATCGCGGATCTCTCCAGGCACACGCTGCTGCATGTCACGTCGATGCCGCGGCTGTGGCGCGACTGGCTCACCGAGGCCGGGCAATCCGCGCTGGAGCCGGCGGCCGCGCTGACCTTCGATCATTTCTATCTGACGATCCAGGCCGCGCTCGATGGGCTTGGCGTTGCGATGGGACCGACCGCGCTGATCGCGGACGATCTCGCGGCCGGGCGCCTGGTGACGCCGTTTCCGGACGTCAGCCTGCCGGCGCGGAGCTACTTCGCGTATTTTCCGGCGGGCCGCAGCAACGATCCGCACAGCGCGGTGTTCTGCGACTGGCTCGAGCAGCAGGGCCGGATGACAGGCTGAAAGTTATTCTTGATCAGGTGGCCGACGGATCGTCACCGTCGATCTCCTTGGGCAGGTCGATCACCACGCGGCCGCCGTCGAGATCGACGGTCGGCACCACGGCATTGGTGAACGGCAGCAGCATCGTCGCTCCCTGCGGCGGGGCGATCTCGATGATGTCGCCGGCGCCGAAATTATGGATCGCGATCACCTTGCCGAGCGGCTGCTCCGTCGTCGTCACCGCGGCGAGCCCGATCAAATCGGTGTGGTAGTATTCGCCGTCGTCGGTGTCCGGCAGCCGGTCGCGCGGAACGTAGAGCTCGAGGCCGTTGAGCCGTTCGGCATCATCGCGGCTGGCGACGCCCTTCAGCGTCACCACCAGATGGTCCTTGGCCTCGCGCGCATGCGTGACCTCGAACTGACGCGTGCCGTCCTTGGTCATCAGCGGGCCGTAGTCCTTCACGGCCAGCGGATCTTCGGTGAAGGTCCAAAGCCTGATGGCGCCGCGCACGCCATGCGCAGCGCCGATACGGGCGACACAGACGAGGGACGGCATCAGCGGGCCTTATCCTTCGAGACGCGGCGAAGACGCCGCTCCTCAGGATGAGGTGAGAGACCCTCATGCTGAGGAGCACGGCGAATGCCGTGCGTCTCGAAGCACGAGGCCGAGGTCATCGTCTTGGTACCTTAAGCCTTGGCGGCGGCTTCGGCCTGCGCCTTGCGCTCCTTGCGCGGCACAGCCTTCTCGGGGTTGTTGCGCGCGGTGCGCTTGACGACGCCGGCGGCGTCGAGGAAGCGGGTCACGCGATCCGACGGCTGCGCGCCCTTGGCGAGCCAGGCCTTCACCTTGTCCATGTCGAGCTTCAGGCGCGACTCGTTGTCCTTCGGCAGCAGCGGGTTGAAGTGGCCGAGACGCTCGATGAAGCGGCCATCGCGCGGGAAGCGCGAGTCGGCGACGACGACGTGATAGACCGGACGCTTCTTGGTGCCTGCGCGAGCGAGGCGGATAACAACGGACATTCAGTTCTCCTTCAGTGTTGGTTCAAAGTCTGTGTTGGTCAGTTACGCCGTCATTGCGAGGAGCGAAGCGACGAAGCAATCCATGTCTCCGCGCGCGGTGAGATGGATTGCTTCGCTGCGCCTCGCAATGACGAAAGAGGGTCATTTCTTCTTGCCCGGGAAGCCGCCGAGGCCCGGCAGCGTCGGCTTGCCGGAAAGGCCAGTCAGGCCCGGCACGTTCGGCAGGCCGCCGCGCAGGCCGGCCGGCAAATCCTTCGGCAGATTGGGCAGACCGCCGCCGGCGCCGCCTTGCATCTTTTCAGCGAGCGCCTTCATCTCCTCGGCCGAGGGCGGCTTCATGCCGCCGCCGAAGCCCATCGCCTGCGCGATGCCGGCGAGCGGGCCGCGCTTGCCGCTTCCCATGGCCTTCATCATGTCGGCCATGTTCCGATGCATCTTCAAGAGCTTGTTGACGTGCTCGACGCTCTGGCCGGCACCCGCCGCGATGCGCTTCTTGCGGCTCGCCTTCAGGATGTCCGGGTTCTTGCGCTCCTGCCGCGTCATCGAATCGATGATCGCGACCTGGCGCTTCAGGATCTTGTCGTCGATGCCGGCCGCCGCGATCTGGTTCTTCATCTTGGAGATGCCGGGCATCATGCCCATCAGGCCGCCGATGCCGCCCATATTGGCCATCTGCTGCAGCTGTTCGCGCATGTCGTTGAGGTCGAACTGACCCTTGCGCATCCGCTCCGCGGTGCGCGCGGCCTTCTCGGCGTCGATATTGGCGGCGGCCTTCTCGACCAGCGAGACCACGTCGCCCATGCCGAGGATGCGGCCGGCGATGCGGCTCGGATGGAAGTCTTCCAGCGCGTCGGTCTTTTCGCCGGTGCCGATCAGCTTGATCGGCTTGCCGGTGACGGCGCGCATCGACAGCGCCGCGCCGCCGCGGCCGTCACCGTCGACGCGCGTCAGCACGATGCCGGTGAGGCCGACGCGCTCATCGAACGAGCGCGCGAGGTTGACCGCGTCCTGGCCGGTGAGGCTATCCGCGACCAGCAACACTTCATGCGGGTTGGCGGCGGCTTTGATGTCGGCCGCCTCCTTCATCATGTCTTCGTCGAGCGTGGTGCGGCCGGCGGTGTCGAGCAGCACGACGTCGTAGCCGCCGAGCTTGCCTGCTTCGAGCGCGCGCTTCGCGATCTGCGGCGGCATCTGGCCGGCGACGATCGGCAGCGTCGGAATGTCGAGGTCGCGGCCGAGCACCGCGAGCTGCTCCATCGCCGCCGGGCGGTAGACGTCGAGCGAGGCCATCAGCACCTTGCGCTTGTCGCGCTGGACCATGCGGCGCGCGAGCTTCGCGGTGGTGGTGGTCTTACCGGAGCCTTGCAGGCCGACCATCATGATCGGCACCGGCGGCACGGAGTTGATGTCGATGGTCTGGCCGTCGGAGCCGAGCGTGGCGACGAGTTCGTCATGGACGATCTTCACCACCATCTGGCCCGGCGTCACCGACTTGACGACGGTGGCGCCGATCGCCTGCTCGCGGACCCGGTCGATGAAACTGCGGACCACCTCGAGCGCGACGTCGGCCTCGAGCAGCGCGCGGCGCACCTCGCGCATCGCGGCATCGACGTCCTTTTCGGTCAGCGCACCGCGCCCCGTCAGACGATCGAGAATGCCACCAAGCCGTTCCGACAGATTGTCGAACAATGCCGTTGTCCTTCGTTGCGCCCGTAAGCGCGGTCACCCGTTTCTCGTCATACCCCGCGAAAGCGGGGTATCCAGTACGCCGCGGCCTCCCGGTTCAATCCGAGGTGCCTCTGGGATACTGGATCACCCGCTTTCGCGGGTGATGACCAGATAGTTTGCCTCGGCACCGTGCCAAGACGATGGTCCAAACACTTTCGCGCCCGAGGGCGCATCGCGCTGTCGGGCGTTGACCTCTGGCCTCTAGGACCAGTCGGCGGGTCGAAAAGACGGAGCTTTCCGAGAAAGTGGCCGCGTTAAACGCCGCCGGGGCGGCAAAGTCAAGGAAAGTTTCGCTGAAATCCGCTCAGCCTGGACAGTAAGGTCCTGAAATCACGTCGATTTGCCGCCTTGGTTCCGAATTCACCGCTGCCACCCATATAACCGGAGCCTGCCTCCTATTCCGGAACCCGCGTGCTGATCACCCGCCGCCGCCTTCTTGCAACCTTGACCGGAGCCGCCGCGGCGATCGGCGTGCCCTCGATCTGGATGACCTACATGAAAACCTACGACGGCCCCGTCTCCGATCATTTCGACGGCCTGCACTTCTTCGATCCGGACGGCTCGCCGCCGAAATCGCTTGGTGAGGTGCTGCGCTGGCAGTTCGGGGGCGGCCGGCAGCGCGCGATCTGGCCGGAATGGGCGCCAAGCCCCCATGCCGATACGCCGCCGCCCCGCGTCGAGGGCGACAAGGTGCGGCTCTGTTTCGTCGGTCATGCCAGCTGGCTGATCCAGGCCGCGGGCCTCAACATCCTGTTCGATCCGGTCTGGTCGATGCGTGCCTCACCGTTCAGCTTCGCCGGGCCGAAGCGGCACAACGATCCCGGCATCGCATTCGAGAAACTCCCCAGGATTGATGTCGTGCTGGTGTCGCACGGTCATTACGACCATCTCGACGTCGCGACGCTGTCGAAACTTGCTGGTGCATTTGGTCCGCGGGTGATCACGCCGCTCGGCAACGACGTCACGATGCGCGAATCCGATGCCGCGATCAAAGCCGAGGCGTTCGACTGGCATCAGCGCGTCGAGCTCGCCAATGGCCTTGCCGCGACACTGGTTCCGACGCGGCACTGGTCCGCGCGCGGGCTGTTCGATCGCAACAAGGCGCTGTGGGCGAGTTTTGTTTTGGAGACGCCGGCCGGCAAGCTCTACATCGTCGGCGATTCCGGCTACGGCGACGGGGGGCATTTCCGCCGGGTGGCCGAGGCGCATGGCCCGCTCAGGCTCGCGATCCTGCCGATCGGCGCCTATGAGCCGCGCTGGTTCATGCGCGACCAGCACATGAACCCGGAGGATGCGGTGAAGGCGCTGGCCGATTGCGGCGCGGCGCAAGCGCTGGCGCATCACCACGGCACATTCCAGTTGACCGACGAGGCAATCGACGCGCCCGCGATCGCGCTTGGCGAAGCGCTCGACGCAGCCAAGGTCCCGCGCGAAAAGTTTCTGACGTTGAAGCCCGGGCAGGTGTTCGAGATTTAGAAGGTGTCGTCCCGGGCAAGCGAAGCGCGACCCGGGACCCATAACCACAAATGCAAAATGTTGCGCGATGCTGTGGCCCCAGCTTGCCTCTACAATTCGAAACGGTGGTTATGGGTCCCTGCTTTCGCAGGGACGACAGCGGGATTTATTGTTTCTCCTTGATCGCCCAGGAGACGCTCACATTGACCGTCAGCGTTTCCTCGCCCTGCGCCACCGGCGTCGGCGCGGCGAAGCCGGCCGTGGCCATCTTGGGACGGAACACCGGTACCGGCGCCGAGCCGACCTCCGCGATATTCACGGGCGCGCCGAGCGTGACGCCGGCGGCCTTGGCGTAGATCTCGGCCTTGCGGCGGGCGTCGGCGATCGCCTTCTCGCGGGCGTCGTCGAGCAGCTTCGAGGCCTGCGACACCGAGAAATTGAGCCCGCCGATATCGTTGGCGCCGGCGCCGACCAGCACGTCGATGACGCTGGCGACCTTGCTCACATCGTGCAGCCTGATCGTGACGCGATTGCTCGCGTGGTAACCGACGATGCTGGGCGGGGCGTTCGGCGACGACGGTGTGCGGCTCGCGAATTGCGGCTGCAGCGACAGCCGCGAGGTCTGAAAGTCTTTCTCTGCGATCCCGGCGCCCTTCAGCGCGGCCAGCACCTTGCCCATCGTCACATTGTTGGCTTCGGCGGCTTCGCGTGCGGTCTTGGCGTCGGTGGTGACGCCGGCGTCGAGCTGCGCCTGGTCGGGCGGCGCCGACACGGTCGCCTCGCCGGTGACCGAAATCGCCGGCGGAAAGTCGTCATTGGCCAGTACGGGCGCAGCCAGCAGCGTGGTCGCGATCAGGGTAGCGGCGAGGGGGAGGCCGAAGGGGAGGCCAAGGGGGAGGCCAAAGGGGAGGCGATGGGTCATCTGGCTCACTTCAGGGGTACGTAGACGTTGATCACAAGCTTGTCCTCCGCGGTCTTCAGCGGATCGGTGATGTATTCCTCGATAAAGGTGTCCTTGGCTTCGAGCTTCTTGTCGTCGAGGTGATTGGTGATCGCCTCATAGGTGTTGTCCATGTTGTCGTAGGAACCGCGGTGGACGAACTTCAGCGCCTTGCCATCAGGCGAATTGCCCATGCTCATGTTCTTGCCGAGGTTCTTGACGTCCTGATCGACCGGGATCTCGGCGATGAAGGTGAAGCCGGTGTCGTCGGTCGAGGTGTAGACGATCATCGGATTGCCCGCTGCCTTGACGCCGTCCTTGTCGAGCAGCGCGGTGAGCTGCTTGAACGCCTCGATCAGGGCGTCGAAGGCGGAATCCCAATTGGCCGTGCCTTTCAGCATCACGACCTTCTTCGGCTCCAGCGTGAACGGCTCGCCGAAGGGATCGGCGGTCTGCACCGGGGCGGCCGGCGCCGGCGCTGGGGTCTGCGCTGCGGCCGGGCTGTCGGCCGGCGACTTGGTCTCGGCCGGCGGGGGCACCGGCGTCGCCGATGGTGCAGGCGCCGGGGTTGGGCTCGGGCTCGCCGCGGGAGCGGGTGAGGCTGACGGCGACTGGGCGGGGGCCGGGCTTGCCAGTGCGATCGCGGCCAAGGGCAGCAGCGCGACCAGGGCCGCGCGGAGCGTGTTGATACGGTTCATTGGTTATTCTCCATCCCCTGCCTCAAACGGCCGCTCGATTTGTCCCGGCGCGCGGTCCGCGAGGTGCGATATTCCTAACACGCAAGTTCTGCATTCGTCCCATGACAGATGTGTCATGGGGCTATTCAGGCTGGCTAACGGGCCATCACTCGCCATATAACCGGGCAGAATTTGGGAAAATCGATGAGCGCGCTCGCCAATCACGCATTCGCCAAGATGAACGGCATCGGCAACGAGATCGTCGTCGTCGACCTGCGCGATTCAGAGGCACAAGGTCTGGCACAAGGTCGGGCACAGGTCTCGGCGGCGGAGGCGCGCGCCGTGGCTTCGCCGGCGGGCGGCGTGCCCTACGACCAGCTGATGGTGCTGCAGCCGCCGCGGCTCGACGGCACCGAAGCGTTCATCTCGATCTACAACAATGACGGCTCGGAGGCAGGGGCCTGCGGCAACGGCATGCGCTGCGTGGTGCGGCGGGTCTTCGAGAAGACCGGCCAGACATCAGCGACGTTCCAGACCCGCGCCGGCCTGCTCAATTGCTGGCGGGGGCCGGCGCCCGATCTCTACACCGTCGACATGGGCGCGCCGAAGTTCGGCTGGCAGGACATTCCGCTGGCTGAGGAATTTCGCGACACCCGCTACATCGAGCTGCAGGTCGGGCCGATCGACAATCCGGTGTTGCATTCGCCCTCGGTGGTCTCGATGGGCAATCCGCATGGGATCTTCTGGGTCGATGACGTCAATGCCTACGACCTCGAGCGTTTCGGGCCGCTGCTGGAAAACCATCCGATCTTTCCGGAGCGCGCCAACATCACGCTCGCCCATATCGTCGATCGCGACCACATCACGATCCGCACCTGGGAGCGCGGCGCCGGCCTCACCAAAGCATGCGGCTCGGCGGCCTGCGCGACGGCGGTTGCGGCGGCGCGGCTGAAGCGTGCCAATCGCAGCGTCGAGATCACGCTGCCCGGCGGCAAGCTCGGCATCGAGTGGCGCGAGCGCGACGATCACGTGCTGATGACCGGCACCGCCGATTTCGAATATGAGGGCCGCTTCGATCCGGCGCTGTTCGCCAGCGTCGCTTGATCGGGCGTGAGATCGGTTATGGGCGTCGATGTCGTCACCTTTGGCTGCCGCCTCAATTCATTTGAATCCGAGGTGATCCGCCGCGAGGCGGAGCAGGCGGGTCTTACTGATGCGATCGTCATCAACAGTTGCGCCGTCACCAACGAGGCGGTGGCGCAGGCGCGGCAGTCGATCCGCAAGTTGAAACGCGAACGCCCGCATGCGCGCATCGTCGTCACCGGCTGTGCGGCGCAGACGCAAAGCCAGATGTTCGCCGAGATGGCCGAGGTCGACCGCGTCATCGGCAATGACGAGAAGATGCGCGGCGACGCGTGGCGCGCGACACGCGACGCGTTCGAGGCGCCGTTCGGCATCGACGCGAGCGAAAAGGTCGCGGTCGCCGACATCATGTCGGTGACCGAGATGGCGCCGCATCTGCTCGACGGCTTCGAGCGCGGCCTGCCGCGGGTGTTCGTTCAGGTGCAGAACGGCTGCGATCATCGCTGCACCTTCTGCATCATCCCCTACGGCCGCGGCAATTCGCGCTCGGTGCCGATGGGTGCGGTGGTCGATCAGGTCCGCGCGCTGGTCGAGCGCGGCCATGCCGAGATCGTGCTGACCGGCGTCGATCTCACGAGCTATGGCGCCGACCTGCCCGGCGCGCCGAAACTCGGCCAGTTGACCCGGCAGATCCTGCGCCATGTGCACGAGCTGAAGCGGCTGCGCATCTCGTCGATCGATTCGATCGAGGCGGATCGCGACCTGCTCGATGTCATTGCCGACGATGCGCGGCTGATGCCGCATCTGCATCTGTCGTTGCAGTCCGGTGATGACATGATCCTGAAGCGGATGAAGCGCCGGCATTTACGCCAGGACGCGATCGATTTCTGCGCGCAGGTCCGCCGGCTGCGGCCGGACATCGCTCTCGGCGCCGACATCATCGCGGGCTTCCCGACCGAGACCGAGGAGATGTTCGCGCGCTCGCTCGACCTGGTCGAGGAATGCGATCTCACCTTCCTGCACGTGTTTCCCTATTCGCGGCGTCCGGGCACGCCGGCCGCGCGGATGCCGCAGGTCGAGGGCGGCGCGATCAAGGAGCGCGCCAGGCGGCTGCGCACGGCAGGCGAAGGCGCGCTGCTGCGCCGGCTTGATGCAGAAGTCGGCGCGACGCGCGAGGTGCTGATCGAAAGCGGCACGCAGGGCCGCACCGAGCACTTCCTGCCGGTCGCAATCAACGATGATGTGCCCGGCGCGGTGCGGCGGCTGACAGTGACCGGTCGCGATGGCACGCGCCTCGTTGCACAGGACCGCTGAGACGCTCATCCCGCTCCATCTCCGTCAGCCTTGCAAGTCAGGACGCGCTGGATCGGACAGATCATGTCGCGAGAGCGCGCAGTTATGACTCGGTAGGTATTGACTCAGTAGGTATGACTCACCGGCCGCGCTATATATTCACTGTCGTCCCGGCCCCCCGTGCGCAATTGCGCACTAGGCCGGGACGACGGTGGAGTGTGCGGAGAAAGTCGCGCGACGAATCGGTGTCGCTGGAATGCTGGATCACCCGCATGCGCGGGTGGTGGCACCGAATACATTGCTTGACCGGTCAAATCGGAATCGTCGCGCGAGATCATCAACGACTGCGATGGCCGGGCTTTGCCGGCTGTGACGCGCGGACCTGCCAGAACCGCAGCAGGCGGTCGGCGTTGGCGTGCGTCAATCGCGTGAACTGGCTCCTGGCGTTGGCGAGCTCGACCGGCCCCATCGATCCGGTCGAATAGCGGCATTCCATCACCGCGGCCGTTGTCTCCCAGCTGAGCCCCGCGACCCGGCAGGGCACCAGCAGACCTTCGCTGCGGAGGCTTTGCATCAGGGGACGGATCACCTCGATGCTTGCATGCGCAAGGTCGGCCAGCGCAACGATCGTTTCTTCATACATCCGCTGTCTGGCGAGGCCGAGCAGGGCGGCCTCGTTGAGATCGCCGGCGTCCTTCAGCTTTGCGATGTGACGCCTGGCCGCGGCGAAGTCGCGAACCCGGGCCATGTCGCGCTCGACGCCGGCGGCGACCGCGGCGATCGCATTGCGGATTTCCTCGAACAGATGTGCCGGCGCGCGTTCCAGCAAACGGGCGCGAACCTCTCCCGTTGCGTCGTGCAGCAGCTGAAGACGGAGCTCCGAGGGCAGATCGGCGCGGATCCCGGTCTGCACCGCAAGCACCGGATCGTGCTCGGCCTGTGCGAGGATGACGGCAAACCCGCCCGGCGATACTTTGGCGCCGGGATTGCTGACCAGGCGGTGGCTCACGCTCGCGAAGCGACGCGCCAGAAGCGCGTCCGTGACGACCTCCTTCAGCCACCAGCGGCCGGCGACGGCGAGCAGATGCTGCTCGCTCTTGGTCCGTGCGATCTCGACCAGGTCGTCCGCGCTGAGCCGCGACGATTCCTGCAGGATCGGCCGCGCGATCCTGATCTCGTCATTGCTGGCGAGACGACGAATGATCGCGGGCGGTGCCTGGGCGACCGGTGCAAGCTGCTCGCTGATGTCGGTGAGCGCCATCCGGGCGCTGATGTCGGCGAGCGCGCGCAGCTCGATGGTCTTCACCAGACGCTCGAGCACGTTGTCGAACAGCTCGATCTGTTCGCTGTTGAACTTGCCGGCGGATGCGAGGAAAAGGCTGGTGACGCGCCTTGCCGTGGCCAGGCATTTATCGGCGGAGCCGGCGCGTATCGCAGCCTCGACCTCGTCGACAATTGCCTGCCCATCATTCAGCATTGCTCGTCCTGAGCCGTCGCGGCGCGCTTTTTCTAAGCCGCCTGCAGGACTATCCGATCGACCTGAATGTTCCGTAAAGGATAATTCTCCGTAAAATCACGGAGGCTACTGCCCGTTCCAGCCGCAGGCCTTGAGTCGCTCCCGCATGTGTTCGGGCGCCGGCGCGACCACATGCACCGGGTCCTTGTTCCTGGAGATCGGGATGCCGATCTCGCGGGAATGCAGATGCAAGGTCGGTTCGCCGAAGCGCGGACCGTTGCCATAGATATTGTCGCCGACGATCGGCCAGCCCATCGCCGCCGAATGCACCCGCAGCTGATGGGTGCGGCCGGTGACCGGCTCCATCGCGAGCCAGGTGAGGCCGTCGCCACGCCCCAGCACCTTCCAGTTGGTGATCGCCTTCTGGCCATCCGGGTCCGGCTTCTGCCACCAGCCGCGCTCGGCGTTGAGCCGGCCGAGCGGCATGTCGATGGTGCCTTCGTCCTCGGCGGGGCCGCCCTCGACCACGGTCCAATAGGTCTTCGAGATCTTGCTGTGCTTGAACAACAGCCCGAGCGAGGCGGTTGCCTTGCGGTGGCGTCCCAGGACGAGGCAGCCGGACGTGTCCTTGTCAAGCCGATGCGCCAGCACCGGCGGCCGCGGCAGGCCGAACCGCAACGCGTCGAACGAGGCCTCCAGATTGGGCCCGCCCTTCGGGCCGCGATGCACCGGCAGGCCGGCCGGCTTGTCGATCACCAGCATCAGCCCGTCGCGGTGGAGCACGCGGCCCAGGATTTCTTCCGCGGTTAATTGGGGAACATCGATCAATTCGTCGAGACTTTCGTTTGGAGTGCGAAACGGCTAACACAGCCGCGCCATGAACGATACCACTGCGGGAACTCCAAAACAGAGCTGGTGGCAGCGGCTGAAAGGCGGCCTGAAGCGGACCTCGAGTTCGATCGGGACCGCGGTCGCCGACCTCGTCACCAAGCGCAAGCTCGATTCGGCCATGCTCGATGACATCGAGGATGTGCTGCTGCGCGCCGATCTCGGTACCGATGTCGCGGTCCGCATTGCCGAGGCTGTCGGCAAGGGGCGCTACGACAAGGCGATCTCGGCCGACGAGGTCAAGGACGTGGTCGCGACCGAGGTCGAGAAGGTGCTGTCGCCGGTGGCAAAGCCGCTCGAGATCGATGCCGCGAAAAAGCCGTTCGTCATCCTGGTGGTCGGCGTCAACGGCTCCGGCAAGACCACGACGATCGGCAAGCTGGCGGCGAAATTTTCCGCAGAGGGCCGCAAGGTCATGCTGGCCGCCGGCGATACCTTCCGCGCCGCGGCGATCGAGCAGCTCAAGGTCTGGGGCGAGCGCACCAAGTCGCCGGTGATATCAGGCGCCCAGGGCTCGGATTCGGCGAGCCTTGCCTTCAGCGCGCTGACCGCGGCCAAGGAGCAGGCGCGCGACGTGCTGCTGATCGACACCGCCGGCCGCCTGCAGAACAAATCCGAGCTGATGAACGAGCTGGAAAAGGTCGTGCGCGTCATCAGGAAGGTCGATGCGTCGGCGCCGCACGCGGTGCTGCTCGTGCTCGACGCCACGGTGGGACAAAATGCGTTGTCGCAAGTCGAGGCGTTTCATCGTACGGCAGGCGTCACCGGGCTCGTGATGACCAAGCTTGACGGCACGGCGCGCGGCGGCATCCTTGTCGCGCTGTCGGAGAAGCACAAGCTGCCGGTGCATTTCATCGGCGTCGGCGAAGGCGTCGAGGACCTCGCGCCCTTCACGGCGAAGGATTTTGCCAAGGCAATTGCTGGAATCGAGGCATGACCCCGAAAAGTGGACACCGGTTTTCGGATCGGGTCATGCCTCAAATCAAAGTAGAGAGTTGATGGACAAGACCCAGCCGCATCCGCTGTTCAAGCTGGCGACCGAACTCGGGCCGCTGCTCGTGTTCTTTATCGCCAACGCGAAGTACCATCTGTTCGTCGCGACCGGCGCGTTCATGGTGGCGATCGTGGCCGCAATGATCGCGTCCTATGTGGTGACCAAGCACGTGCCGATCATGGCGCTGGTGACCGGCGCGATCGTCCTTGTGTTCGGCACGCTGACGCTGGTGCTGCACGACGAGACCTTCATCAAGCTCAAGCCGACCATCATCTATGGCCTGTTCGCGGCCGTGCTCGGCGGCGGGCTCTTCTTCGGCCGCTCCTTCATCGCCATCATGTTCGACCAGGTGTTCAACCTGACGCCGCAGGGCTGGCGCATCCTCACCATGCGCTGGGCGCTGTTCTTCGCCGGCATGGCGGTTCTCAACGAGCTCGTCTGGCGCACGCAGACCACGGATTTCTGGGTGAACTTCAAGGTGTTCGGCGTGACGCCGCTGACCATGATCTTCGCCATCGCCCAGATGCCACTGACCAAGCGCTATCACCTCGAGCCGGTCTCGCTGGAGGCGAGCGAGGCCGACGCGGGCGACGTGCGGAAGGGGTGATCAGCACTCTGCTCCCTCGGCCCGCTCTTGCGGGGAGAGGGTTGGGGTGAGGGGTCTCTCCACGGATAGGCTCGGAGTTTGTGACAAACACCGTCCAAAGCCCCTCACCCGAAATTCCCGCTTCGCGCGAATTTCGACCTCTCCCCGTAAAGAACGGGGAGAGGTGAGGGCCAAGAAGCCGCTCCGGCTAGCTGCCCGCCGCGAGCGCCTTCTCGATCTCGGCCTTGAGCACGCTGTTGACGTTGTCCGGCGTCACCGGGCCGACCAGCTTGTAAACGATGGTGCCCTCGCGCCCGACCAGGAAAGTTTCGGGCACTCCATAAACGCCCCATTCGATCGAGGCCCGGCCGTTGCCGTCGACGCCGACGATGCCGAACGGATTGCCATAGCGGCCGAGGAAGCGCCGGGCGTTCTCGGGCGAGTCCTTGTAGTTGATGCCGATGATCTGGAAGCGCTTGTCCTTGCCGAGCTCGGTCAGCAGCGGCGCTTCATCGTGACACGGCACGCACCACGACGCCCAGACATTGACGACCGAGACCTTGCCCTTGAAGGCGGCGGGATCGAGACCGGGGACAGGCGCGCCGTCCCGCACCAGGCCGTCGAGCGCGGGCAGGGCGGTCTGCGGCGCCGGCCGGCCGATCAGCGCCGACGGGATTTTCGAGGGATCGCCGCCATAGAGTCGCAGCAGGAACAGCCCGGCGAGGCCGAGGAAGATCACCAGCGGCAGCACCACCAGCAGGCGGCGGGCTTGCGGCGGGCTGTTGGTCGCCTGATCGCTCATCTGATATCCGCCGCGCTGCGGCCGGAGCGGCGCGACACGCCGCTGGCCTCAATCTCCCTGAGACGCGCCTGTTGCCGGCGATAGTCGGCGATGATCCAGACGATCAACAGCAGCACGACCGCCGCGACCAGCGCGTAGGACGTCACGATGAAGGAGGCGTAGGGACCAAGCGCCATCGTGTCACGCCGCTCCAATTTCGTTTGACGCGCTTTGATCGCGCGAACCAGTCGTGAACGAGACGCGGCTGGCCTGCATCATCTGCAGGCTGCGCACGCGCCGGCGCAGGATCTCGTTGCGCATCGCCGCAAGATGCAAGGTGATGAAGAGCAGCGAAAACGCGATCGCCATCACCAGCAGCGGCCACAGGAACGCCTTGTCGAGCGTCGGCCCGCCGGCGCGAAACACCGAAGCCGGCTGATGCAGCGTGTTCCACCAGTCGACCGAGAACTTGATGATCGGGATGTTGATCGCGCCCACCAGAGTGAGCACCGCCGCCGCACGCGCCGCCCGCGACGGGTCCTCCACCGCGCGCCACAGCGCCATCAGGCCGAGATACATCAGGAACAGGATCAAGACCGAGGTCAGGCGCGCATCCCATTCCCAATAGGTGCCCCACATCGGCCGGCCCCACAGCGAGCCGGTGACGAGTGCAAGGAAGGTGAAGGCGGCGCCGATCGGCGCGGCGGCCTTTGCGGCGACGTCGGCGAGCGGATGCCGCCACACCAGCGTGCCGAGCGCGGCCACGCTCATGACGCCCCAGACGAACATCGACAGCCACGCATTCGGAACGTGGATGAACATGATCTTCACCGTGGCGCCCTGCTGGTAGTCGTCGGGCGCCATCGCCGACTGGTAGAGCCCGATCGCGAGCAGGATCGCGGTCACGCCGGCGAGCCACGGCAGGATGCGCGCGGTCAGCGCCAGAAACTTGGTCGGATTGGCGAGGTCGGTCAGCGTCGCGGTCAGCTTCATGGCACCCTGATAGTCGTCCGATGTGTCGCAGGCAATTGGCCGAATTCCCCTCGGCGAGATTTGATCGGGCTCATCTCAGTCCAGCCCGTGCCGCAGGCTCGCGGCGGCGGCAAAGGGGCCGATCACGAGGCTGGCAAGCGACAGCGCGCAGAGGATCGAGAACGGTGTTCCAAAGGGCAAAGGCCCCGATATGGCGGCCTGCGAGGCCGCCACGCCGAAGATCAGCACCGGGATCGACAGCGGCAGCACCAGCACCGCGAGCAATAGCCCGCCGCGATGCAGCGTCACCGCCAGGGCCGCGCCGATCATGCCGGTGAAGGTCAGCGCCGGTGTTCCCGCCAGCAGCGTCGCGGCGACCGCAAGCGTCGCGGTGCCGTCGAGATTGAGCAGGAGGCCGAGCACCGGGGTTGCGACGATCAGCGGCAGGCCCGCCGCGATCCAGTGCGCCAGCGCCTTGGCCGCGCAGGCGAGTTCCAGCGGCGTCCGGCTCATCACGATGAGGTCGAGCGAGCCGTCCTCGTGGTCGGCCGTGAACAGCCGGTCGAGCGTGAGCAGGCTCGCCAGCAACGCGCCGAGCCAGAGGATGGCGGGGCCGAGCCGCGACAGCAGCGCCAGATCCGGCCCGACCGCGAACGGCATCAGCACGGTGACGGTGAGGAAGAACAGCACGCCGATCAGCGCGCCGCCGCCGACGCGCAGCGCGATGCGGATGTCGCGCCGGATCAAGGCGCCAAGCGCGCTCATGGCACGCCTCCCATCCGCAGATCGCGCGCATCGATGCCGAGCGGAAGGTGCGTCGCCGCGACGATCAGGCCGCCCTGTGCGAGATGGTCGCGCATCAGCCCGACGAACAGCGCCTGTCCGGCCGCATCGAGCGCCGATGTCGGCTCGTCCAGCAGCCACACCGGCCGCCGCACCGAGAGCAGGCGCGCGATCGACAGGCGGCGGCGCTGGCCGGCGGAGAGGTAGGCCGCCGGCAGATGCGCGGCGTGGTCGAGCGCCACCGCGGCAAGGCAGCCGCCGGCGTCCTGTGTCTCGCCGCCGAGGAATTCCCGCCAGAAGGACAGATTCTCCGCAACGCTCAGCGCAGGCTTCAGGGCGTCGCGATGGCCGAGATAGTGGGCCTGCTCAGGCAGGCTGAGCTCGGCGTCGCCGCCTTCGAGCGCGACCACACCCTCGGCGGGAACCAATAGCCCGGCGAGGACGCGCAGCAGCGAGGTCTTGCCGGCGCCGTTGGGGCCCGTGATGGCGAGCGCCTCGCCGGCCGTGGCCGACAGATCGAGGCCGGAAAACACCTCGCGTCCGCCGCGCACGCATTTCAGATTTCGTCCCGAGAGCCGCATGGTTCGTCTTGTCACAGCCCTCTGAAATCTTTCGCTACCGCGTGAGAATTTTTGGGTCGCGCAACGCTGTCGCACGCTTGTCGGTGTGGCGGTGCTTCTAGAAAGGTTCTATAAGCCCGGAACTTGATGCAGCACACACAATCGGCGGCCGCAACCCACCCCAGGCCATCCCTTGGCCAGTGCCGATCGCCGGTGTTTAGTTACCCTTGCCGGGTATAACTGAGAATTGGGATTCCTCGCATGACCTCGCTCGACAGCTTCAAATGCCGCAAGACCCTGAAGGTCGGCGGCAAGTCCTACGTCTATTACAGCCTGCCCCAGGCAGAGAAGAACGGACTGAAGGGGATTTCGAAGCTGCCGTATTCGATGAAGGTTCTGCTGGAGAACCTGCTGCGCAATGAGGACGGCCGCACCGTCAAGAAGGAAGACATCGTTGCGGTGTCGAAGTGGCTGAAGAAGCGCCAGCTCGAGCACGAAATCGCGTTCCGCCCGGCGCGCGTCTTGATGCAGGATTTCACCGGCGTCCCGGCCGTGGTCGATCTCGCCGCGATGCGCAACGCGATGCAGAACCTCGGCGGCGATGCCGAGAAGATCAACCCGCTGGTGCCGGTCGATCTCGTCATCGACCACTCGGTGATCGTCAACTTCTTCGGCGACAACAAGGCGTTCGCGAAGAACGTCACCGAGGAATACAAGCAGAACCAGGAGCGCTACGAGTTCCTGAAGTGGGGCCAGAAGGCGTTTTCGAACTTCTCGGTGGTGCCGCCCGGCACCGGCATCTGCCACCAGGTCAATCTCGAATATCTCGCGCAGACGGTGTGGACCAAGAAGGAGAAGATGACGGTCGGCCGGAAGACCGGCACCTTCGAGGTCGCCTATCCCGACTCGCTGGTCGGCACCGACTCGCACACCACGATGGTCAACGGCCTCGCCGTGCTCGGCTGGGGCGTCGGCGGCATCGAGGCGGAGGCCTGCATGCTCGGCCAGCCGCTGTCGATGCTGCTGCCTGAGGTGGTCGGCTTCAAGCTCAAGGGCCAGCTCAAGGAAGGCGTCACCGCGACCGACCTCGTGCTGACCGTCACCCAGATGCTGCGCAAGCTCGGCGTGGTCGGCAAGTTCGTCGAGTTCTTCGGCCCGGGCCTCGACTATCTCTCGGTCGCGGACAAGGCGACCATCGGCAACATGGCGCCCGAATACGGCGCGACCTGCGGCTTCTTCCCGGTCGATGCCGCAACCATCGATTACCTGAAGACCTCGGGCCGCAAGGCCGATCGCGTCAAGCTGGTGCAGGCCTACGCCAAGGCGCAGAGCCTGTTCCGCACCGCCAAGTCGGCCGATCCGGTGTTCACCACCACGCTGACGCTCGACCTCGGCGATGTCGTGCCGTCGATGGCCGGACCGAAGCGCCCCGAAGGCCGCATCGCGCTGCCGGCGGTGTCGACCGGTTTCGCGACCGCGCTGGTCGGCGAATACAAGAAGCCCGAGGGCGAGCAGAAGCGTTTTGCGGTCGAGGGCCGTGACTTCGATCTCGGCCATGGCGACGTCGTGATCGCGGCGATCACCTCCTGCACCAACACCTCCAATCCGAGCGTGCTGATCGGCGCCGGCCTCTTGGCGCGCAAGGCCGCCGCCAAGGGCCTGAAGGCCAAGCCGTGGGTGAAGACCTCGCTCGCGCCGGGCAGCCAGGTGGTGGCGGAGTATCTCGCCAATTCCGGCCTGCAGGCCGATCTCGACAAGGTCGGCTTCAACCTCGTCGGCTTCGGCTGCACCACCTGCATCGGCAATTCCGGCCCGCTGCCGGAAGATATCTCGAAGTCGATCAACGAAAACGGCATCGTCGCCGCCGCTGTGCTGTCGGGCAACCGCAACTTCGAAGGCCGCGTCTCGCCGGACGTGCAGGCGAACTACCTCGCCTCGCCGCCGCTCGTCGTCGCGCATGCGCTCGCCGGCACCGTGACCAAGGATCTCGCGGTCGAGCCGCTCGGCATCGGCAAGGACGGCAAGCCGGTGTTCCTCAAGGACATCTGGCCGACCGCCAAGGAGATCAACGCCTTCATGAAGAAGTACGTCACCGCGACGATCTTCAAGAAGAAGTACGCCGACGTGTTCAAGGGCGATACCAACTGGCGCAAGATCAAGACCACGGAAAGCGAGACCTATCGCTGGAACATGAGCTCGACCTATGTGCAGAACCCGCCCTATTTCGAGGGCATGAAGAAGCAGCCGGAGCCGATCGTCGACGTGGTCGATGCACGGATCCTCGCGATGTTCGGCGACAAGATCACCACCGACCACATCTCGCCGGCCGGTTCGATCAAGCTGACCTCGCCCGCCGGCAAGTTCCTCAGCGAGCACCAGGTGCGCCCCGCCGACTTCAACCAGTACGGCACACGGCGCGGCAACCATGAAGTGATGATGCGTGGTACCTTCGCCAACATCCGCATCAAGAACTTCATGCTGAAGGGCGCCGACGGCAATATTCCGGAAGGCGGTTTGACCAAGCACTGGCCCGACGGCGAGCAGATGTCGATCTACGACGCCGCGATGAAGTACCAGGCGGAAGGCGTGCCGCTGGTGGTGTTCGCCGGCGCCGAATACGGCAACGGCTCGTCGCGCGACTGGGCCGCGAAGGGCACCCGTCTGCTCGGCGTGCGCGCGGTGATCTGCCAGAGCTTCGAGCGCATCCATCGCTCCAACCTGGTCGGCATGGGTGTGCTTCCGCTCACCTTCCAGGACGGCACGTCGTGGTCCTCGCTCGGCCTCAAGGGCGACGAAAAGGTCACGATCCGCGGGCTGCAGGGCGATTTGAAGCCCCGCCAGACGCTGACGGCCGAAATCGTCTCCGCCGACGGCGGCAAGAAGGATGTGCCGCTGCTCTGCCGCATCGATACGCTGGACGAGCTCGACTACTATCGCAACGGCGGCATCCTGCATTATGTGCTGCGCAAACTCGCGGCCTAACGCGGATTTGTGATCGGTGCCTCACCGCTTAGTGAGTAGCGACTAAAAAGAAGGCGGCCTATGAAAAGGCCGCTTTCTCGCGTTTTGGGGCACGCAAGTTCAGGGACAGACTTCATGCTCCGTACAATTACGGATGGAAATCATCACGACTGGTTCGCAGTATGACAGCGATGATGGCCTATAATTCTATCTCGCGATGGTCCAGCGCCCTTGGTATCTGCGCAATCGTCGCGATCATCCGCCCCGCCCACGCCGATCCGCGTGCCGTCGTCGAACTCTTCACCTCGCAGGGATGCTCGTCCTGTCCGCCCGCGGACAAGATCATCGGTGACCTCGCGAAGGACCCCAACGTCATCGCGCTGAGCATGCCGATCGACTATTGGGACTATCTCGGCTGGAAGGACACCCTGGCCGATTCCCGTTTCAGCGCGCGCCAGAAGGCCTATTCGCATGTGCGCGGCGATCGCGACGTCTACACGCCACAGGCCGTGATCAACGGCTCCGCGCATGTGATCGGCAGCGACCGCGCCAGCATCGAGAGCGCGATCAAGGACACCGAGAAGAGCGGCAGCGTGATGTCGGTGCCGGTGACGATGACGCTGACCGGCAAGCAGATCAACGTGTCGGTCGCCGCGTCGAAGTCGCCCGCAGTGTCGCGCGGCGAGGTCTGGATCTGCTCGATCTCGAAGTCGGTGCCGATCTCGATCGCGCGCGGCGAGAACCGCGGCCGCGAGATCACCTACCACAACGTGGTGCGCAATCTCCTCAAGGTCGGTGACTGGAACGGTTCGTCCGGGAGCTGGACCGTGCCGCTGGAGAACATCACGCGTGACGGTGTCGATGCTGCGGCGGTGTACGTCCAGGACGGCAACCGCGACAAGCCGGGCCCGATGCTCGGCGCTGCCTTCACCTCGCTTCACTAGAGCCTTGCTGCGGTAAGGCGCGATGCGCCGGCTTCCGCCCGTGGCGCGCCGTTGGACCGCACGCATGTTGTCGTGCAGCCGCGCATGGCGACGAACCTGCATTCAGTGATTTGCCGAAAGGAAAGCGCCGGGGTTTTGCGCGCGTCCAGCTTGCGCAGGTCCCAAAAACAAAAAGGACCAACTTTCGTTGGCCCAGTGTTGGGATTTAACTCCCCTGCGAACAGGCCCGATCCCGACGGCCCCGGGGGGCTGGGGGCTGAGGAATCCGGAACCGAAAGGACCGGGCCAACGCAGGATTTCCTTTTCGCAGGGCAGCGGGGCGGGCGATGGGCGGAAGTGGGGCAGCAATATGATTCCGCTAACGTTCCCGTGACTCTGCGGTTTTCCGGACAATCCGCCGCGCGCGGCCGTGGTTAAGGCCCGGTTGCATTGCGATTGGCCCCTTGCGGGCCCGCTCGCTTAGCGCGATCATGTCACTCTCGTGACGATCCCGAAGAGGGGCCTTTGGAACCCGATCGCCACCGAGGTGACAGGAGGCGCTCGATGAGTTTGATCTCGGAGGACACTGATCCGAGCGGGAGTCGTGCCGCGGCGCGCACCGCCGCCGCGACCCCTCAGCCCAACCGCGTGACTTTCAATCGACTTGAACTCAACCGCATTCTCAATCTCTACGGCCGCATGGTCGCCGACGGCGAGTGGCGCGAT
The DNA here is from genome assembly GCF_029952935.1 of Bradyrhizobium sp. Mp19. Lineage (NCBI taxonomy): Bacteria > Pseudomonadati > Pseudomonadota > Alphaproteobacteria > Hyphomicrobiales > Nitrobacteraceae > Bradyrhizobium > Bradyrhizobium sp. Mp19. Next base: position 85,349 of record NZ_JASAUT010000010.1, on the reverse strand, counting down.
TATGCGATCGACTTCCTGAAGGACCGTGCCGTGTTCTCGGTGTTCCGGCGCGCGTCGGAAGTGCCGATCTACCGGATCGAGAAGGACCCCCGGCTTGCGCGCAAGCAGGGCATGTACAGCGTGATTTCCGCGACCGGCCTGATCCTGCGCCGCGGCCATGAACTCGAACGCGTGCTGTTCGTGATCGACCGCAAGCTGTCGCTGGTGTAGGGATTTCTCGTAGCCCGGATGAGCGAAGCGACATCCGGGAGGATCTCACCACCCGGGTACAGCTTCCCCGGATATCGCTTCGCTCATCCGGGCTACAAATCCGCTAATCCGCCGGCGCAGTTGTGCGGCCCTCGCGCGGCCTCGCCACTATTTTTGCCTCGCGCAAACGAAAAGCTTGTAGCCCGGATGGAGCCAACGGGTCGCGCGAACGCGCGCCCGATGACAGGCTTCGCGAAATCCGGGACTGTCGCAGCCATGGATGAACTTGCCCCGGATTGCGCTGCGCTTCATCCGGGCTACGCCACATCCTGCCCCGCCCAAAAGAAAAAGCCCCGGCCGGATGGCCGGAGCTTGGATTGCAAGGCTGGATCGATCGGTTCCGCTCGAGGCGCTTAGTCGCGCTGGCCGAGCAGCTGCAGGAGCAGCGTGAACAGGTTGATGAAGTTCAGGTAGAGCGACAGCGCACCAGTGATTGCCGCCCGCTCTGCCATCACGCCACCCTGCGAGGCGTAGCCGTAGATGTAGTCGTTCTTCAGCCGCTGGGTGTCCCAGGCGGTGAGGCCCGCGAACACCAGCACGCCGACCACCGAGACGATGAACTGCAGCGCCGAGCTTGCCAGGAACAGGTTGACCAGGCTCGCGATGATGATGCCGATCAGACCCATGAACAGGAACGAGCCCATGCCGCTCATGTCACGCTTGGTGGTGTAGCCGTAGAGGCTCAGCGCGCCGAACGTCGCCGCGGTGATGAAGAACACGCGCACGATCGAGGTGTGCGTGTACACCAGGAAGATCGACGACAGCGACAGACCCATCAGCGCCGAGAACACCCAGAACAGGAGTTGGGCGGTCGCGGGCTGCAGGCGGTTGATGCCGGCCGAGATGACGAACACCATCGCCAGAGGGGCGAGGATGAACAGCCACTTCAGCGGGCTCACGAACATCGCGTAGCCGAACTGCGTCAGATAGGCGTTGCCGAACTTGGCGACGGCGGCCGACTGGTCGGTGGTCACCGCACCCATGTAGACGCCGAGCGCGGCGAGGCCGGTGATGGCCAGGCCGATGCTCATGTAGTTGTAGATGCGCAGCATGTAGGCGCGCAGACCGGCGTCGACGGCCGCAGCGTCAATGCGCCCGGCGGCCCGGCCGAAAGGAGAAGCGTAGTTGCGGTCTAGGTCCGACATGGTCGAATTCCCGTGGTTGGTCCCGGTGGAGCGCAAGGGATTTGCGGCGCCGGTCGTAAATCTATCTCAGATGGCTCGGTTTGCGGAACATTAATTCCGTGTCATTCAAACCGACTATCCGACCCGATTGGTATGTGGGAAATTAACACATCCGACGCAAGCTTCCACGCGCGGCCGAATGTCGCTCTACCCTAGCGTTACAGGCAAAAACGGCGCTCGCGCCGCTACATTTTGTCACAAATTCCGCAACACTGAGGCCGGCTTCTGGTTTAGCGCGAGCAGCGTCCCGGCGAGCCCCAGTCCGACCGTGACGACCAGCGCGGCGACCACGACCAGCGCGGCGCTGCCGGCCTGCCAGATAAAACTCAGCGTCATCAGCCGCGTCACGATCAGCCAGGCCGCGATCGAGCCGGCGATCACCCCGAACACAGCGGTTGCAAAACCGATCATCAGATACTCCAGCGCGTAGGCGCCGAGCAATCGCACCCGCGTGGCGCCGAGCGTCTTGAGAATCACGGCGTCATAGACGCGGTGGCGGTGTCCGGCCGCGAGCGCGCCGCCGAGCACCAGGATCGCCGAGATCAGGGTCACGGCGCTGGCGCCGCGGATCGCCAGCACCAGATTGCTGACGACGCTGCCGACCGTCTCCAGCGCCTCGCGGACCCGCACGCTGGTCACCATCGGGAACGCGTCGGCGACCTGCTTGATGATGCGCGCGTCGTCGGCGGAATCGGCGTGTGGTTCCGTCAGGGTCGCGACATGGCTGTGCGGCGCGCCCTTGAAGGCATTCGGCGAGAACACCAGCACGAAATTGATGCCGAGGCCCTGCCAGTCGATGTTGCGCAGGTTGGCGATCTTCGCCGGCACGTCGCGGCCGAGCACGTTGACCACGATCTCGTCGCCGATCTTCAGGGAAAGGCCGTCGGCGATCTTCTTCTCCATCGAGACCAGCGGAGGCCCGCTGTAGTCCGGCCCCCACCATTCGCCCTCGACGATCTTCGAGCCCTTGGGAATTTCGCCGGTATAGGTCAGGCCGCGGTCGCTCTGCAGCACCCATTCCGAATCGACGGACGGCTTGAGTTGGTCGGCCTTGACGCCGCGCGCGGCCACGATGCGCCCGCGCAGCATCGGCACGTCCTCGACGGTCGAGCCGGCGGCGATCTTGGCCAGGAAGGCATTGAAGCGGTCGGCTTCGGTGGAGGGGATGTCGATGAAGAAGAACGACGGCGCCCGCTCGGGCAGGGCGGCGAGGAATTGTCGGCGCAGATTGCCGTCGATCTGGGTGATGGTGACGAGCACCGCGAGCCCCAGCCCCAGCGACAGCACCACCGACGGCGTCAGCGCGCCCGGCCGGTGGATGTTGGCGATCGCGAGCCGCAGCATGGTCATGCGGCTGCGCGGCAGCCGCCGCGCCACCGCCATCAGGAGCTCGGCGATTCCGCGCAACAGCAGGAACACCGCGATCGACGAGGCGACGAACACGGCGGCGACCCGCTTGTCATAGGCAAGCCCGATCGCGACGCCGATCAGGAGCGCGATCACCACGGCCATCAGCGCCAGATAGCTCCAGCGCGGGCGATGCCACTCGCTGGTGACGGTCTCGCGGAACAGCGCGGCGACCGGCACGTCATGCACGCGGCCGAGCGGCCACAGCCCGAACGCCAGCGCGGTGAGCTGGCCGTAGATGAAGGACAGCGCCAGCTCGTCGGGATGCAGCGCGGGCACCACCGGCAGCGGCAGCAGCTTGCCGAACAGGCCGACGATGACGAAGGGCAGCGCGGCGCCGAGCACGAGCCCGATCACCGAGCCGATCCCGGCCAGCACCACCACCTGCGTGCAGTAGATCGTGAAGACGTCGCGGCCGGTGGCGCCGAGCGCCTTGAACGAAGCGATGACGTCGCGGCGCCGGTCGATATGGCTCTTCACCGCGTTGGCGACGCCGACACCGCCGACCAGCAGCGCCGCGAGGCCGACCAGGGTCAGGAACTGGGTGAAGCGGCTGATGGTGCGCTCGAGCTGCGGTGAGGCATTGCTGCGGCTGCGGACCTCCCAGCCGGCCTCCGGCGCGGCACTGCGCGCGCCGTCGATCAGCGCGGTGGTGGCGCGATCGTCGTTGGCGCCGTCGGGCAGTTTCACCCGGTAGATCCAGCGCACCAGGCTGCCCGGTTGCAGCAGGTCGGTGGCGTGCAGGCTGGCTTCGCTGATCAGGAAGCGCGGACCGAGGCCGACGCCGCCGGCGAGCTTGTCGGGCTCGGCCACCACCACGCTGCGGATCTGGTAGGTCGCACTGCCGATGGTGACGTGGTCGCCGAGCTTCAGGTCGAGCCGCGCCAGCAACGTCGAATCGGCGGCCGCGCCATAGGCGCCGTCGCGTTCGGCGAGCAGATCGGCGACCGGCATGTTCGGCTCGAGCGTCAGCTCGCCGAGCATCGGATATTTGCCGTCGACCGCCTTGAGCTCGACCAGCGCCAGCTTGCCGTCATTGCTGCGCGCCATCGCACGCAGCGTGGCCGCGATCGAAACCTCGCCGCGCGTGCGCAGATAGGCGACCTCGCCGGGCTTGGCCTCGCGCGAGATCAGCGAGAACGCGGCGTCGCCGCCGAGCAGCGTGCGTCCCTCGCGCGACAGGCCGTCGCCGAGGCTGGCGGCGACCGAGCCGACGCCGGCAATCGCCATCACGCCGAGCGCGATGCAGGCGATGAACACGTAGAAGCCGCGCAGGCCGCCGCGCAATTCGCGCAGCGCGTAACGGAAGGCAAGCGACGACGCGCGGCCCTGCAGCGCGACTTCTGACGCAATGCTCATGTGGTGGCAAAGCTCATGTAGTTGATTGTCCGTCGATGCGGCCGGAGCGCAGCCGCACGACGCGGTCGCAGCGCTGCGCGAGCGCGAGATCGTGCGTCACCAGCACCAGCGTCATGCCGCGCTCGTCGTGCTTGGTGAACAGCAGGTCGACGATCTGCTTGCCCGTCGTCTCGTCGAGATTCCCGGTCGGCTCGTCGGCAACGAGGATCGCGGGATCGGGCGCGAGCGCGCGCGCGATCGCGACGCGCTGCTGCTCGCCGCCGGAGAGTTGCGTCGGATAGTGATGCAGGCGCTCGCCGAGCCCGACCGATTGCAGCTCCTGCGCAGCGCGCGCGGCCGCATCGGGATTGCCGGCGAGTTCGAGCGGCACCGCGACATTCTCCAGCGCCGTCATGGTCGGGATCAGATGGAACGACTGGAAGACGATGCCGACCTGGCGGCCGCGGAAGCGCGCCAGCGCATCTTCATCGAGGGCATTGAACGAGGTGCCGTTGACGACCACTTCTCCACTGTCAGGACGTTCGAGCCCCGCCATCACCATCAGCAAGGTCGACTTGCCCGAGCCCGACGGGCCGATCAGGCCGATGGCCTCACCCGCCGCCACACGAAGGCTGATATCTTTGAGGATATGGACCCGTGCCGCGCCGGTGCCGAGCGAGAGATTGACGTTCCTGACGGCAATGGTGTCCGGCTCGACGTCGGTCAGTGAAGAGGGTTCGATGAGACTGTCCATGGTTCGGTCATATGGCACTTCCGCGGCTGCGGTCGAGGGCCGGTTGAGAATCTTCGTGCACATACTCGTGTTGCTTATGGGCTTGATGACGGCGGCCAGCGCGCAGACGCCAAGACTGGAGAACGGGCCGGAGAAAGGCCCGGCGAAGCCGATCAAGATGGTGGTTCTGGGCGATTCCCTGAGCGCCGGGTACGGCCTCCCGGGCCCGGCGGCGTTCCCGATCCGGCTGCAAAAGGCGTTGGAAGCCAAGGGGATAAAGGTCGAGATGAGCAACGCCGGGGTGTCCGGCGACACCGCCTCGGGCGGCCGCGAGCGGCTCGACTGGTCGGTGCCCGATGGAACCGATGCCGTGATCGTCGAGCTCGGCGCCAACGATGCGTTGCGCGGCATCGATCCCGCCGTCACGCGTGCCGCGCTCTCCGACATCATCACAAAGTTGCAGGCGCGCAAGATCGCCGTGCTCTTGTGCGGCATGCTCGCGCCACCGAACTATGGCAGTGAGTATGCAGCGAAGTTCAACGCAATCTATCCGGATCTCTCGAAGTCCCTTGGCGTGCGGCTCTATCCGTTCTTCCTCGATGGCGTTGCTGCCGATGCCAAGCTCAACCAGGCTGACGGCATGCATCCGAAGGCGGAAGGTGTGGACATCATCGTGAAGAATATCCTGCCCACGGTGGAGGCATTTCTCGGCGCAATATCAGGGCAACGCAGCTGAAACGCAGGCAGCGAGCCGGGTTGTGTCCGTAGGTTTACGAGCTGTTAACGGGTCATGCTTCGCAGAGTCACATATCTCGGGTACAAATAGGCATCGGTGATTCGTCACCGGGCCGTTACAGGGTGCGGGCTCCCAAAACCCGCGCCAAGCATCGAGGATTAATGCGATGCCGCGTCTGTTCACTGGACTGGAAATTCCGGCCGAGATCGGCCAGACACTTTCCAATTTGCGTGGCGGCCTTCCCGGCGCACGCTGGATCGATCCCGAAAATTATCACGTCACTCTGCGCTTCATCGGCGACATCGATGGCCTCTGGGCCAACGAGATCGCGACGATGCTGTTTCGGGTGAACCGAAAACCGTTCGAGGTCAAACTGCAAGGCCTGTCGAGCTTCGGCGGACGCAAGCCGCGCGCGGTGGTTGCCGCCGTCGAGCCCAGTCGGCCGCTGATCGAACTGCAGGCCGAGCTCGAGCGGATGATGCAGCGGATGGGGCTCAATCCCGAGGGCAGAAAATTCACGCCACATATCACGCTCGCGCGTTTGCATGACGCTTCGAGCCAGGACGTCGCGGATTATCTGTCGGTGCGCGGCTACTTCCCGAGCCGCAGCTTCATGGCGGACCGCTTCGTGCTGTTCTCGTCGCGCGCGTCGACAGGCGGCGGCCCCTATGTGGTCGAGGATTCCTACGCGCTCTGCGCGTGAGCCTCTTCACCTCGCCCCGCTTGCGGGGAGAGGTCGGATCGCATCGAAGATGCGATCCGGGTGAGGGGGTACAGGTCCGTCGATAGAGCGCGTCGGGTGGTGAGAGCCCCTCACCCCAGCCCTCTCCCCGCAAGAGCGGGGCGAGGGAGAGGAAAGTGCATACCCACCGGCACAATTCACGACTTGCAATTTGCCGCGCACTAGGGCCGTAAGGTGGGCTCATGTTGTCCACCTCGCCCAGTTCCTTTCTCGAACTCTACAGATCCCTGGTCGCCTCCGGCGCGATCGAGGCCGATCCCGCGCAGGCCCGCGCCGCCGAGGCGTTCGGCGCGCTGGATGAGCGGCTCGCGAGCTACAAGCCGCAGCGCAAGCAAGGCCTGTTCGGGCGGCTGTTCGGCGGCGACAAGGACGACAAGCCGCCGCGCGGGCTCTACGTCCACGGCGAGGTCGGTCGCGGCAAGACCATGCTGATGGATCTGTTCTTCCAGCAGAGCCCGGTCGAGCACAAGCGCCGCGCGCACTTCCACGAATTCATGGCCGAGGCGCATGAGCGCATCTACGGCTACCGTCAGCAGATCGCGCGCGGCGAGATCGTGGACGGCGACGTGATCGCACTCACCGCGCAGGCAATCTTCGACGAAGCCTGGCTGCTCTGCTTCGACGAATTTCACGTCACCGACATCGCCGATGCGATGATCCTCGGCCGGCTGTTCGCAAAGCTGTTCGATCTCGGCACCGTGGTGGTCGCGACCTCGAACGTTGCGCCTGACGATCTCTACAAGGGCGGTCTCAATCGCGCGCTGTTCCTGCCGTTCATCGCGCAGATCTCCGACCACATGGACGTGCTGCGGCTCGATGCGCGCACCGACTTCCGGCTGGAGAAACTCGTCGGCGTCAAGATGTGGCTGGTGCCCGCGGATGACGCGGCCGATGCCGCGCTCAACGCGGCCTGGCGCAAGATGACCGGCAATGCCCCGTGCAAGGCGCGCCTCATTCCGATCAAGGGACGTATCCTGAACGTGCCCTGCTCGGCGCACGGCGTCGCGCGCTTCAGCTTCATGGACATCTGCGAGAAGCCGCTGGCCGCGTCCGACTATCTCAGGCTCGCGCACGACTACCATACGATCCTGATCGACCACATTCCGGTGATGGACTACGCCGAGCGCAATGCCGCCAAGCGCTTCATCTCGCTGATCGACACGCTCTATGACAATGCCGTGAAGCTGATGGCCTCGGCCGAGGCCGATCCGGTGTCGCTTTACCTTGCGACCGAAGGCGTCGAGGCGATGGAGTTCAAGCGCACGTCCTCGCGCCTGATCGAGATGAGCTCGGAATCCTACCTGGCGCTGCCGCACGGCCGGAAGGACTCCTCGGCGAGCGGCGCGTCGACCGGCCTGGTCGAGACCTGAAATTCAGCCTCGAAATTTCGTCTTGAAATTCCGTCTTGCGCGCGGTCCGGTTCGGAGCAACTTTTCGTGTCTCCGGGGCGGATGTTGCTGGCATGCCTGATCGAATTCCAGGCAGGGCCCGCAATCGGGCAGGCCGCGACTTGAATGGATCAATCGAAAGGGATAACCACCCTTGCAACCGACTTCCCTCCCTCCCGTACACAGTTCAAAGGACTGATTTCCCATGGCACGCGACAAGATTGCTCTGATTGGCTCCGGACAGATCGGCGGAACGCTGGCGCACCTCGTCGGCCTCAAGGAACTCGGAGACGTCGTGCTGTTCGATATTGCCGAGGGCGTGCCGCAGGGCAAAGCACTCGACATCGCGCAGTCGTCGCCGGTCGACGGTTTCGATTCCAATCTGGTCGGCGCCAATTCCTATGAAGCTCTCGACGGCGCCAAGGTCTGCATCGTCACCGCGGGCGTGCCGCGCAAGCCCGGCATGAGCCGCGACGATCTCCTCTCCATCAACCTCAAGGTCATGGAGCAGGTCGGCGCCGGCATCAAGAAGTACGCGCCCGACGCTTTCGTCATCTGCATCACCAACCCGCTCGACGCCATGGTGTGGGCGCTGCAGAAGGCCTCGGGCCTGCCGCACAAGAAGGTGGTCGGCATGGCCGGCGTGCTCGACTCCGCGCGTTTCCGCTATTTCCTGGCCGACGAATTCCACGTCTCGGTCGAGGACGTCACCGCCTTCGTGCTCGGCGGCCACGGCGACACCATGGTGCCGCTGACCCGCTACTCGACCGTCGCCGGCATTCCGCTGCCCGACCTCGTCAAGATGGGCTGGACCTCGCAGGCGCGCATCGATGAGATCGTCGATCGCACCCGCAACGGCGGCGCCGAGATCGTCAACCTGCTCAAGACCGGCTCGGCCTTCTACGCGCCGGCCGCGTCCGCGATCGCGATGGCCGAGAGCTATCTGAAGGACAAGAAGCGCGTGCTGCCCTGCGCCGCCTATCTCAACGGCGAGTACGGCGTGAAGGACATGTATGTCGGCGTGCCGGTTGTGGTCGGCGCCAAGGGTGTCGAGCGCATCGTCGAGATCGAACTGGCGGGCAAGGACCGCGAGGCTTTCGACAAGTCGGTCGGTGCGGTGCAGGGCCTGGTCGACGCCTGCAAGAAGATCGCGCCCGATCTGCTCGGCAAGTAATCTCGAATGGCAATGACCCGATAGGCGGTTTCAATCGTCTATCGGGTGCAAGGCGATGAAATTCCGGCGGATTTTTTAGTTGCGCGAGCTTTGGTATATGGTATGCCAGTCTCAAGGCTGACGTAAAAGGTCGCCGCACGAGGGTTTGGGAGCGTCTTTCCATGAATATCCACGAATACCAGGCCAAGGCTTTGCTGCATGAATTCGGCGTGCCGATCTCGCGCGGCGTGCCGGTGCTGAAGCCGGAAGAGGCCGACGCGGCGGCCAAGCAGCTGCCCGGCCCGATCTGGGTGGTGAAGAGCCAGATCCATGCCGGCGGCCGCGGCAAGGGCAAGTTCAAGGAAGCATCGGCCGGCGACAAGGGCGGCGTCCGCATCGCCAAGTCGGCCGCCGAGGTCGGCGAATTCGCCAAGCAGATGCTCGGCGCGACGCTGGTCACGGTGCAGACCGGTCCGCACGGCAAGCAGGTCAATCGCCTCTACATCGAGGAAGGCTCCGACATCGACAAGGAGTTCTACCTCTCGATCCTGGTCAATCGCGAGACCTCCGAAATCTCCTTCGTGGTGTCGACCGAAGGCGGCGTGAATATCGAAGAGGTCGCGCATTCGACCCCGGAAAAGATCGTCTCGTTCTCGGTCGATCCCGCGACCGGCATCATGCCGCATCACGGCCGCACGGTTGCCAAGGCGCTGAAGCTGACCGGCGATCTCGCCAAGCAGGCCGAGAAGCTGACCGGCCAGCTCTATGCCGCCTTCGCCGCCAAGGACATGGCGATGCTCGAGATCAATCCGCTCGTCGTCACCAAGCAGGGCCAGCTGCGCGTGCTCGACGCCAAGGTGTCGTTCGACAGCAACGCGCTCTATCGTCATCCGGACGTGGTCGCGCTGCGCGACGAGACCGAGGAAGACGCCAAGGAGATCGAGGCGTCGAAATACGACCTCAACTACGTCGCGCTCGACGGCACGATCGGCTGCATGGTCAACAAGTCGGATCGTAGCCATGTCGTTCTGTGAGCCAAGGAGTTGCCAGACATATTTGTCTTCCTAAGACCGCTTGGCCTCCGACTTCGCCAGCGTGGAGAAGGTCGCGGCCGCGTTCAAGATCATCACCGCCGATCCGAACGTGAAGGGCATCCTGGTCAACATCTTCGGCGGCATCATGAAGTGCGACGTGATCGCCGAGGGCGTGGTCGCCGCGGTGAAGCAGGTCGGTCTCAAGGTGCCGCTGGTGGTGCGCCTCGAAGGCACCAATGTCGAGCAGGGCAAGAAGATCATCCGCGAGAGCGGCCTCAACGTCCTGCCCGCCGACAACCTCGATGACGCTGCACAGAAGATCGTGAAAGCCGTCAAGGGAGGCTAACGATGGCCGATCATCTCGACGCTCCGACACCGCTGGACGAACACCGCAAGCTCGCGGCGTTTGCGGGCGAGTGGAGCGGCGAAGAGATGGTCTATCCGTCGCGCTGGACCGCGGGCGGTCCGGCCACCTCGCACGTCGTTGCGCGCATCGCGCTCAACGGCTTCTACCTGATCCAGGACAGCGTGCAGACTCGCGACGGCAAGGAGAGCTTCGCCACCCACGGCGTGTTCACCTACGACCGCGACGATCGGGCCTACAAATTGTTCTGGCACGACTCGCTCGGCTACTACCCGCCGTCACCGGCGTCCGGTGGCTGGGCGGGCAAGTCGCTGATCCTGGTGCGCGGCTCGCTGCGCGGCAATGCCCGTCACGTCTACGAGGTCGTCGACGACGACACCTACAACATGAAAATCCAGTTCTCGCCTGACGCGGAAGGGTGGGCCGACGTGCTCACCGGCGTGTACCGGCGTGTTCACTGAACCCCTTCACTGATCGTCTCGCGAAAGCATCTCGAACCATGTCCATTCTGATCGACAAGAACACCAAGGTCATCTGCCAGGGCTTCACCGGCAAGAACGGCACGTTCCATTCGGAAGCGGCGATCGCTTACGGCACCAAGATGGTCGGCGGCGTGGCGCCCGGCAAAGGCGGCTCGACCCATCTCAACCTGCCGGTGTTCGACACCGTCGCCGAAGCGCGCGAGAAGACCGGCGCCGACGCCAGCGTGGTCTATGTCCCGCCGCCGGGTGCGGCGGACGCGATCTGCGAGGCGATCGACGCGGAGATCCCGCTGATCGTCTGCATCACCGAGGGCATCCCGGTGCTCGACATGGTGCGCGTGAAGCGCTCGCTGTCGGGTTCGAAGTCGCGGCTGATCGGGCCGAACTGCCCCGGCGTGATGACCGCCGGCGAATGCAAGATCGGCATCATGCCGGCCAACATCTTCAAGCCCGGCTCGGTCGGCATCGTCTCCCGCTCCGGCACCCTGACCTATGAGGCGGTGTTCCAGACCACCCAGGAGGGCCTCGGCCAGACCACCGCGGTCGGCATCGGCGGCGACCCGGTCAAGGGCACCGAGTTCATCGACATGCTGGAGATGTTCCTGGCCGACGAGAAGACCAAGTCGATCGTGATGATCGGCGAAATCGGCGGCTCGGCCGAGGAAGACGCCGCCCAGTTCCTCAAGGACGAGGCCAAGCGCGGCCGCAAGAAACCGATGGTCGGCTTCATTGCCGGTGTCACCGCACCTCCCGGCCGCCGCATGGGCCATGCCGGCGCGATCATCTCGGGCGGCAAGGGCGACGCCGGTTCCAAGACGGCGGCGATGGAAGCCGCCGGCATCAGGGTGTCGCCGTCGCCGGCGCGCCTCGGGCACACGCTCGCGGAGATGCTGAAGTAACCGCCGTCCGGCGAAGTTCCCTTCCAGATTTGGCGTGTTTCGGGCGGGTTTCCCTTGGGGAACCCGCTTTTTCATTGCGTTTTATCGCCAGAATACCGATCACTAAAAAATGAAAATAAGTTCATTTCTTAGTTCTTTTAGGCAGGAATATCTGTCCTAGATAGGGTAAAGGGTATCAATCCAGCCGGCGCACTTCCAGACCGGCATCAGCGCCGTCTCCTACGCGCGAACCGAAAAAATCACCAGGACTGCCCATGTCTCGCCAAGACGCGAACGCCGCTTTTGCACTCTCATCATTCCTGCAGGGCACCAACGCCGCCTACATCGACGACCTCTACGCCCGCTACGAGCAGGACCCGTCGTCGGTCGACGCCGAATGGCAGGATTTCTTCAAAAGCCTGAAGGACGCCCCGGCCGACGTCCAGAAGAACGCCGAGGGCGCCTCGTGGGGCCGCGACAACTGGCCGGTGACGCCGCGCGACGAACTGACCTCCGCGCTCGACGGCAACTGGGCCCAGGTCGAGAAGGCGGTCGGCACCAAGCTCGCGGCCAGGGCGCAGGCCAAGGGCGCCGAGCTGTCCGATGCCGACGTCCATCAGGCCACCCGCGATTCGGTTCGCGCGCTGATGCTGATCCGCGCCTACCGCATGCGCGGCCATTTCCACGCCAAGCTCGATCCGCTCGGCATCGAGGCGCCGCGCGACCGCGAGGAGCTCGATCCGCGCTCCTACGGCTTCACCGAGGCGGACTTCGATCGCAAGATCTTCCTCGACCACGTGCTCGGCCTCGAATACGGCACGCTGCGCGAGATCGTGCAGATTTGCGAGCGCACCTACTGCCAGACGCTCGGCGTCGAGTTCATGCATATCTCCAACGCCGCCCAGAAGGCGTGGATCCAGGAGCGCATCGAGGGGCCGGACAAGGAGATCTCGTTCACGCCCGAGGGACGCCGCGCGATCCTCAACAAGCTGATCGAGGCGGACGGCTTCGAGAAGTTCTGCGACACCAAGTTCACCGGCACCAAGCGCTTCGGCCTCGACGGCGGTGAATCGCTGATCCCGGCGCTCGAGCAGATCATCAAGCGCGGCGGCAATCTCGGCGTGAAGGAGATCGTGGTCGGCATGCCGCATCGCGGCCGCCTCAACGTGCTGACCCAGGTGATGGGCAAGCCGCACCGTGCGCTGTTCCATGAATTCAAGGGCGGTTCGGCCAATCCGGATTCGGTCGAAGGCTCCGGCGACGTCAAGTATCACCTCGGCGCCTCCTCGGACCGCGAGTTCGACGGCAACAACATCCATTTGTCGCTGACCGCAAATCCGTCGCATCTGGAAATCGTCGATCCGGTCGTGATGGGCAAGGTGCGCGCCAAGCAGGACCAGCACGGCGATCCGCCGGATATGCGCATCTCCGTCCTGCCGCTGCTGATGCACGGCGACGCGGCCTTCGCGGGCCAGGGCGTGGTGGCGGAATGCTTCAGCCTGTCGGATCTGAAGGGCTACCGCACCGGCGGCTCGCTGCACTTCATCGTCAACAACCAGATCGGCTTCACCACCTATCCGCGCTACTCGCGCTCATCGCCCTATCCGTCCGACGTGGCGAAGATGATCGATGCGCCGATCTTCCACGTGAATGGCGACGATCCGGAGGCCGTGGTGTTCGCGGCCAAGGTCGCGATCGAATTCCGGCAGAAATTCCACAAGCCGGTCGTCATCGACATGTTCTGCTACCGGCGCCACGGCCACAACGAGGGCGACGAGCCGGCGTTCACCCAGCCGGTGATGTACAAGAAGATCGCTTCTCACCCGTCAACGCTGGAGATCTACGCCAAGCGGCTGGTCGCTGACGGCGTGTTGACCGAGGGCGAGGTCGAGAAGGCTAAGGCCGACTGGCGCGCGCGGCTCGACGCCGAGCTCGAAGCCGGCGCCGGCTACAAGCCGAACAAGGCCGACTGGCTCGACGGCAAGTGGGCGGGCTTCAAGATCGCCGACCAGGAAGAAGACGCCCGCCGCGGCGTCACCGGCGTCGACCTTACGGTGCTCAAGGACATCGGCCGCAAGATCACCAGGGTGCCGGACGGCTTCCGCGTCCACCGCACCATCCAGCGCTTCCTCGACAATCGCGCCAAGGCGATCGACAGCGGTGTCGGGATCGACTGGGCCACCGGTGAGGCCTTGGCGTTCTGCACGCTGCTGCAGGAAGGCCATCATGTGCGCCTGTCCGGGCAGGATTCCGAGCGCGGCACCTTCTCGCAGCGCCATTCGGTGCTGATCGACCAGGAGGACGAGAGCCGCTACACGCCGTTCAACCATCTCGGCGGCGAAGACACCGGCCACTACGAGGTCATCAACTCGCTGCTGTCGGAAGAGGCGGTGCTCGGCTTCGAATACGGTTACTCGCTGGCCGAGCCGAACGCGCTGGCGCTCTGGGAAGCGCAGTTCGGCGACTTTGCCAACGGCGCGCAGGTGGTGTTCGACCAGTTCATCTCGTCGGGCGAACGCAAGTGGCTGCGCATGTCGGGCCTCGTCTGCCTGCTGCCGCACGGCTACGAAGGGCAGGGACCGGAGCACTCCTCCGCGCGCCTCGAGCGTTACCTGCAGATGTGCGCCGAAGACAACATGCAGGTGGTCAATCCGACCACGCCGGCGAACTACTTCCACGTGCTGCGGCGCCAGCTGCATCGCGAAATCCGCAAGCCGCTGATCTTGATGACGCCGAAGTCGCTGCTGCGCCACAAGCGCGCCGTGTCGCAGCTCGAGGAGCTCGGCAAGAACGCCACGTTCCACCGCATCCTGTACGATGACGCGCAGATGCTGCCGGACGAGAAGATCAAGCTGGTGCCGGACGACAAGATCCGCCGCGTCGTGCTGTGCTCCGGCAAGGTCTATTACGATCTCTATGAGGAGCGTGAGAAGCGCGACATCGACGACATCTATCTGATGCGCGTCGAGCAGCTCTATCCGGTGCCGCTGAAGGCGCTGGTGCAGGAGCTCGGCCGCTTCAAGAACGCCGAAGTGGTCTGGTGCCAGGAGGAGCCGCGCAATATGGGCTCCTGGCACTTCATCGAGCCCTATCTGGAATGGGTGCTCAACCAGATCCACGCACCCAACAGGCGTCCGCGCTATGCCGGCCGTCCGGCATCGGCGGCAACCGCGACTGGCCTAATGTCGAAACATCTGGCGCAGCTCAAGGCGCTGCTCGACGACGCACTGAACTAACGACCTTCATTGACCATGCCCCGCGAAAGCGGGGCATCCGGTATCCCGCGTCATCCAGCAGAAGTGCTGTCGTCACGGAGTACCGGATCGCTCGCTTTGGCGGGCAGTGGTGGACAGTTTCACGACCGCAAATTTTGCGACCGCAGGGTTATCGAGGAAAAGACCATGACTGAAATTCGCGTTCCAACGCTCGGCGAATCTGTGACCGAGGCCACGATCGGCCGCTGGTTCAAGAAGGCCGGTGAAGCCGTCGCGGTGGACGAGCCGTTGGTGGAGCTGGAGACCGACAAGGTCACGATCGAGGTGCCCGCGCCGGTCGCCGGCACGCTCGGCGAGATCATCGCCAATGACGGCGAGACCGTCGCCGTCGGCGCGCTGCTCGGCCAGATCAATGACGGCGCGGCTGCGGCCAAGCCCGCTGCCGCCGCTGCTGCTGCTCCCGCCAAGGCCGCCGCGCCGGCGCCCGCTGCTGCGCCGGCTGCTGCCGCCGCGCCGAAGGCGCCGCCGGCGGATGCGCCGCTGGCACCCTCGGTCCGCAAGCTGTCGGCCGAAAGCGGCATCGACGCGTCCACCGTTCCGGGTTCGGGCAAGGACGGCCGCGTGACCAAGGGCGACATGCTGGCCGCGATCGAGAAGGCCGCCTCGGCGCCGACCCCGGTCAACCAGCCGGCCGCCGCCGTGCAGGTTCGTGCGCCCTCGCCGGCCGACGATGCCGCGCGCGAGGAGCGCGTGAAGATGACGCGGCTGCGCCAGACCATCGCGCGCCGCCTCAAGGACGTGCAGAACACCGCCGCGATGCTGACCACCTTCAACGAGGTCGACATGACCGAGGTGATGAAGCTGCGGGCCCTCTACAAGGACACGTTCGAGAAGAAGCACGGCTCGAAGCTCGGCTTCATGGGCTTCTTCACCAAGGCGGTGGTGCAGGGGCTGAAGGACATTCCGGCGGTCAACGCCGAAATCGACGGCAGCGACCTGATCTACAAGAACTACTATCACATCGGCGTTGCGGTCGGCACCGACCGCGGCCTCGTGGTGCCTGTGGTGCGCGACTGCGACCACAAGTCGATCGCCGAGATCGAGAAGTCGATCGCCGACTACGGCCGCCGCGCCCGTGACGGCCAGCTCAAGATCGACGAGATGCAGGGCGGCACCTTCACCATCACCAATGGCGGCATCTACGGTTCGCTGATGTCGACGCCGATCCTGAATGCGCCGCAGTCCGGCATCCTCGGCATGCACAAGATCCAGGAGCGGCCGATGGTGGTCGGCGGCAAGATCGAGGTGCGGCCGATGATGTATCTGGCGCTGTCCTACGACCACCGCGTCATCGACGGCAAGGAAGCGGTGACCTTCCTGGTGCGCGTCAAGGAGAGCCTGGAGGATCCGGCCCGCCTGGTGCTGGACCTCTAAGGTCGTATCGCGCGCGGCGTCCGATTGGGCGCCGCGATCTGTTGGGTGCTCACATTTGGGGATCAAAGTGACGGATAAGGTCGTTGTCATCACCGGCGGCAGCCGCGGCATCGGCCGCGCCACCGCGCTCGCTGCCGCCGCGCGCGGCTATCGCATCGTGGTCGGCTATGCATCCAACAAGACCGCGGCGGACGAGGTCGTCGCCGCGATCGAGGCCAAAAACGGCAAGGCGATCGCGGTGAAATGCGATGTCGGCAGCGAGCAGGACATCCTGGCGCTGTTCAAGGCGGCCGACGGCTTCGGCACGCTCGGCGCGCTCGTCAACAATGCCGGCATCGTCGGCAAGAGCGGCGTGCGCGTCGACGAGATGTCGGCCGAGCGCATCCAGCAGATGATGGCGGTGAATGTCACCGGCAGCATCCTGTGTGCGCGCGAGGCGGTGAAGCGCATGTCGACCAGGCATGGCGGCAAGGGCGGCGTCATCGTCAACCTGTCCTCGGTCGCGGCAAAGCTCGGCGCGCCCAACACCTATGTCGACTATGCCGCCTCCAAGGGCGCGATCGATTCCTTCACGATCGGCCTCGGCTACGAAGTCGCGAATGAGGGCATCCGCGTCGCCGGCATCCGGCCCGGACTGATCGACACCGACATCCACGCCGCGGGCGGCGAGCCCGATCGCGCGCATCGGCTTGCCCATATGGTGCCGATGAAGCGTGTCGGCACGGCCGATGAAATCGCCAACGCCATCGTCTGGCTGATCTCGGACGAGGCTTCCTATGTCACCAGCGCGATCCTCGACGTGTCGGGCGGTCGCTAGCACACGATCAAGAGCGGGCGGCGGTCTGCCGTCACGATCGCGCCCGCGTAATTGTCACAGAGCTTAGCTACAGGACCTTCTATCATGGCTTCTTACGATCTCGTCGTCATCGGCACCGGCCCGGGCGGATATGTCTGCGCGATCCGCGCGGCGCAACTCGGCATGAAGGTCGCCGTCGTCGAGAAGGACGCGACGCTGGGCGGCACCTGCCTCAACGTCGGCTGCATGCCGTCGAAAGCGCTGCTGCACGCCTCCGAGATGTTCGAGGAAGCCGGGCACTCCTTTGCCAAGATGGGCGTCAGTGTCCCGGCGCCGAAGCTCGATCTGCCCGCGATGATGAACTTCAAGCAGCAGGGCATCGACGGCAACGTCAAGGGCGTCGAGTTCTTGATGAAGAAGAACAAGATCGACGTGCTCAAGGGGACCGGCAAGATCCTCGGTGCCGGCAAGGTCGAGGTCTCCGGCGACGGCAAGTCCGAGACCGTCGAGACCAAGAACATCGTGATCGCCACCGGCTCCGATATCGCCCGCCTGAAGGGCATCGACATCGACGAGAAGCGCATCGTGTCGTCGACCGGCGCGCTGTCGCTGGAGAAGGTGCCGGAGAAATTGTTGATCATCGGCGCGGGGGTTATCGGCCTCGAGCTTGGCTCGGTCTGGCGGCGTCTCGGAGCGGACGTCATGGTCGTGGAATTCCTCGACCGCATCCTGCCCGGCATGGACGGCGAGGTGGCAAAGCAATTTCAGCGCATGCTCGAGAAGCAGGGCTTCGTCTTCAAGCTCGGCGCCAAGGTCACCGCGGTCGATACCTCCGGCAAGACGCTGCGGGTCAAGGTCGAGCCGGCCGCCGGCGGCGCCGCGGAGACCATCGAAGCCGACGTCGTGCTCGTCTGCATCGGCCGGGTGCCCTACACCGAGGGCCTCGGGCTGAAGGAAGCCGGCGTCGCGCTCGACAATCGCGGCCGCGTCGAGATCGACGCGCACTTCTCGACCAACGTGAAGGGCATCTATGCGATCGGCGACGTCGTGGCCGGGCCGATGCTCGCGCACAAGGCGGAAGACGAAGGCGTTGCTTGCGCGGAGATCATCGCGGGCCAGGCCGGCCACGTGAACTACGACGTCATTCCAGGTGTTGTGTATACCACGCCGGAAGTGTCGTCGGTCGGCAAGACCGAGGAAGATCTCAAGCAGGCCGGCGTCTCGTACACCGTCGGCAAATTCCCGTTCACGGCGAACGGCCGGTCCAAGGTCAATCAGACCACCGACGGCTTCGTGAAAATTCTCGCAGATGCGAAGACGGATCGGGTGCTTGGCGTCCACATCGTCGGCCGCGAAGCCGGCGAAATGATCCATGAAGCCTGCGTTCTGATGGAATTCGGCGGATCGGCCGAAGATCTGGCACGCACCTGCCACGCGCACCCGACCCGTTCGGAGGCGATCAAGGAAGCCGCGCTTGCGGTGGGCAAGCGCGCCATCCATATGTGATGATCGAACGTCCGGCATCAGCCGGGTTGAGATCATAGCGATGCTGCGCCGCCTGCTTCAGCCGTTCTGGGTCCTGCTTGCGATCGTCTTCCTGATCGAGGCTTGGCTATGGGACCACCTCGAGCCGATCGTGGCGCGGGTGGTCGCGTGGATTCCGCTCCGCGCGCTCAAGCAATGGCTTGCCGACCGGGTCGATTCGCTGTCGCCGGCGATGACGCTGATCGTCTTCGTCGTGCCGGTCATCCCGCTGTTTCCGCTCAAGCTGATCGGGCTCTGGCTGCTCGCGAACCAATACTGGTTCAGTGCGGTCTCGCTGATTCTGTTCGCCAAGTTCGTCGGTGTCGGCGTGACGGCCTTCCTGTTCGACGTGACGCGGCCGAAACTGCTGGAGATGCCCTGGTTCGAGGCGCTCTATAATTTCGTGATGGCGCTGCGGGCCAAGGCCACCGCGCTGGTCGAGCCGATCAAGCGGCGCATTCGCGAGATGATCAGCGGCGACGGCGAGGGCTGGGCGGCACGCACGCTGCGCGTGATCGCGCGCTTCCGCAAAAGCGTGCACCAGACCAGTAAGCCTCTTTGATCAAAACTTTCTATTCCGTCATCCTGAGGAGCGCGGAACGCGCGTCTCGAAGGATGCACGGCCCGGCCGGTGGCCGTCGATCCTTCGAGACGCGCGCAAGGGCGCGCTCCTCAGGATGACGGTCACAAAGCGGAGTCTTGCCTCCTCAATGCAGATGCAGCAAGTGCGGCTGGAACAGGCCGAGCGCCGTCATCACGATGCCGGCGAGCGTCACCAGGCCGGACACCCAGGCCAGCGCGAGGATGCCCGTGATGATGGTCGCCGATGCCAGCACGATGGCGATCTGGAAGGCGGCGGAGGCAAGCTCGAAATGATGATATTTCGCGGTGGCCTCGTCGCGCTCATGCTCGGCGTGCTTGGCGCGTTCGGAGAGCTGCTCTGAACCCTCGCCGGTTTCCGGCTCCGAGCGATAGCGCGCCGCGGTCTTCTGCCAGTCGTCGATCTGCTTCTGCAGCGCGGCCCTGGCCGCCTCGTCGGTGGTGGTCGCGAGGTTCAGCTTGCCCTGTTCGGCCGCGGTCTGCACCGCGGTCCGGCGGATGCTCTTGGCCTGGAAGAAGGCCCACAGGTTGGAGGCCTCGACATTCTTGCTGATCGATTCGGTCTGGGCGCCCTTGCCGAGCGTTTCCGACAGCGCCAGGCACAGGGCGATCACGGCGATCAGGAGCGCGATCTTCTTGTTCTCGCCCGAAGCATGCTCGGCATGCTCCGCGTGCTCCATACTTTCATGTGCGCTCATGATTCCCCTCCGGATGCGACCGCGCCACGATTGCCGAATGCGGTGCACAAGGCAAGGGGCGGGCGGCTTGGAGTAGCCGTCTGAAGATGAACGGCGCATGACGGCGGGCCAAAGCTCGCGCTTTATTTTGAATCCAGACCTGGGTGCTCAGCCGCGCGGATGCGCGGAGCGATAGACTTCGAGCAGGCGCTCGCTGTCGATGCCGGTGTAGATCTGCGTGGTCGACAGCGATGCGTGGCCGAGCAATTCCTGGATCGCGCGCAGATCGCCGCCACGGCTGAGCAGATGCGTGGCGAAGGAGTGCCGCAGCGCATGCGGCGTTGCGCTGTCGGGCAGGCCAAGCGCGCCGCGCAGCCGCTCCATGGTGAGCTGGATGATGCGCGGGCTCAAGGGGCCGCCGCGCGCGCCGACGAACATCGGCCCCGCGGGGCTGAGCTGATGCGGGCAGATCGCGGCATAGTCCGCGATCAATTGCAGCACGTTCTGCAGCACCGGCACCATGCGGGTCTTGTTGCCCTTGCCGGTCACCACGAGCACGTCGCCTTCGCCGGGGTTTGGCACATCGCGGCGCTTCAGCCCCAGTGCCTCGGAGATGCGCAGGCCCGAACCATAGAGCAGCGCCATGACGGCGGCGTCACGCACCAGGATCCAGGTCTCGCGGGTTTCGTCCGCGCGCTCGTCGGCATCGGCAAAGCGTTTCGCTGCTTCCATGTGAATCGGCTTCGGCAGGCTCTTCGCCACCTTGGGCGCGCGGATCGCCGAGAGCGCGCCGACCTTGCCCTTGCCTTCGCGTTCCAGGAAACGGCCGAACGAGCGCAGGCCCGCCAACGCCCGCATCAGCGATCGCCCGCCGATTTCATCCGCGCGGCGCATCGCCATGAAGGCGCGCGCATCGCTCGCCTCGAGCGCGGAAAAAGCCTTCAGCGTCACCCGCGCGCCCCAGTGCCCGGCCAGAAAGGCGAGGCATTGGCGCACGTCGCGGGCATAGGCCTCGAGCGTCTTCGGCGACAGCCGCCGTTCCGCACGCAGATGCGACAGCCAGCGCGTCATCTCCTGCGTGACCGATGCGTCGGCGCAGTCGAGCTCGAGCGGTGGGATGGGCTGATCGGTCCGGGCCATCTGTTAAGGGCTATTGGCGCTGCGATTCTCCTGATTATATCGCACTGCCTTCGTTTACCGATCGCTAAGACCGCAAGGCGGTGCTAGCCCGGTGCAACGTTCGGACTCCAAGGCTCTGATTTAATGGACCACACCACGCGCTCCGGCCCATCCTCTGCATCGACGACTCGTGTCGTCGACGTGCTGGTGCCTGTCGCGCTGAACCAGACCTATTCCTACCGCGTTCCGCGCGGCATGGAGCTTGTGCCGGGCGACGTGATCGGCGTTCCGCTCGGGCCGCGCGAGGTCGTTGCGGTGGTGTGGGCGGAAAACGCCAATCCCGATCCGCGGCTGCACAACCGGCTCAAGGACGTCAGCGAGAAGCTCGATGTTCCGCCGCTGAAGCCGGAGCTGCGCCAGCTGGTCGACTGGGTCTCCAATTACACTTTGTCGGCACGCGGCATGGTGCTGCGGATGACGCTGCGGATGGGCGATAATCTCGGGCCGGAGCGGACGCGGCTCGGCGTGCGGCTGGTCGGCGAGCCGCCGCGGCGCCTGACGCCGGCGCGCCGGCGGGCGATCGAGGTGCTGTCGGACCGGTTGCTGCACGGCAAGTCGGAGGCAGCGCGGGAGGCCGGCGTCAGTTCCGGCGTGATCGACGGCCTGGTCGACGAAGGCACCCTGACGGTCGAGGCGATGCCGCCGCCGGCACCGCCGCCCGTTCCGGATCCCTCCTACGCGCAGCCGGATTTTTCGCGCGAGCAGCGCAGCGCCGTCGACGTGATGCGGGCGCTGGCTGCGAGCGGCAGCTTTCACGTCGCGCTACTCGACGGCGTCACCGGTTCCGGCAAGACCGAAGTCTATTTCGAGGCGATCGCCGAGAATATCCGTCGCGGCAAGCAGACGCTGATCCTGATGCCGGAGATCGCGCTGACCGGCCAGTTCCTCGACCGTTTCGCGCAGCGCTTCGGGGTGCGGCCGCTGGAATGGCATTCGGAGCTGACGCCGCGCACGCGCGCGCGCAACTGGGCCGCGATCGCCGAGGGCAAGGCGCCGGTCGTGGTCGGCGCCCGCTCCGCGCTGTTCCTGCCCTATGCCGATCTCGGCCTCATCATCGTCGATGAGGAGCACGACCAAGCCTACAAGCAGGACGACGGCGCGCATTATCACGCCCGCGACATGGCGGTGGTCCGCGCCCATATCGCCAAGATCCCGATCGTGCTGGCCTCGGCCACGCCGTCGGTCGAGAGCGAGGTCAATGCGCGCAAGGGGCGCTACCAGCGCGTCGCGCTGCCGTCGCGGTTCGGCGGCCAGCATATGCCGCATATCGAGGCGATCGACATGCGCCGCGCGCCGCCGCCGCGCGGCCGCTTCATTTCGCCGGTGCTGGCTGAGCAAATTCGCCATGCGATCGAGCGCCGCGAGCAGGCGCTGCTGTTCCTCAACCGCCGCGGTTACGCGCCGCTGACGCTGTGCCGCGCCTGCGGCCACCGCTTCGCCTGCACGATCTGCGACGCCTGGCTGGTCGATCACCGGTTCCGGCAGCGGCTGGTCTGTCATCACTGCGGCTTCTCGATGCCGCGCCCGAATATCTGCCCGCATTGCGCGGCCGAGGAATCGCTGGTTGCGGTCGGTCCCGGCGTCGAGCGCCTGCAGGAGGAGGCCGCCCACATCTTCCCCGAGGCCCGGACGATGGTGCTGTCGAGCGATCTCATCACCTCGATCGAGACCATGCGAAGCGAGCTCAACGAGATCGCCGAGGGCCGCGTCGACATCATCATCGGCACCCAGCTGGTGGCGAAGGGCCACAACTTCCCGCGGCTCAATCTGGTCGGCGTCATCGACGCCGATCTCGGCCTGAGCAACGGCGATCCGCGCGCCGCCGAGCGGACGTTCCAGCTGCTGAACCAGGTGGTCGGCCGCGCCGGCCGCGAGCAGGGCCGCGGCGTCGGCTTTCTGCAGACCCACCAGCCCGAGCATCCGGTGATCAAGGCCCTGATCGCCAATGACCGCGAGGCGTTCTATGCCAGCGAGATCGAGATTCGTGAGCGCACTGGCTACCCGCCGTTCGGCCGGCTGGCGAGCCTGATCGTCTCCGCCGGCGACCGTCCGACAGCGGAAGGTTTTGCCCGCAAGCTCGCCGCGGTGGCGCCGCTCGATGAGCGGATCCAGGTGCTCGGGCCCGCGGAGGCGCCGCTCGCCGTCATCAAGGGCCGCTACCGCTTCCGCCTGCTGGTGAAGTCGCTGCGCAATGTCGACCTGTCGCAATATCTGCGCGAATGGCTGGCGGCGGGTCCGAAGACCAAGGGCAATCTGAAGCTCGAGGTCGACGTCGATCCGCAGAGCTTCCTCTAGTCCGTTCACTGTCCTCCGTCATTGCGAGGAGCGAAGCGACGAAGCAATCCATGTGTCCGCAAACGCGGTGAAATGGATTGCTTCGCTCCGCTCGCAATGACGGGTGGCTGGCAGCACGGCCGCAAAGAAGAGCCTGCCGTCATTTGCGACGGCAGGCCTTTTTGGCACGAAGCAGGCCTCGCGGCCGTTACGCAACGCAACGCTTACTGAACGCGCTTACGAGACGACCTCAGCGGTGACGCGGCCGACGCCGGCACCGGTCAGGCCGATGGCGCGGGCTGCGCCGGTGGAGAGGTCGAGCACGCGGCCGCGGATGAACGGGCCACGATCGTTGATGGTGACGACCACGCTGCGGCCGCCATGGGTGACGCGGAGCTTAGTGCCGAACGGCAGCGAGCGGTGGGCCGCGGTCATGGCGTTCTGGTTGAAGCGCTGGCCGGAAGCGGTGCGGCTGCCCGACTCATTGCCGTAGAAGGAGGCCATCCCCGAGAACGAGTGGCCGCCGGACGGCTGGATCGATGCATTGGCGTCGCGCCAGGACGAGCCTTCGGCGCGGGCGTGGTGATGATGGTGGTGGCGATGATGGTGGTGCCGGGACTTCGCGGACGCCTCGGTCACGCTGCCCCCGACCAGAATAGTTGCGGCTACAAAAGCAAGCGCCGTGCGCGAGCGGGTTACGTTGCCCGCCGCCTTCTTGATATCCAGCATTGATAAGACCCTCAGACAGTATTGCCGCTAACGCGGCAAGTGGAACCCCCGTCCCTTCGTTGACCAAGGCCGTTTGGTTTCCCAATGAGGCACGAATTGGGCAGTAAATCCGGATTATCTCGTGCTGAAATATCTTGTTACCGCCTTGGGGTAGTCGATCGAGGTTCCGTAATCTTGCTATTTAACCAATTTTTAACGGCTAATATACTTGCCAATACTGATTATCGAGGCGACGGTAAGTTTTCGGTAAGTAATCGCCAAATGAAACCGCAGCCCGCCCTGAGTTCCCTGCGCGCTCGGCCATAGGCCTATGCAAATTTCGATGGAACAAAATCGCGGCGGCGCGAATCGCACCGGGTGCGCCGAATTTCCGCGCGCCAAATTTTCCCGATTTGGCCGCCGGCTGCGGTCGGCAAAAAGCGCATGCGACAAGGCGGCACTCACGATGCCGTCATGTTGCACCTGCGCGATTGCTATGTTAGCAAAGCCGCGATTTTAACGGTCCCGGCACGTCCTGTGCCGGTCGAAAATCGAAGTCCCGCTTGAATTCCAAGGGCTTGGATCGCTAGGCGCTGCTTTGGTGGCGACGGTTTTTCCCTTGCGAATTTGACAGCAAAAAAGAGCGAGCTCGTGGCTGCTGAAGATCCGTCCGTTTCGGGAGTGTCCGGTCGTTACGCAACGGCCCTGTTCGAGTTGGCGCGCGACGAGCAATCCGTCGATCAAGTCCGGGCCGACCTCGACAAGTTCGAGGCCTTGCTCAACGAGAGCGCCGATCTCAAGCGCCTCGTCCGCAGCCCGGTGTTCGCCGCCGATGCCCAGCTGAAGGCGCTGACCGCGGTGCTCGACAAGGCCGGCATCGCCGGTACGTCGGCCAAATTCCTCAAGGTGCTCACCGCCAATCGCCGGCTGTTCGCCGTTGCCGATGTGATCCGCGCCTATCGCGCGCTGGTGGCGAAGTTCAAGGGCGAGGCGACTGCGGAAGTCACCGTCGCCGAGCAGCTCAGTGACAAGAATCTCGACGCGCTGAAGGCCGCACTGAAATCAGTGACGGGCAAGGACGTCGCGCTCAACGTGAAGGTCGATCCCTCCATTATTGGTGGCCTGGTGGTCAAGCTCGGCAGCCGCATGGTGGATAGTTCGCTTCGCACCAAACTCAATTCGATCAAGAACGCGATGAAAGAGGCAGGCTGATGGACATCCGCGCCGCAGAAATTTCTGCGATCCTCAAGGACCAGATCAAGAATTTCGGCCAGGAAGCCGAGGTCACCGAAGTTGGCCAGGTGCTGTCGGTCGGTGACGGTATCGCCCGCGTCTACGGTCTCGACAACGTTCAGGCCGGTGAAATGGTCGAGTTCGAGAACGGCACGCGCGGCATGGCGCTCAACCTCGAAACCGACAACGTCGGTATCGTGATTTTCGGCGCCGACCGCGAGATCAAGGAAGGCCAGACCGTCAAGCGCACCCGCGCGATCGTGGACGCGCCGGTCGGCAAGGGCCTGCTCGGCCGCGTCGTCGACGCACTCGGCAACCCGATCGACGGCAAGGGCCCGATCCAGGCCACCGAACGCAAGCGCGTCGACGTCAAGGCGCCCGGCATCATTCCGCGCAAGTCGGTGAACGAGCCGATGGCCACCGGCCTCAAGGCGATCGATGCGCTGATCCCGATCGGCCGCGGCCAGCGCGAGCTGATCATCGGCGACCGCCAGACCGGCAAGACCGCGATCGCGCTCGACACCATCCTGAACCAGAAGCCGCTCAACGCCCAGCCGGACGAAAACCTCAAGCTGTATTGCGTCTACGTCGCGATCGGCCAGAAGCGCTCCACCGTGGCGCAGTTCGTCAAGGTGCTCGAAGAGCAGGGCGCGCTGGAATACTCGATCATCGTCGCGGCCACCGCGTCCGATCCGGCGCCGATGCAGTACATCGCGCCGTTCACCGCCTGCACCATGGGCGAATACTTCCGCGATAACGGCATGCACGCCGTGATCATCTATGACGACTTGTCGAAGCAGGCCGTCGCCTATCGCCAGATGTCGCTGCTGCTGCGTCGTCCGCCGGGCCGCGAAGCCTATCCGGGCGACGTGTTCTACCTGCATTCCCGCCTGCTCGAGCGCGCCGCCAAGCTCAACAAGGAGCATGGCTTGGGCTCGCTGACGGCGCTGCCGGTCATCGAAACCCAGGCCAACGACGTGTCGGCCTACATTCCGACCAACGTGATTTCGATCACCGACGGCCAGATCTTCCTGGAAACCGACCTGTTCTTCCAGGGCATCCGTCCCGCGGTGAACGTCGGTCTGTCGGTGTCGCGCGTCGGTTCGTCGGCGCAGACCAAGGCGACCAAGAAGGTCGCCGGCAAGATCAAGGGCGAGCTCGCGCAGTACCGCGAAATGGCGGCGTTCGCGCAGTTCGGTTCGGACCTTGACGCCTCGACCCAGCGCCTGCTCAACCGCGGCTCGCGCCTGACCGAGCTCCTGAAGCAGCCGCAATTCTCGCCGCTGAAGATGGAAGAGCAGGTCTGCGTGATCTGGGCCGGCACCAACGGCTATCTCGATCCGCTGCCGCTCAACAAGGTGAAGGCGTTCGAGGACGGTCTGCTGTCGCTGCTGCGCGGCAAGAAC
This sequence comes from Bradyrhizobium sp. Mp19, assembly GCF_029952935.1. Lineage (NCBI taxonomy): Bacteria > Pseudomonadati > Pseudomonadota > Alphaproteobacteria > Hyphomicrobiales > Nitrobacteraceae > Bradyrhizobium > Bradyrhizobium sp. Mp19. The sequence goes on along the minus strand of NZ_JASAUT010000010.1, from coordinate 58,615 downwards.
GCCGACATCCTCGATGCGATCCGCACCAGCCGCGATCTGTCCGACGACACCGCCGCCAAGCTCAAGACGGCCGTCGAGGGCTTCGCCAAGACGTTTGCATAACGAATGGGGCGTCGCCCGGCTTGCCGCCGGGCGTGACGAACGGAGGCTTGCGATCTGACCATTGCGGTCGGATCGCCGGGGTGAACGAAGAATGGCGTCACTAAAAGACATGCGGGTCCGCATCGCCTCGACCAAGGCGACGCAGAAGATCACCAAGGCCATGCAGATGGTCGCAGCCTCGAAGCTGCGTCGCGCGCAGAACGCCGCCGAAGCGGCGCGGCCCTATGCCACCAAGATGGATGCGGTGATTTCCAACATCGCCGCGGCTGCCAACGGCACGCCCGGCGCGCCGGCGCTGCTTGCCGGCACCGGCAACGATCAGGTGCACCTGCTTCTGGTCTGCACCGGCGAGCGCGGCCTGTCCGGCGCGTTCAATTCCGCCATCGTGCGCCTGGCGCGCGAGCGGGCGAACGCGCTGCTCGCGCAGGGCAAGGAAGTCAAATTCTTCTGCGTCGGCCGCAAGGGCTACGAGCAGCTGCGGCGGACGTTCGAGAAGCGCATCGTCGAGCACCTCGACCTGCGTTCGGTGCGCCAGATCGGCTTCGCCAATGCCGAGGACATCGCCAACAAGGTGCTGGCGCGGTTCGAGGCCGGCGAGTTCGATGTCTGCACATTGTTCTACTCGCGCTTCCAGTCGGTGATCGCGCAGATTCCGACCGCGCAGCAGATCATCCCGCTGGAGGTGACTGCACCCGCGGCAAATGCGGCGCCCTCCACGTCCTACGAATACGAGCCTGAAGAGGACCAGATCCTCGGCAGCCTGTTGCCGCGCAACCTCGCGGTGCAGATCTTCCGCGCGCTGCTCGAGAACAACGCCTCGTTCTATGGCGCGCAGATGAGCGCGATGGACAGCGCGACCCGCAATGCCGGCGAGATGATTCGCAAGCAAACCCTGATTTACAACAGAACCCGTCAGGCCCAGATCACGAAGGAGCTGATCGAGATCATCTCCGGCGCTGAGGCGGTCTAACGCAGATTTCGAAGGAGAACAGTCCATGGCTACAGCAGCCAACCAGATCGGTCGCGTTACCCAGGTCACGGGCGCCGTGGTCGACGTGCAGTTCGAAGGCCACCTTCCGGCGATTCTGAACGCGCTCGAGACCAAGAACGGCGGCAACCGCCTGGTGCTCGAAGTCGCGCAGCATCTCGGCGAATCGACCGTCCGCACCATCGCGATGGACATCACCGAGGGCCTCGTGCGCGGCCAGGAAGTGACCGACACCGGCGAACCGATCCGGGTGCCGGTCGGCGAAGGCACGCTGGGCCGCATCATCAACGTCATCGGCGAGCCGATCGATGAAGCCGGCCCGATCAAGTCCGACGGCCTGCGCGCCATCCATCAGGAAGCGCCGACCTATACCGACCAGTCGACCGAAGCCGAAATTCTCGTCACCGGCATCAAGGTCGTCGATCTTCTTGCTCCGTACGCGAAGGGCGGCAAGATCGGTCTGTTCGGCGGCGCCGGCGTCGGCAAGACCGTGCTGATTCAGGAGCTGATCAACAACGTCGCGAAGGCGCACGGCGGTTACTCCGTGTTCGCCGGCGTCGGCGAGCGCACCCGCGAGGGCAACGACCTCTATCACGAGTTCATCGAATCGAAGGTCAACGCCGATCCGCACAATCCGGATCCGAGCGTGAAGTCGAAGTGCGCACTGGTGTTCGGCCAGATGAACGAACCGCCGGGCGCCCGCGCCCGCGTCGGTCTGACCGGTCTGACCGTCGCCGAGCACTTCCGCGACCAGGGCCAGGACGTGCTGTTCTTCGTCGACAACATCTTCCGCTTCACCCAGGCGGGCTCGGAAGTGTCGGCGCTGCTCGGTCGTATTCCTTCGGCGGTGGGTTATCAGCCGACGCTCGCGACCGACATGGGCGCGCTGCAGGAGCGCATCACCACCACCCAGAAGGGCTCGATCACCTCGGTGCAGGCGATCTACGTGCCGGCCGACGACTTGACCGACCCGGCGCCCGCCACCTCGTTCGCGCACTTGGACGCCACAACGGTGCTGTCGCGCGCGATCTCGGAAAAGGGCATCTATCCGGCGGTGGACCCGCTCGACTCGACCTCGCGCATGCTGTCAGCGCTCGTCGTCGGTGACGAGCACTACAACACCGCGCGTATGGTCCAGCAGATCCTGCAACGCTACAAGTCGCTGCAGGACATCATCGCCATTCTCGGCATGGACGAACTGTCGGAAGAGGACAAGCTGACGGTGGCCCGCGCCCGCAAGGTCGAGCGCTTCCTGTCGCAGCCGTTCCACGTCGCCGAAGTCTTCACCGGCTCGCCCGGCAAGTTCGTCGACCTCGCCGACACCATCAAGGGCTTCCGCGATCTCTGCCAGGGCAAGTACGACCATCTGCCGGAAGCGGCGTTCTACATGGTCGGCACCATCGAAGAAGCCGTCGAGAAGGGCAAGAAGCTGGCGGCTGAAGCCGCCTAAAGCTTTGGGATGTCGTCATCGCCGGACTTGATCCGGCGATCCATCGCACGCGAAGTATTTTGACTGATGGACCCGCGGGTCGAGCCCGCGGGTGAGCGCGCAAAGAACGGAAAGACCATGGCCACCTTCCACTTCGATCTCGTCTCTCCCGAAAAGCTCGCCTTCTCCGGCGAGGTCGATCAGGTTGACGTCCCCGGCGTGGAGGGTGATTTCGGTGTGCTCGCCGGACACGCTCCGGTCATCGCCACGGTTCGTCCGGGCATCCTGACGATCACGGCGGCCGGCAAGCGCGAGAAGGTGATCGTGCTCGGCGGCCTTGCCGAGGTCTCGGACAAGGGCCTCACCGTGCTCGCCGACGTCGCGACCGCGCTTGCGGACATCGATCGCGCGAAGTTCGCCGAGACGATCAACGAGATGCAGGAGAAGCTCGCCGAGAAGGAGGGCTCCGAGCTCGACCACGCGATCGAGCGGCTCGACCACTTCAAGAGCATCCAGCAAGAGCTCAACACGACGGCTATGCACTAGGGCGCGGTTGCTGACCGGCGATCGCGCCTTTGCGTCGAGTGAGCCGACCCCCTTAGTGGAATAGCTCACGTTTTTTTTTCGATCATCGCCTGCAAAGGCTTGAATAATTCAACGCTCGCCACGCCCTGGCGAGCGTTCAATGCTTATTGCGCGCGGGATCGTCTGGCGGCATTCTCCCCGGCATATCTTCCGGGGCTGATATTCATGAAGCGCAGGTCGCAGCGATCCTCGCGGCCGATATTGCAAGTCAGAGCCGATTGGTTGCCGACGATGAGGAAGAGACGCTGCGGCGGCTCGCCTCTTCTCGACAAGCCGGCATCTTCGCGGTCGGCCTGAACGAACGACCTGCAAATATGTGAAGCAGTTTACAGCAGGGATCGTGCACAAATGACAAGCTGCAGCGCGATGACGATTTGGCCCGACCGCATCGCGATTTCATTCCTGACATAACGGACAAGCTGCCGTGCTGACTTTCTCCACCGATGCTCTCCGCCCGCAGGACCGTTTCGAGCACTGGTGCGAGGTGCGGGGCAAGAGCCTGTTCGGGGTCACGATCGAACTCGAGCGCGACAAGAGGGCCGATTTCCGCGGGCGCTTCTCCGCGACGCCGGTGGGTAGTGCCGTGCTGGCGCAAATGTCGGCCTCCTCCTACCGCGTCAGTCGGACCTCATCCGACATCGCGCGCGTTCCGAGCAACAGCCTGCATCTCGCCTGGCAGGTGCGCGGCCCCGGCCACATGAATATCGGCCGCGATCGCGTCCAGTTCGTGCGCAACGGCGACCTGGTGTTCGGCCATTCCAATCTTCCGTTCGCCTCGACACCCGAACGGACCGATGGCTTTGACTTCTTCAGCCTCAAGATTCCCGTCACCGACGAGCTCGTGCTCGGCGCGCGGATCGAGGACGCGCCGCCGGTCGCGCTGGCGCGCGATGCGAGCCTGACCCGGCTTGTCGGCGCCATGTTCCGCTCGATGACGCGAGATCTTGCGCAAGCCGGGCAGTTCGCCGGCGACGTTGCGCATATGGTCCGCCTGGCGTTGCTCGCGCGCGGCCGCGTGCGGCCACGCCAGGACGAAATCCGTGCCGCGCTGCATGCGGGCTACCTGCATGCCGCGCGCGAAATTCTGCTCCGCGACCTGCATCGCGCCTCGCTCACGCCGGCCGCGGTCGCCGCCGAGCTCGGCATCTCGCTGCGGCAATTGCATGCGCTGTTCGAGCCGACCGGCCTGTCCTTTGCGCGGACGCTGACGGCGGCAAGGTTGAAGGCGGCGAGGCGTGCGCTCTACGCCATAAGGGAGCGCAGCATCGACGAGATCGCGTTCTCGTACGGCTTCGACAGCATCGCGACCTTCTATCGCGTCTTCCGTTCGACCTACGGCATGACGCCGGGCGACGCGCGGCGCATTCCGCCGCAGGATCAGCCGGCGAATCCCGCGAACCGGGTCGCGACCGCGCGATAAACGTCGCGGCGGAACGGCACCACGAGATCGGCAACGCGATCGAGGCGCTCCCAGCGCCATCGATCGAATTCAGCAGGCTGGCCGTTGCGCGGCGTCAATGGATCGATCTCCTCGTCGCGCCCGGTGAAGCGCAGCGCAAACCATTTCTGCCGTTGGCCGCGGAATTTGGCCAGCCGGTGCGATGCCGGCCCGTCATAGGCGGGGAATTCGTAGGTCATCCAGTCGGTCTCGCCGAGATAGTCGGCATTGACCGCCCCGGTCTCCTCCCACAATTCGCGCATCACGGCCTGGCGCGGATCCTCGCCGGCGTCGATGCCGCCCTGCGGCATCTGCCATTCGAGGCCGGGCAACACGATCTCCGGACCGTCGTCCTTGATCCGGTGGCCGATCAGCACGCGTCCGTCGGCGTTGAACAGCGCGATGCCCACATTGGGGCGATAAGGCTTATCTGATGACATCTCGGTGGCTACGTCGCGCGTCTACCCGGTCGGCTACTTGGCTGCCAGACCGGCAAATTCCTTCACGACGCGCTCATAGACCGGACGCTTGAACGGCACAATCAGCTCCGGCAGATTCTTCATCGGCTCCCAGCGCCAGGTGATGAACTCGGCCTTGTGGCCGCCGCCCGGATTGGCGACGTTGATTTCGTTCTCATCGCCGGTGAAGCGCAGCGCGAACCACTTTTGCCGCTGTCCGCGATAGCGGCCCTTCCAGGCGCGGCCCGCAACGGTGCGCGGGATATCGTAGATCAGCCAGTCCGAGACCTCGCCGAGCTTCTCCACGGACTTGATGCTGGTCTCCTCATAGAGCTCGCGCCGCGCGGCCTGAAACGTATCCTCGCCGGGATCGACGCCGCCTTGCGGCATCTGCCAGACATGCGCGTCGTCGACATGCTCGATGCCGCCTGCACGGCGTCCGATGAAAACCAGCCCCGCTGTATTCAGCAGCATGATGCCGACGCAGGTTCGATAGGGCAGGTCTTCATAACGTGCCATGCTGCCGCTACCTCGCACAGTTCCGGCGCCGCCCGACCCGGCCCCCCGGCAAGGTCTCGCGCAACACCAAAGGATTGATCTTTAGCCCGATTTTGATTTCAGCATCGCCGTTGTCAATGGCACAAGCATAATGCCCTTGGAGTCCAGTGTCTTGAGCCAGGCCCCGAGCCGCTCGATCGAGACCGGCAACGCCGAGGCGACGCCCACCGCCGTGCCGCGTTCCTTGGCGATCGTTTCCAGCTTGACCAGCGCGCGGTCGATTTCCGCCGACGTTGGCACCGCGTCGATGGCGAAATCGGCCTTGGCGAACGGCAATGACTGGCCCGCGGAGAGGGTCTGCGCGACGCTACGCGGGGTGGAACCGTCGTCGAAATAGCTCAGGCCGCGCTTGGCCGCTTCGCGGACGATGGGCTGCATTACGGGATCGGCCGCGACGAACCGGCCTCCCATGAAATTGGCGATCCCGGCATAGCCTTGCAGGCGGCTCAGGTGCCAATAGAAGCGGTCGAGGTTCTGCTCGCTGCTCAGCGTGGTCAGCAAGGTTTGCGGCCCGGGATCGTTGTCGGGATAGTCGAACGGCTCCATCGGGATCTGCAGCAGGATCTCGTGGCGCTGGGTCCGGGCGCGTTCCGCAAGCTTGCCCGGATCGGAGCCATAGGGCGTGAAGGCCAGCGTCACCGCCGGCGGCAGCTTCATGATGGCGTCGGTGGTCTTGGCGGCGCCGACGCCGAGGCCCGCGACCACGATGGCGACCACGGGCATGCGGGCGGCCTTGGCGCGGTCAGCCTCGGCCGCGTAAACCGTAAACGGCTTCAGGCCGTCGGCGACCACCGGGATCATGCCATAGCGTGACTTTTCCAGCAGGCGCGGATCGATGCCGGTCATCGCGAGTGGCGGCGTATCGCCATCGGCCTTGTCGGCCGGATCGCCGGCGCCGATCACCACGTCCTGGCGCTTGCCGCTGGAGCCGTCGATGATGGTGACGGTTCTCGCGTCGCTGGCTGCGGCCGGCGCCTTGGCGGCGGATTTGGCCGCCGGTTCGGCCGCCGCCTGGGCAGCCGGAGCGTGCTTGTCGTCAGCGGCGGCGGGCGGGGGATTGCGGAGCGTGACACGGGCGATCGGCTCGCCGCCGAGCGGGTTGTCGTTGAACAGCGCGATGCCGACAAAGCCGACCAGCACGAGCCCGAGCAGCACGGCGAGCGCCTGCATCGCCGTGAATGGCAGGCGAAAACGGCGCGTCCTGCCCACGGTCGTCTGCCCAAGCGGCGTGCTCAGTTCGTCGGCCGCCTCTGCCATGACCCTCCCCGAATCAACAGCGCGAACGATAGCACGATGCGGTGCATTCCCGCGCGCCGGCCTGCCCGTCAAAGCACGGTTACGGGTGGACACACCGAAAGCAGAAAGGGCGGCCCGCGGGCCGCCCTGTTCGCCGAATCGATCGGATTAAATCAGTTCGCGGCCTTGTTGCCCGGCTTGTCGACCGCGGCCTTGTCGCGCGCAGCCTCCGGCGCCGCTGGCGCGCTCGAGGTCGACTTGATGCCGTGCAGAAGGTCATCGGCCATCTTCAGCGCCTTGTCGTCCTTGGCGTCCGGCGGGACATAGGACTGCGAGCCGGTCTTCTCGTCGCCGTCAAGTCGGATCGTAGCCATGTCGTTCTGTGAGCCAAGGAGTTGCCAGACATATTTGTCTTCCTAAGACCGCTTGGCCTCCGACTTGGCACGATGCCCTTGGCCTGGATCGACTTGCCCGACGGCGTGTAGTAGCGCGCGGTGGTCAGGCGCAGCGCGCCATTGCCCGAGCCGAGCGGGATGATGGTCTGCACCGAGCCCTTGCCGAACGAACGGGTGCCGACCAGCGTCGCCCGCTTGTGGTCCTGCAGCGCGCCGGCGACGATTTCGGAGGCCGATGCCGAGCCGCCGTTGATCAGCACGATCACCGGCTTGCCCTTGGTCAGGTCGCCCGGATGGGCGGCGCGGCGCTGGGTTTCCTCGGCATTGCGTCCGCGGGTCGAGACGATCTCGCCACGCTCCAGGAAGGAGTCGGACACCGTGACCGCTTCTTCGAGCAGGCCGCCGGGGTTGTTGCGGAGATCGATGACGTAGCCCTTCAGCTTGTCGCCGATCTGGCCCTGCAGATTGGTGATCTCCTTCTTCAGGCCTTCGGTGGTCTGTTCGTTGAAGGTGGTGATGCGGATATAGGCGATGTCATCGGCCTCGACGCGCGCGCGCACCGAGCGGACGCGGATGTTGTCGCGCACCAGCGTGACGTCGATCGGATTGTCCTGGCCCTTGCGGATGATCTTGAGCTTGATCTTGGTGTTGACCGGACCGCGCATCTTCTCGACGGCCTGGTTCAAGGTCAGGCCCTGCACGGCCTCGTCGTCGAGGGTCGTGATGATGTCGTTGGCCATGATGCCGGCCTTCGAGGCCGGGGTGTCGTCGATCGGCGAGACCACCTTGATCAGGCCGTCTTCCATCGTAACTTCGATGCCGAGGCCGCCGAACTCGCCGCGGGTCTGCACCTGCATGTCGCGGAAGCTCTTGGCGTCCATGTAGCTCGAGTGCGGGTCGAGGCCGGACAGCATGCCGGAGATCGCGGATTCGACCAGCTTGCTGTCATCGGGCTTCTCGACATAGTCGCTGCGCACCCGCTCGAACACGTCGCCGAACAGATTGAGCTGGCGATAGGTGTCCGACGTCGCGGCACGCGCGCTCGATCCCATCAGCACAGCGCGGGGCTGCGTGACGAAAAGCGTCAGGGCCGCGCCGGTGGCGGCGCTAAGGAGAATTACCGAAGTCTTGCGCATCATCCGCGAACCTTTTCGCCTTCATTTGCGGCCCACCATGGACCTGGATCGATTGGAGTGCCGTCTTTCCGGAACTCGACATAGAGCACTGGCTGGCTCGCATTGGTGGCGAGAATGGATGCAACTTGGGACGTCGACCCCATGGTCGCAACCGGCTCCCCCGTAAGTACAAACTGGCCGATGTTTACCGAAATACGCTCCATCCCGGCGATCAGGACATGATACCCGCCCCCGGCATTGAGGATCAAGAGTTGTCCATAGCTGCGGAAAGGACCAGCGTAAACAACCCAGCCGTCACACGGGGTTGTGACCTGCGCGCCCGGCTTGGCTGCCAAAGAAATGCCTTTTTGTACGCCCCCCGCGCCGTCGGAACCGCCAAATTCGCGAATCTTGGTGCCATTCACGGGATAGGAGAACAGGCCTTTGGCCGAGGCGAAAGCGACCGCCGGGCTCATGCGGGCCGGGTCCTTCAGCGCCCCCAGATTCGGCTTGCCGTTAACCGTCGCCGGCGCTCCCTGGAGGCTGGCCGTGGCGGCGGCCTTGGCCGCGCTCTTGAGGTCCTGCTCCATCTTGGCGATCAGGCTCTGCAGATTGTCGGCCTGCTTCGACAGCGCGATGGCGCGGGCGCCTTCGGCCTCCATGTCCTTTTCGGCCGCGCTCTGCTGCCGCTGCCGTTCGTCGACCAGCGCCGCCAGCCGGGTCTGGTCTTCCCTCAGCTTGTCGCGGTCGGCCGCCAGCGCATCGCGTTCGGTCGAGATGGTCTTGCGCAGCGCCACCAGTTCGCCGAGATCGGCCGCAAGCTTCTCGGCGCGGACGCGCAATTCCGGCACCACGGCGCCGAGCAGCATCGCGGTGCGCAGCGATTGCAGCGCGTCCTCGGGCCGCACCAGCAGCGCCGGCGGCGTGCGCCGCCCGGCGCGCTGCAGCGCGGCCAGCACCTCGATCACCTCGGAGCGGCGTGAATCGAGCGAGGCGCGGATTTCGCGCTCACGGCCGTCGAGCGGCTGCAGGCGCGCCTCGGCGTCCGCGGTCCGGGTCTCGACGCCGCGCACCTGGCCGGCAATGTCGATCAGCTGCTGATTGAGCTTGCTGCGGTCCTGGCCGATCGCGGCGATATCGGCCTTCAGCTTCTCCTGCAGCTCGGTCGCCTTGCGCTGCTGCTCGCGCGCGGCCTCGAGTTCCTGCTCGCGCTGCTTGATCGCATCGGGCGATGTCTCTGCTGTCGCGGCCTGCTGTGCGGGCGGCGCGGGCTGTTGTGCTGATGGTGTCGCTTGCGCATGCACCGCGGCCAGCGGATAGGCGGCGAACATCGCGATCGACAGCGGCAGCGATGCCGGCAACCGGCGGCGGCGCGCGGTGCCGACATGCGAAGCCGAATACGAAGCTGTGTCCCGCTTGTGCTGCATTCGCGTGAGTTCAGCGCTTTCGACTGTCCGTCACCACGCCTTACGCGCGATGATAGGGGTGGCCGGCCAAAATGGTCGCGGCGCGATAAATCTGTTCCAAAAGCATGACGCGGACCATTTGATGCGGCCAGGTCGCGGAGCCGAATGCAATTCGCAACAAAGCCTTGCGCTGCAATTCAGGCGAAAGTCCGTCCGCGCCGCCGATCACGAAGACAGTATGTGCTGTTCCCTCGTCGCGCCAGCGGCCGAGCTGCCGGGCAAAGCTCGCGCTGTCGATGCTCTTGCCGCGTTCGTCGAGCGCGACCAGCGCGTGCTTCTCAGGCAGCAGCGCCGAGATCGCCGCAGCTTCTTCGGCAATCCGCGCGGCGGTGTCGCGCGCGCGGCTTTCCGCGATCTCATGGACGTCGAGGCCGCGAAACCCGAGCTTGCGGCCGATATCCTCGAAGCGCTCGCGGTAACGCTCGGCGAGCTCCCGTTCAGGGCCCTGTTTCAGACGGCCGATGCAGATCACGACAAGGCGCATCAACGCAGACTAGCTGCGCTGCAGCCGATTCGCATCGGCTACGATACCCCTTAGACCGCCGCGACCGCCGGGTTCTGAGTCCACAACCGTTCGAGATTGTAGAACTCGCGCACCTCAGGCCTGAACACATGCACGATCACGTCGCCGGAATCGATCAGCACCCAGTCGCAATTGGGCAAGCCCTCGACATGGATGTTCCTGATCCCGTTCTCCTTGAGGCTCTTCGTCACATTTTCCGCGATCGCGCCAACGTGCCGGTTCACACGGCCCGTGGTGACGATCATGTAGTCGGAATATGCGGATTTGCCCCGAAGGTCGATGGTGACCGTCTCTTCCGCCTTCATGTCCTCGAGGCGGGAGAGGATCAGGCTCAGCGTCTTGTTGGCATCCGGTTTGTCGGCGTCCGGTTGCGCCTGCAAGGCCGCGGTTTTCGTCGATGTTTTACGCGCAGTCTTTGGAACCTTGGGTAAAACAGACTTTGACAATACAGATGTGGCCAGGGACCATTCCTTTCACTGTATCGCGGGTGCCGAATCCTCGGCCCCACGCACCATACTACGCATGTGGGGTTAATGGTTTCAATATTCCAGTAACCCTTTTGCGCCTCATCCCGTTCTCCAGCTCCCGTCCGGGTTCCGAAGTCCGGTCGAAGACAGATTGGATTTCATTCCTGTCAGGAACACCCAGGCCGGCGCCTGCTGGTCGGCCAGCCGTGTCGCCTGATTTTCGGGCATGCGATAGCGCGCGAGCGCCTGCGCCGCCGGTGCGGCAAGGGCGCGGAAGCTTTGCGGCGGACGGTCGATCACGGCAATCGGCACATCGGACGCGATGCGCCGCCAATCTTTCCAGCGATGAAATTGCGCGAGATTGTCAGCGCCCATGATCCAGACGAAGTGCACGCCGGAGACACGGCGGCGCAAGTGGATGATCGTGTCCACAGTGTAGCTGACGCCAATGACAGCTTCGAGACAGCTGATGTCGATGCGCGGATCGTCGGCAACGCGGCGCGCGGCCTCGGCGCGCTCGGCAAGCGCGTGCAGGCCGTCATGGTTCTTCAGCGGATTGCCCGGCGTCAGCAGCCACCACACGCGGTCGAGCTGCAGGCGCTTGAGCGCAAACAGGCTGATGGCGCGATGCGCGGCGTGCGGCGGATTGAACGAGCCGCCAAGCAGCCCGATGCGCATGCCGTTGGTATAGAACGGAAGCGCCTGGGCTGCGGATAACGACACGCTCGATGCTTGCTGCAATGGCTTACCGTGCGCGTGCGACAATGATCACGGCCGCGTCTGCCCGGTGCCGTGGACGCGGTACTTGAAGCTCGTCAGCTGCTCGGCGCCGACGGGCCCGCGGGCGTGGAATTTGCCGGTGGCAATTCCGATCTCCGCGCCGAAGCCGAACTCGCCGCCGTCGGCGAACTGGGTCGAGGCGTTATGCAGCACGATCGCCGAATCGACTTCGTTGAGAAATCTTCGCGCGGCCGCGGCATCCTCCGTCACGATCGCATCGGTGTGGTGCGAGCCGTGATTTTGAATATGCGCAATCGCTTCGTCGAGACCGTCGACGATCTTCGCCGAGATGATCGCGTCCTCATATTCGGTGTCCCAGTCCTCGTCGGATGCGGGCTTCACCCTCGCATCGACGCCCTGCACGACGTCGTCGCCGCGCACCTCGCAGCCTGCATCGATCAACAGCTCGACCAGCGGTTTCAGCTGCGTCCCGGCAGCCTTGCGATCGACCAGCAGGGTCTCGACGGCGCCGCAGACGCCGGGACGGCGCATCTTGGCGTTCAGTACGACCGACTTTGCCATGTCGAGCTTCGCACTGGCATCGACGTAGATGTGGTTGACGCCTTCGAGATGCGCGAACACCGGCACGCGTGCCTCCGCCTCGACGCGTGCGACGAGGCTCTTGCCGCCGCGCGGCACGATCACATCGATGCCGCCGTTCAATCCCGTCAGCATCAGGCCGACGGCCGCGCGGTCGCGGGTCGGCACCAGGGTGATCGCGGCCTCAGGCAGGCCGGCTTCGCGCAGGCCCTGCACCAGGCAAGCATGGATCGCGCGGCAGGAGCGGAAACTGTCCGAGCCGCCGCGCAGGATCACGGCGTTGCCGGACTTCAGGCACAGCACACCGGCGTCGGCGGCGACGTTGGGGCGGCTCTCGAAGATCACGCCGATCACGCCGAGCGGCACGCGGACGCGTTCGATGGTCATGCCGTTCGGCCGCTGCCAGCTTTCGGTGACGGCGCCGACCGGATCGATGATCTCGCGCACGGTCGCAACGCCATCGGCCATGCCGGCGACGCGCGCCTGGGTCAGCGTCAGGCGGTCGACGAAGGCAGAGCTCATGCCGCCCGCGCGCGCCTCGGCGACATCCTCCGCATTGGCGGCGAGGATGGCCGGCGCGTTGGCGCGGATCGCGCGTTCGATCGCGGCGAGCGCCCGGTCCTTCTGCTCCGGCGGCGCCAGCGCCAGCACGCGCGCCGCGGCGCGCGCCTTGGCGGCGAGGTCGGTCATCAGGGCAGTAAGATCGGCGTTGCCGTCGATCGCCTTCAGGGGGGCGCTCATGAAACTACCAGCTTTGGACTAAGGCCATGTTCTAGCATGGCAATTGAAGGGTGGCGAGGCGCGGAACCGGCATGGCAGGTGGGCGGCAGGCCGCCCCGCTCGGCCAATGGCCTATCCAGTGGCTTATTTGGGCGGGATCGTGCCGGCCGGGCCGATCACGAGGTCGTCGCGATGGATCATCTCGGAGCGGCCGCTGATGCCCAGAATGGCCATCACGTCGGGCGAGGAGCGGCCCTTGATCTTCTCGGCGTTCTCGGCGTCGTAGGCGACCAGGCCGCGGCCGATCTCATGGGTGTCGGGGCCGCGGACCACCACGGCATCGCCGCGGGCGAACTGGCCGTCGACCCGGATCACGCCGGCCGGCAGCAGGCTCTTGCCGGCGCGCAGCGCCGCCACCGCGCCGGCATCGATGGTCAGCGTGCCCTTCGGCTCGAGCGAGCCAGCGATCCAGCGTTTTCGCGCGGTGACGGGATTGGCGGGCGTCAGGAACCAGGTGCAGCGGCCGCCATCGGCGATCGCAGCAAGCGGATGCTCGATCTTGCCGGACGCGATCAGCATGTGGGTGCCGGCGGTGGTCGCGATCTTCGCGGCCTCGATCTTGGTGGTCATGCCGCCGCGCGACAGCTCCGAGCCTGCCGAGCCGGCCATCCCCTCGATCTCCGAGGTGATGCTTTCGACCACCGGGATCAGCTTGGCGTCGGGATCGAGCGCGGGCGGCGCGGTGTAGAGGCCGTCGATATCGGACAGCAGGATCAGAAGATCGGCGCTCGCCATGGTGGCGACGCGCGCGGCGAGGCGATCATTGTCGCCGTAGCGGATCTCGGTGGTCGCGACCGTGTCGTTCTCGTTGATCACGGGCACCGCGCCCCATTCCAGCAGCTTGGCGATCGTCGAGCGCGCGTTGAGATAGCGGCGGCGCTCCTCGGTGTCCTGCAGCGTCACCAGGATCTGCCCGGCGCCGATGTCGTGATGGCCGAGCACCTCCGACCAGATCCGCGCCAGCGCGATCTGGCCGACCGCTGCGGCAGCCTGGCTCTCTTCGAGCTTCAGCGGGCCGCGCGGCAGCTTCAGGCGGCTGCGGCCGAGTGCGATCGAGCCCGACGACACCACCATGACCTCGCAGCCCCGCTTGTGCAGCTTTGCGATGTCCTCGACCAGCGCGGCGAGCCAGGACGCGCGCACTTCGCCGGCCTGCGAGTCGACCAGCAGCGATGAGCCGACCTTGACGACGATGCGGCGAAAGTTCTTGAGCGCGGGGCGTTTCATGGATTTGGTCTGGCAGGAAGGTGGAAGCAATAGACGCCACAATGTGGCTTGGGAAGTCCAGGCGTTGCGCGGCTTGTGCCGTTCAACCCTGCGGCACCGGCGTCGCCCACGGGTCCGCCTGGCCCTTGGCCTTGTTGGACACCGGCGCTTCGCCGATCACGTCGACCAGCGCGCGCAGCGCATCCTGCACGCCTTCGCCGGTCGCGCCTGACAACAGCAGCGGCGTCTTCTTCGCCGCCCGCTTGAGGCGTTCCTTCTGCTTCTTCAGTTCGTCGGGCGCGACCGCGTCGATCTTGTTGAGCGCGACGATCTCGATCTTGTCGGCGAGCTGGCCTTCATATGCCTCGAGCTCGGTACGCACAGTCTTGTAGGCCTTGCCAGCATGCTCGCAGGTCGCATCGACCAGATGCAGCAGCACGCGGCAGCGCTCGACATGGCCGAGGAAGCGGTCGCCGAGGCCGGCGCCTTCATGCGCGCCTTCGATCAGGCCGGGGATGTCGGCGAGCACGAACTCGCGGCCGCCGAAATTCACCACGCCAAGCTGCGGATGCAGCGTGGTGAACGGATAGTCGGCGATCTTCGGCCGTGCCGCGCTGACCACCGAGAGGAAGGTCGATTTGCCGGCATTGGGCAGGCCGACCAGCCCGGCATCGGCGATCAGCTTCAGCCGCAGCCAGATCCAGCGCTCTTCGCCCGGCGCGCCGGGATTGGCGTTGCGCGGGGCGCGATTGGTGGAGGATTTGAAATGTGCGTTGCCGAAGCCGCCATTGCCGCCCTTGGCCAGCACGAAGGTCTCGCCGAGCTCGGTGAAGTCGTGCAGCAGGGTCTCGCGGTCCTCGTCGAACACCTGGGTGCCAACCGGCACTTTCAGCACGATCGACTTGCCGTTGGCGCCATGGCGGTCCTTGCCCATGCCATTGCCGCCCTTAGGGGCCTTGAAGTGCTGCTGGTAGCGGTAGTCGATCAGCGTGTTCAGCCCGTCGACGGACTCGATGATGACGTCGCCGCCGCGGCCGCCATTGCCGCCGGAGGGACCGCCGAACTCGATGAACTTCTCGCGCCGGAACGCGACGCAGCCATTGCCGCCGTCGCCCGAGCGAATATAGACCTTGGCTTCATCGAGGAATTTCATGGTTTTCAACTATAGCGTTTTCAAGCGAAGTGGTCGCCGGTTCGCGTGAAGAAAACGCGTCAAAACGAGAATCGAGAGTGCACCGGTTCTGATCTCATCAGGACCGGTGTGCTCTAGTTAGGGCAGGGTGGCCGCGGCGGCAACCCGGAAAGGCCCTGACTTCAGCGAAAAGCCTTAATTTTCGGGCCTTTTTACGGCCCAAGCTCCTTGTTTGAGCATGATCTTATCGGAAAACCGCTTCACACTTTTCCGGATCATGCTCCTAGCTGGGCCGCCGCCGGACCAGGAATTTCTGCATCCCCTCTAGCACCAGCTCGCGGCGCTGGTTGTGCACGGTCGAGCGCAGCGTCACGACGCCGGTGGTCTTGCCCGGTGACAGCTCGATCACCTCCAGCGCGGGGTAGATGGTGTCGCCGGCATAGACCGGTTTCAGGAACTTGCTCGATTGCTCGAGGAAGCCGATCAGCGATTCCTCCACGACATAGGGAAACAATCCGGCGCCGGGCGCGGTGTGCACCAGGGTCTGGAAGCCGTGGGCGAGCAAATCAGGCATGCCGCGCGTGCGGCAATACTCGACGTCGTAATGGATCGGATGGGTATCGCCGCTGGCGGTCTGGAACGCCGCGAACACGGCCGAGGTCTGGGTCCGGCTCGGAATCACGAAGCGCTCGCCGAGCACGAAATCCTCGAACCAGCGCTGCGCGGGGACCATGCGATGCTGGGTGGGGTCGAAGTCGCTCATGCGGCGTTTCCTGCTCTTTTTGTTGCCGGGATCAGCTACCGGTATCGCAGCGACGCAGGTGCGGCAATCCGTTCAATTCGTCATGCCCGGGCTTGTCCCGGGCATCCACGTCTTTAAAACCGGACGACTCGGGAACAAAAGCGCAAGTCTACTCATGAGCCTGTTCGCAAAACTGTCCTCCTACGACGACCGATCGGCGCGGCTCGCCGGCATCGGGTTGATGCTGCTGTCGATCTTCATGTTCTCGTTCGGCGACGCGATGGGCAAATTCATCGTCGCCACCTATTCGGTCGGGCAATTGCTGTGGCTGCGCGCCTGCGCGGCGCTGCTCGTGCTGCTGCCGATCGTGTGGCAGCGGCGCGCGGATTTCCTGCATCTGGAGCGGCCGTGGCTGCAATTGCTGCGCGTCACGCTGTCGACGCTGGAGGTTGCGGCATTCTTCCTGGCGACCGTCTATCTGCCGCTCGCCGACGTCATCACCTATTATCTGGCCGGACCGATCTTCGTCACCGCGATGTCGGGCCTCGTGCTCGGCGAGCATATCGGCTGGCGGCGCTGGACCGCGATCCTGGTCGGCTTCTGCGGAGTGCTGATCGCGCTCCGGCCGTCGGCGCAGACGATCAGCTGGCCGGCGATGATCGCGCTTGGCGGCAGCCTGTCGTTTGCGGTGCTGATGCTGATCACGCGCTCGCTGCGCGCGACGCCCGATATCGTGCTGGCGACGTCGCAATTCGGCGGCACGTTCATCCTGGGCCTCGTGCTCTCGCCGTTCGGCTGGGTGACGCCGTCAGCCGGCAGCCTCGTGCTGTTCTTCACCGCCGGCATCATCTCGGTCGCGGCGCTGCTTTGCGTCAATCGTTCGCTGAAGCTCGCGCCGGCGAGCGTGGTGGTGCCGTACCAGTATTCGATGATCGTCTGGGCGGTGATCTTCGGCTTCGTGGTGTTCGGCGACGTGCCGTCCTGGGCCACCATCATCGGCGCCGCTGTTATCATCGCGGCCGGCCTCTACATCTTCGTGCGCGAGCAGCAGCTCGGACGCCCGGACTCCGCGGTGAACCCGCCGGCGTAAGGTTGTTCGACAAATTCCGTCATTGCGAGCGAAGCGAAGCAATCCATGGCGCCACAAGCGGAGAGATGGATTGCTTCGTCGCTTTGCTCCTCGCAATGACGGGGGCTAGCTCTCCCGCCGGATCGAGTTGTTCCAGCTCTTCAGCGACGCCCAGACGCCGCGCGACAGGCGGAAGCAGTCGACCGGGCTCGAGGAGCCCAGCGCCTCGAAGCGGTGCAGCTCGACGCCGCCCCACTGGAAGCCGCACTTCTCGAGGATGTTGCGCGACGACGGGTTGACGACGCGGGCGCCCGAGATCAGCTGGTCGAGATCGAATTCCTCGAAGAAATAGTCGATCACCGCGCGCGCGGCCTCGGTGCCAAAACCCTGGCCCCAATAGTCGACGCCGAGCCAGTAGCCGAGTTCGGCCGATGTCTCCTCGCGCCAGTCGATGCCGACCATGCCGATCGGCGTGTGATTATTCTCGATCAGGAAAACGGTTTCGCGTCCGCCGGCGCCGAGCGCGCGCACGAAGTCGATGGCGTCGTCGTGGGTATAGGGATGCGGCAGGCGGCGGGTGTTCTCCGCGATGCGGCGGTCGTTGGCGAGGCGTGCGATTGCTTTTACGTCCGCGAGCGTCGGCTTGCGCAATGTCAGCCGTTCGGTCTCGAGGACGCATGCTCTTGCCTCGCGCAAGGTCGGCGTCGGGATGTCCTGCAACATGTCGAGCTCCTGTGATGCGAAAAATCGTTACGCAACGCTTGGAACGTCACGCGCGGTCGAAGTGGAACGCGCGCAACAAAAAGGGGAGGCCGGTCATCCCGCCTCCCCTTGGAGCCCTTTGCGACTCCGCCGGTTCAACAGGACCCGGCGGACTCATGTGTGTCCACCGTCTACTCGGCCGCCTCTGCCATCGGAATAACCGATACGAATGTGCGGCCGTTGGCTTTGGCACGGAACTCGACATGACCCTCGACCTTGGCGAAGAGAGTATGATCGGTGCCCATGCCTACATTAAGGCCGGGATGCCAGGTGGTGCCGCGCTGACGCGCGATGATGTTTCCGGGGATCACGCGCTCGCCACCGAACGCCTTGATGCCAAGGCGCTTGCCTTTGGAATCACGCCCGTTGCGCGATGAACCGCCTGCTTTTTTGTGAGCCATGGCTCGTCTCCGACTTCGCTTTGATCTCTAGATCAATTCCTTGACGGAATCATTTCACGTTTTGTCACGCTTCACATCTGAAAGCGCGACGATCACTTCTTCTCAAGCCTTGGCCGCGGCCTTCTTGGCCGGAGCCTTCTTGGCGGCCGGCGCCTTTGCGGGCGCCTTCTTCTTGGCCGCCTTCGGCGCTGCGTCCTCGCCATCGGCGGGCGCTGCGACCTTTTCCTTCTTCGGCCGCGGGCCGACGGTCGGCTTGGCGTTATCGGCGAGAATCTCGGTGATGCGAAGCACCGTGAGCTCGTCGCGATAGCCGCGCTTGCGGCGTGAATTCTTGCGGCGACGCTTCTTGAACGCGATCACCTTGGCGCCGCGCTTGTGCTGCAGCACTTCGGCCGCAACGGTGGCGCCTGCCACGGTGGGCGTTCCCAGCACCGGCGTGTCACCGCCGAGCACCAGAACTTCGCCTAGCTGCACGATCGTGCCGACATCGCCGGCGATCTTGCCAATCTCGAGTACATCATTCGGAACGACACGGTACTGCCGGCCGCCGGTTTTGATGACTGCGAACATCGTTTGATTCCTTCGTGTTCGGTTCCGGCCTCGGACGGATCGCCCGGGTCGGCTTTTTGTTCAGTCGCTATGGGTTATGTGTTTCGCGCGAAGGGAATGAATTCCCAAACTGGATCGCACAAAAACGATCGGCGCGAGAAATCCCCGCGCCGGATGGGCGGACTTATAGCCGCAAACCGCGGAGAGTCAAGGTAAAGCAGGGCAAAAACCGGCCAAAAATGAAGGGTTTGGCGTGGTTTTGGTCCCGGATCGGCCCTCAGGCCGCGGTTTGCGTGGCGGCCCGCGCGTGACGACGGATGGCCTGCGGCGGCTGGCCCAGCACCCGCAAGAACGCCCGCCGCATCCGTTCGCGGTCGGCAAAGCCGGTCTCACCAGCAATTTCGTCCATCGAATGGCGGCCGTCACCGATCAATTCGCGCGCCGCCTCGACCCGGAGCTGCTCGATCGCCTTGGCCGGCGACTGGCCGGTCTCTGAACGGAAGGCGCGGCTGAACTGGCGCGGGCTGAGCCTTGCGACGGCGGCCAACTCCTCGACCGAGAGCTCGTTGCGCAGATGCGCCTTGGCGTAATTGAGCGCGTTCTGGATACGATCGGATTTCGGGTCGAGCTCGAGCAGCGCCGAAAACTGCGACTGTCCGCCGGTGCGGCGGTGATAGACGACGAGCTTGCGCGCCACCGAACGGGCGACCTCGAGGCCGAGGTCATGCTCGACCATCGCCAGCGCCAGATCGATCGTCGCGGTCATGCCGGCCGAGGTCCAGATCGGCCCGTCGACGATGTAGATGCGGTCCTGCTCGACCTTGAGCCCGGGGAATCGTGCCTGCAATTCGGGGGCGAATTGCCAGTGCGTGGAGACGCGCCGGCCGTCGAGCAGGCCGGCTTCAGCCAGCGAGAAGGCACCGATGCAGGGCGCGGCGATCCGCTGCGATGTCCTCATGGCGCGTCGCATGTAGTCGATCAACTTCGCCGACGCCGGATGAAGCTCGTGGCCGGCGCCGATGAACACCGTGTCGAAGCTGCGATCGCCAAAGGCTTCGGTTTCGACATTGAAGCCGGCGGATGACCGCACCGGGCCGCCAGTCTCCGACAGCAGCGTGACCTCATAGAACGGCTCGCCCGCGATCAGGTTGGCGACCTCGAAGGCAGTGATGGCGGTGAAGCCCATCACCTGGAATTCCGGGAAGACGACGAAGCCGATGTGCTGCATGGAACCCTCCAACGACATGCGTGTCCTAAAAAGGTGTATATATGACATTTGAGACATACAAGGGGGCCTGTACAACCTGAGCAGCGGCCAAGACCGGCCGCCCAGGTCAAACAGGAGACCAACATGACCAAGTCAGCCAAGGGAACGGCGCTCGTTACCGGTGCGTCGTCCGGAATCGGTGCCCTCTACGCGGACCGGCTCGCACGGCGTGGCTACGATCTGATCCTCGTCGCACGCAACCGCGAGCGCCTCGATGGGCTTGCCAGGCGTCTGTCGGCGGAGACAGGCCGATCGATCGAGATCGTTGCCGCCGACCTCGCCAAGCGCGGCGACGTGTCGCGGATCGAGTCCATTCTGCGCAGCAACGCCGGCATCAGCGTGCTGGTGAACAATGCCGGTGTCGGTGCGACCGCGCCGCTGCTCGCATCCGATGTCGACAAGATGAGCGACTTGATCGCGCTCAATGTCGACGCGCTGATGCGCCTGACCTATGCGGCGGTGCCGGGATTCGTGGCGCGCGGCGGCGGTACCATCGTCAACATCGCCTCGGTGGTCGGCGTCGCGCCGGAGATGCTCAACGGCGTGTACGGCGGCAGCAAGGCTTTCGTCCTCGCCTTGACGCAGTCGCTGCAGCATGAGCTCAAGGACAAGAACATCCGGGTCCAGGCGGTGCTGCCGGGGGCCACCGCGACCGAGTTCTGGGACGTGGCCGGTACGCCGGTCGCGCATCTGCCCGGCGAGATCGTGATGAAGGCCGAGGACATGGTCGACGCCGCACTCGCCGGTCTCGACCAGGGCGAAGTCATCACCGTGCCGTCGCTGCCGGAGGCTGCCGATTGGCAAGCCTATGAAACGGCCCGCCAGAGGCTGATGCCGAACCTGTCACGCAGTGCGCCCGCGGCGCGCTACGGGGTGAAAGCCGCCTGAGACCCGCGAAATTGCGTCCCGCGCCGGCCAGACGGCGCAGCGCGGGACGCAACCATTTGAGTTCCCCGCCGTTAGAGCATGATCCGGAAAAGTGTGAAGCGGTTTTCCGAAAAGATCATGCTCCAACATTGGCGTTGGGAACCTCAAGCGGGCAGGCACGGGCGAATGGCCGAAGACGCAGGATTGACCACGGGCATCGCGCACCACGGTGCCGCGCGGCTGCCGTCTGTCGACATCGACAGCTTCAACATCGAGCTGAAGGACGACGAGGGCTTTCTCGGCGATCGCGCCTCCAAGGGCGCCTTCCGCAAGATCCTCGACCGCTGGCGCAAGCCGCTGCGCAAGTCGGACGAGGATCCGTTCGGCGACGAGCCGTCGGACAAGATCAGCAAGAAGAAGCTCGATGAGCTGCTGGTCGGCGACGACACCGAGGCCTCCGCGGTCGTGCACAGCGCGATCGAGGAGTTTGCCCAGGAGCTCGCCTATGTGACGCGGCGCTTCCTCAACACCAAGGCCTGGGCCAAGACCGAGCGCATCGTGGTCGGCGGCGGCTTCCGCGACTCCAGGCTCGGTGAGCTCGCCATCGCGCGCACCGAGATCATCCTGAAGTCGGAGGATTTCAAGGTGGATTTGCTGCCGATCCGCTTTCACCCCGACGATGCCGGGCTGATCGGCACGCTGCACCTCGCGCCATCGTGGATCTTCGAGGCCCATGACGGCGTCCTCGCCGTCGACATCGGCGGCACCAATATCCGCTGCGGCGTGGTCGAGACGCGCTGGAAGAAGGCGCCCGATCTCTCCAAGGCGGCAGTCTGGAAATCGGAGCTGTGGCGCCACGCCGATGACGAGCCGACGCGCGAGGGCGCGGTGAAGCGGCTGGTGAAGATGCTGAAGGAGTTGATTGCCGCCGCCGAGAAGGAGAATCTCAAGCTCGCGCCGTTCATCGGCATCGCCTGTCCCGGCGTCATCAATGAGGACGGATCGATCGAAAAGGGGGCGCAGAACCTGCCCGGCAATTGGGAGAGCAGCAAATTCAACTTGCCGGCGAGCCTGGTCGAGGCGATCCCGCAGATCGGTGATCATGACACCGCGATCGTGATGCATAATGACGGCGTGGTGCAGGGGCTGGCCGAGGTCCCGTTCATGCAGGATGTCGCACGCTGGGGCGTGCTGACGATCGGAACCGGGCTTGGCAATGCCCGCTACACCAATCGCAAGCGGGACAACGGCAAGGACGAGAAGAAGGCCGAGAAGAAAGACAAGGACGACGAGAACGAAAAGAACGAGAAAAAGGCCAAAAAAGCCAGGAAGGCCGATGCGTGAGCCGCGCGGGCTGCAGCGTTCGTGCGCGCTCCATCCGGGCTACGGTCTGCCTTCTCCTTCCCCCTGAAAGGGGGAAGGTCGGGATGGGGGTCAGCCGCAGGCGATGCTGCTTAC
Organism: Bradyrhizobium sp. Mp19; assembly: GCF_029952935.1. NCBI lineage: Bacteria > Pseudomonadati > Pseudomonadota > Alphaproteobacteria > Hyphomicrobiales > Nitrobacteraceae > Bradyrhizobium > Bradyrhizobium sp. Mp19. The sequence continues at coordinate 36,302 of NZ_JASAUT010000010.1, read as the reverse complement.
GGAGAGAGCAGATCCCCACCCGCTTTGCTCTGGCGAGCAAAGCGACCTCCCCTTTCCAAGGGGAGGTAAGCATGTGTAGCCCGGATGCAGCAAAGCGAAATCCGGGGCACCTTCATCCGCAGATCCAGCGGCCCCGGATTACGCGCGGTAAGGTTGATCGGTTAGGTTAAGATCGGGTTCGCGTTGCCGATCCAGCGCCGGCCGCTACCGTGGCCCGTGTCGCTCCCGCCGACCGGCGAAGCCGCACTTCCCGGCCAGCAATATTAAGAAGCGGCACGGGACCGCCAGTTTTTGTCGCGTCCTGGCGGTCCCACCACTTCTACTTCCAATTGATCCGCTCGAAGAAGCCGGCGATCTCGGCGGCCGCGCGGTCGGGGTCCTCGCGATGCGGGAAATGCCCGACATCGGGAAACATCTCGAGGTCCAGATCGGAGAAGGTCTCGCCCAGCCGGTCGGTCCAGGCATAGGGAAACAGCGGGTCGTGCTCGGCCCAGCGGATGCAGGTCGGAACATCGATCCGCGGCAGCGCCGGGGCTTCGCCCTGCATCATCCTCACGCGCCCCGCATGTGACGCGCGATAATGCGCAAAGCCGCCGGCGAGGTTGCCGGGCTTGAAGAAATTGTCGGCGAAATCCTCGATGACGTCGTCGAACGCAGCCTTGCGGTGCGACCAGTTGTGCAGGAAATGACCGATATAGGTGCGGCAGCTGTCTCTGTTGGCGCCGACCAGCGCGGGCGCCATCTCCATCTGGTGGAACGACTGGTACCAGATGTGGTTCAGCCGGTCGGGCGCGGCCATCCGCGGCCCGATGCCGGGATAGACGAAATCGAAGAAAAACAATCCGGCGATGCGCTCGGGCGCCTTGCGGGCGAGTGGCTGCATCACGGCGCCACCGACGTCGTGGCCGACAACGCCGGCCTTGTCGACGCCGAGCGCGTCCAGCAGCGCCAGCATGTCGTCGGTATGCTGATCGGGGCCATAGGCGCCGTGCGGCTTGTCGCTGTCGCCGAAGCCGCGCAGGTCGGGGGCGATCAGGGTGTAGCGGCCGGCGAGGCGCGCCATCACCGGCTTCCAGGTCAGCCAGAATTCCGGCCAGCCGTGCAACAGCAGCAGCGGCCTCCCAGTGCCGGTCCGCGCGACGTGGAACGCCGCACCATTGGCTCGAATCGTCACATGCTCCATGGCCCGCTCCTGCTCCGGCTGGTTCGCTCGCGCGCCGATCGAACCAGAACCGTTCCGCTAGCGCTTTGTTTCCGCGCGCTTTCTCCCGCCGCTCCGGTGCTTTGACGGGACGAGGCGGCAGTGACGGAAATATTATTGCAGCGCCTTGTCTGTCCCGCCATCCTCGCCTAGAACACGCCCCGACCGCGGGTGGCGCAAATCACCCGGGCCACTGGAGAGGTGGCAGAGTGGTTGAATGCACCGCACTCGAAATGCGGCATAGGTGCAAGCCTATCGGGGGTTCGAATCCCTCCCTCTCCGCCACCCTTCGCCTGCCGGGCTTCGGGTGGCAGGCTACCCTTTCGGACCAGGGCGAAGGGTGTCTCCCGAAGCTTCGGAGAAGCGTAGGCAATGCCCCCTGACATTCCAACGATCTCGACCGCTCGCCTGATGCTTCGTGCGCAGGTTGTCCATGACTTCCCCGCCTGCCAGGCGTTCATGGCTTCGTCCCGGTCCGCCGGCACGGGCGGTCCGTTCCGGGTATTGGACGTGTTGGAGCTCTCTCAACCCGAGATAACCGCTACCCGGCCTCTGGACAGTGATGCAACCTGCCCTTCGCGGTCGTCCCTCGGGAGTGCGCCCTCGAGGCCGAACGTTGTGGCAAGTCCTCTAACACCAGCAGGCGTCACGACGAGCGCGCGGCTATCCCGGACATGCTCAACCCAATCGTGCTCGAGAGCGTGATGAAGGATGGCAGCGCCGAGCGCCCCGGCCAGATGCGGCCGGCGCTCGCTCCAGTCAAGACAGGGGCGACAGAACACCCGGCGCTTGGAGGCGAGGCGAAGATCGACGCCTAACTCATCGAAGAATGACCGACCAGCATCGGTGAGTTGTCCACCATCCTCGTCGAGCAGAATGAACGACTGTTGGACCAGCCGGTCGGCGATTGCGACGGCGATACGGCCGGCCATGTGGTCATAGCACGTCCGCGCGTGTCGGAGCGTCTCTCCGCCGCGCCAGAGATTGCGCTGCCGGGCGGGGCCGTCCTGCGCCACCACCATGAGACCTTCCAGCACGCGTGCGACGTGCGGAGAGGCCAAGCGAAAATATCGTCGTCGGCCCTGCTTTGCGAGCGCAAGCAATCCGGCGTCGCTGAGTTTCGCAAGATGGCCACTCGCTGTCTGCGGCGCCACGCCAGACACATAGGCGAGCTCCGAGGCGGTCAACGTTCGGCCATCCATCAGCGCACTGAGCATGTTGGCGCGCGCCGGATCGCCGATGAGTGCCGCGACTTGGGCGATCTTGGGTCCCGTATCCATGTGTTTCTCCTACGCCGATGAGAACGCAGTGCCAAGCACGAATACTTCGGCCAAGACCGTAGTGTTTCTGCAAGACCGATTCAATCGCGGGACATAGGTTGTTTGGACACCACGAAACCCAAGCGAAAGGCATCGCCGCGACGGGACGAAAGATCGTCTCGCGGCTCCAAGTATTCGATTGGCATCGAATGATAACCGCAAAACGGGCTGGTCTGGGCCATCAAAATCTCACAGACAACCGAGTGTGATCAATGCAAACAACTTCGCTCAACACAAGGCAGCCGGAACAAGCCGGCTCTGACAGCGCGTCATCCCGTTCGCCTCTTGCCGCGGCGCTGGCGCTTGCAGCCACGAGCCTCGGCCTCGGCGTCGTGCAGTTGGATATCACCATCGTTAATACAGCGCTGAGCAGCATCAGCACCTCGCTCGGCGGCAGCGTGGCCGAGCTGCAATGGGTGGTGACCGCCTATACCGTCGCATTCGCTGCCTTCATTTTGACCGCTGGCGCGCTCGGTGATCGCGTTGGCGCCAAACGGATATTTATAGGGGGCTTCGCAATCTTCACGTTGGCTTCGCTCGCCTGCGCCTTGGCTCCGTCCGCGATGTTCCTGATCGCTGCTCGCTCCGTGCAGGGCCTGGCGGCGGCAATCCTGGTGCCGAACTCGCTGACGCTACTCAATCACGCCTATACCGATCCGAAGGCGCGCGGCCGCGCGGTCGGCTTCTGGGCCGCAGGTGCGAGCGTCGCACTGACTGCGGGGCCGCTAGTTGGCGGCGCGCTGATCGCGCTGGTCGGCTGGCGTGCGATCTTTCTTGTCAACTTGCCGATCGGCGCCGCCGGCCTCTGGCTCGCCTGGCGTTACGCCGAGGAGACGCCGCGGCTCGCGCAGCGTGAGATCGATCTGCCGGGACAGATCGCGGCGATTGCAACCCTCGGCACGCTGGCCGGCGCCCTGATCGAGGGCGGCGCGCTGGGCTGGAGCCATCCGCTCGTCATCATGGGCTTCGCGGGGGCGGCCGTAATCGGACTCCTGTTCGTATGGCGCGAGGCGCGCGCGCCGCAACCGATGCTGCCGCTGTCGCTGTTCCGCCATCGCATGTTCGCGCTGACCGCCCTGGTCGGGCTTCTCTTCAACATCGCCTTCTACGGCCTGATCTTCGTACTCAGTCTCTACTTCCAGAACGTCAATGGCTGGTCGCCGTTCGCAACGGGCCTCGCCTTCGTGCCCATGATGGCCATGGTGCTACCCGCCAACCTGATCACCGCGTCGGTCAGCGAGCGCCTCGGCGCGCCGCAAACCATTGCGTTGGCTTGTATGATTACCGCCGCGGGCTGCGTTGCGCTGCTGCCTATGGCCTCAGGAACCAGCTACGGGGCGATCGGCGCTCAGCTGCTCATCCTCGGCGGCGGGCTCGGCCTGCTCGTGCCGTCCTTGACCTCGACGCTGCTCGGCAGTGTCGAGAAGTCGCGATCCGGCATCGCCGCCGGTGTATTGAACGCGACGCGGCAGGCCGGCAGCGTGCTTGGCGTTGCCCTGTTCGGCTCGCTGGTCGCAGGGAACAACGCGTTCATGGCAGGCGTGCATGCCTCGCTCGTGATATCGGCCGCCGTGTTGCTCGCAGGTGCGGTCGCGATCTGGCAGGGCCGAGCAAAGGAGGGGCGATGAAGGGGGCAGGTCGGGCTCATGTGGTGATCCCGTTGAAGGACCGCTCAACCCGATCGCGAGCGCGGTAAAGATTCGGGCTGAAGCAGATCGGATTGCGGCGATTGCCTTTCGGCGGGCTCCTACGGCTGAAGCTGGAAAACCTCCATCAGGAAATCCCGAACGAATAGGTGAGCCTGATTGCTCGCAGCTTCGTTGTAGGCGAGCGTCGGATCCCTTTCGACGCAGGCATCGGCGTAGCTGAAGGGCTTCTGCGTCTCGTGGTTGAGGATCTGATGATCGTCCGCTTCTACAAGCCGGCAACGCCGCGTCGTCACGGCTCCCTTCAACGTCTGCGGGGTCCGGAGAGACGGGGCGTCGAAGACGTGATAGGCGTCGGGAAACTCGATCAGCTTGACGTCCTTGTGCGCGCCGGTCAGTCGCTCAACATAGGCGCGGCAGGGTGCCACGGGATTGTAGTTGTCCGAGCTGCCATGGAGGATGCGGATAGGCTTGTCGCTGACCTCGGTGTCACCCCGGTACGTCGTCGTGCAATCGGGATAGAAGGCGATGTGCGCCGCGAAGCGCAGGTTGTTGGCCGGACCCAGCGTCCCATACAGTCGGTTCATGGCCGAGTACAATGCCGATTGTCCACCCCTGGAGAAGCCCATCACCGCTATGCGATTCGGGTCGATTCGCGGATGCTTGGCCAACAGGTCGAGGGACCGATAGGCATCGGCAACCATGTTCAGACGACCAAGCCGCGCCTGGTCGAGGACGGTCGAAATAATTCCTCGTCCTGAAAAGCTGTCGACGGCAAATGTCGCGATACCGAGTTGGTTGAGGGCTCTCGACCACTCGTCAATCGAGCCGCCAACGCCGCCCATACCTCCCGCGCCATGGAGCAGGATAACGGCGGGCAACCTGTCAGCGCCGGCCTTCGGGATGTGCAGCTCGCCCGCGATCGTCACCGGTTGGCCGTTGCTGCGCCCCGCCAGGAAATCGGAATCAGCGAGCGTGACCGACGCAATGGGGTAGACCTCCAGGCGTGCCATCTGGGCCGTGGCCGACCCAACGATTGCCACAAGAAAAGCAAGCGCTATCGCAGACTGCTTGATCACATCCCTCTCCTGTGTCCGATCAGCCTTGATTTTGAGATGAACCCTTAGAGACCCAGAGCTGCGGCGTTGTCGCGCTCGGCCTGACGTTGCCGAACCATTGCCAGTTCTCGGCGACAGGCAGCGAACCCGGCTGTTCCGGACTGTGTACCGAATTGCTCGCAGAAGCTGCGATCCTCCTCCGCGATGGTCTGCGCAAGGCGCTCCCTCGCCGCTGCATGCATTGCGGGGCCGGAAATGAAAAGGATGTACAAACCGAGAGCGAGGAATGACGCGGCGAACAGCGCGTATCCGAGCATGGCACGCGACGCTTCGCGCGGTCGGGGGTGAGAATTCGTTCGCATTCACTGCTCACATAGCCGCTTGTATCGATGCGGATGGCGTGAAAAGGCTTGTTGCCAGTGTTCTCGATCGCGTGCTCGGCTTGAGCGACGCTGCGCCAGCCAGGCCTGCGCACATTGCAGTGGTCTGGGCAAAGCTGCCCGACGTCACCATCGTGCCGGCCAATGCGGCGATCGCAGCAAACGCAGGCTTCCGCATCACGCTTCCCCGACAAGCAAATTCTGGATGCAGCGTAGGCACGGAGGCCGGGTCGCGTCGAGCAGCTTGGCCGAATTTCAGTCGTGAGTTAATATCACGAATAGGGGCGCCCGCCCGCCTGGCACATGGGGGATTTCGTCTTGAATCGCGGTCATCGCCTTGAGATGCTGATCAGCGCGGCCGACAGCGGCAGCTTCGCTGCGGCGGCGCGGATCATGGACTTGACGCCCTCGGCGGTCAGCCGCGGCATTGCCGAACTGGAGCGCGAGCTCAAGGTCCCCTTGTTCAACCGGACGACGCGTCAGCTCAAGCTCACCCAGGAAGGGGCCGACGTCTATCGCAGGGCTGTCGACATCGTCGCTCGAATTGCCGAGCTGACCGATGGCTTCACGAACAGGCGCGGGCGAGTCAGCGGCATTGTGCGAGTAGGTGTGCAGGCGCCGCTCAGCCGCTATGTCCTGATGCCGAGGCTGGCCAGTCTGAATGATCGGCACCCCGAGTTGCTCGTCGAAACGCGTCTGACGCAGGACCCTCGCGACATGCAGTCTGAGAACCTCGACGTTCTGCTGTACGTCGGCGAACCTCCTCCGTCGCGGCTCGTCGCGCAACGGCTAGGTCAGGGCAAGCCGGCAGCGTATGCCTCGCCGGACTATGTGCGTCGCTTCGGTGCACCAGAGCACCCTGCCGATCTCGTCAATCATCGCTGCCTGCTGTTTCGTCCAGCCTGGTCGACCGGTCCCTTTGACCATTGGAAATTCGAGCGCAAGGGGAAGCTCGAGACGATACGGGTGCGTCCTTCGTTCGTCACGCCGGATCGCGAAGGCCTGATCGTAGCGGCCTGTGCTGGCGCTGGCGTCATCTACATGGCCTGCTTCGATCCGGCCATCCTGACGGCGGGCCGGCTCACCCGACTGCTGCCGGAATGGTCTTGCCCGCCGAGCTTTGGCATCCACGTGATGTACCGTCGCGGCAGTACCGGCATTCCGCGCGTGGCGGCATTCTTGCGCTTTTTGCGCGAGGCCTTCGCCGACTTCGATCCTGACGAACTCACGGTGCTCCATGCCGACGCGGTGGCGAAATTCAGCTCTCCGCCGCGGGTGGCTCTGGCGAAAGTGTGAATCTCCCTCGCTATCCGTTTCCATGATCTGTCTGCTGGAGACTGGTTCGCCGTATCAGGAACGGCCTCCGCTTCACGCCGCGTATGGCCGCAAGCGAGGCAGCGCGTCGAAACGTGACATGCCCTGCGAACCTTCGTCCGGAGGATGTTGCTCCGATTGACCGCCGCTCAGGCCGGAGCGGTGGCCGCCGGCTACTTTGCATGGGGTTGTTTTCGATATTTTGGTGGGAGCCGGCCTTCGGCCCGCCTCGGTAACCTTAATTTTCCGTTTCGATTGTCGATAAAGTTTTATCGATTATTCTCGTGGCCATTGAGCGGTATGACGAACCGCGCGATGAGAGGCAACAGCCGAGTGGCTGGACGACTTCTCTGAAATCGAAGGGTGGGCAGAGCGCAGTGCCAGCCACCTTTCGGGCTGTCCGGCGGCGGCCGGCGGGGCAAATCAATTTTGAAGTGCTTTTGATTGCCAGGTTGCGGCGCATATCGCTCCGCATGAAGCCTTTCAATTGGGATGTTCCAAGATGACGCTCGCGCATTTCCTGATCGCGGCCGGTGGCGGCTTTTTGTTGCTCGCCGGCTTCGTCGCATTTGCCCTCTGGAGAAACGCGCTCCATTCGACGGCGCGGATTTAGCAACAGGCGAAATTCAGCTCCGACGGCCTTGCTCAAGGGGACGAGCGAGGCTGGCGGAATGGCCGCACCGCCGCGCGGCCTGACAGCCGAGCACCGCGCCTTACGCCCTGCCCCAAGGCGATGCGTGCTCGGCTGTTCAATTCCGGATCAATCTTCGTCGTTCGAAACATTGATTGCGTAAGGGCAATTCCTCCGCTCTCCGCGTCACCTCCACGACGCGAGATCCAGTCTGCGCGTGATCGCGATGGCCTCGAGGAAGGCCTCGTCGTGGCTGACAACCAGCAGCGCGCCGTCATAGGCGCGCAAGCCGGCCTCGACCGCTTCCATGGATTCGATATCCAGGTGATTGGTCGGCTCATCGAGGATCAGGAAAGGCGGAGGCCTCACGCCGCCCAGCACACAGGCGAGACCGGCGCGAAGCAACTGGCCGCCGGAGAGGCTCGCAACGGCCTGCAGCGCGGCATCGGCGCGGAACATGAATCGCGCCAGCGCCGCGCGGCAAGCGTTCTCGCCGGCATCCGGATTGATGCGCCGGAAATTCTCCAGGATCGAGGCCGACGCATCGAGCAGGCTGACTGCCCGATCGAACATGGCAAACCGGGTCATCACCTCGACGGTGCCGCGCGCCGCGGTCAGATCGCCGCTGACGAGCTTGAGCAACGTCGTCTTGCCGGCGCCGTTGGGGCCAGTGAGCGCGACACGCTCCGGACCTAACATGGAGAAGGTGAGATCGCGCAGGATCGGCACGTCCGTGCTGTAGCCGACATCGGCCGCGTCGATTCGCAGCACCATCCTGCTCGCCGGCAGATGCGTCGAAGGCAGCTGCACCGAGAACGGTTGCAGCACCTCGATGCGCTGCCGCGCCGCGGTGGCAAGCTCGAGCGCTTGCGTCCGCCGTCGTTCGGCGAGGCGGGCGTTCTCGCCGCCGGTGTCCTCGCTGCGGTCCTTGCGCAGCCCGGCGGCGATGCGCGGCAGATCACCCTTGGCGCGCTTCCTTGCACCTGCGCCGTCCTTGCGCGCCTTCCGTTCGTTGGCTTCTCTGGCGTTACGGTCGATCTCGGCGATGCGCTTCTCGGCATCTGCCAGATCGTGCCGTGCTGCCGACAGCTCGACGGCCTTGCGCGCGCGGTACGCGCCCCAATTGCCGCCGTAGCGCCTGGCTTGCAGCGAGGTCAGTTCGACGATCGCATCCATGGTCTCCAGCAATTCGCGGTCGTGGCTGACGACGATGGCACCGTGTTGCCAGTCGGCGAGCAGGTCGATCATCGCCTTGCGTCCCGCACGGTCGAGATTGTTGGTGGGTTCATCCAGCAGCAGAAAATCAGGCTGCGCGAAGGTCAGCGCGGCGAGGCGCGCGCGGGTGGCCTGGCCGCCGGATAGCGTCGCCAGCGGCGCGTCGAGCGCATCGCTCAGTCCGACGCGCTCGAGCGCGGCCGCGATGCGGGTGTCGAGCGTCCAGTCGACGTCGGCAATCTCCTCGGTGCTCGCAAGGCCCTGTTCGGCACGGCGCAGCGCGGCCAATGTGCGGCGCGCGCCGAACAGGTCGACGACGCGTTCATCCGGCTTCAGCTGAACCGTCTGATGCAGCATCCCGACGCGTCCCTGAACCGAGACCGTGCCGGATTGCGGCGTGCGCACCCTCGCGATCAGGCCGAGCAGCGTCGTCTTGCCGACGCCATTCCTGCCGACAAGGCCGGTGCGTTCAGGTCCGAAGCTCAGATCAATATTGGAAAGCAGAACCCGGCCGTCAGGCGCGGACAGGGTCAGGTGAGAGAGCGCGATCGATGCAGGCATGGATATCCCCGAGGGCAAGGCTGATGGGCGTTGCTGTCAGGGTGAAATCCATGGCCGTCGGCATCCTCAGGGATTGATGATTGGCGTGATGTAGTCGTCTATTGCGCCGGGATCAAGGCGCGAAGCGCATCGTCACGCGGCTTCGGCGAAGGTCCAGCGGTCGGGATCGGGCGTGTGGCCGATCAAAGCGAGGCCGTAGGCGATCGATTCGAATTGATCCGCCGAGGTCAGCCGCGCTTCACCAAAGTGCTCTGCAAACAGCCGCTGCACGGCCGGCACGAACGAGGTGCCGCCGGTCAAAAACACCTTCTCGACGTCGCGCGCGGTGATGCCTGACTTGGCCAGCGCCTCGTCCACCGTCGTGCCCAGCCGTTCGATGTCGTCGGCGATCCAGGATTCGAAATCGTCGCGCGTGACGGTCGCGCCGATATCGATGCCTTCGCGGGCGAAGCGGAACTCGACGCGGTCGCGGTTCGACAGCGCGACCTTGGTGTCGGACACGGCGCGATAAAGCGCGAAGCCGAGATCGTGGTCGACGATGGTGATGAAATCGTGCAGTGGCGCCGGATCGAGCGCGGTGCGTGCGAGCTGCTGCAACTCGCGCAAATCGCCATTGCCCCTCATCATCGCCAGCTGATGCCAGCGAGCGAGGCTCGAATAATAATGATTGGGGATCGGCAGCACCTTGTCGAACGAGCGGTAGTTGGTGCCCTTGCCGAGCCGCGGCGAGACGATGTGATCGACGATGCGGTAATCGAAGGTGTCGCCGGCGATGCCGATGCCGGCATGTCCCAGCGGCTCGGCGCGCAGCACGCCGCCCTTGCGCGAGAACCGCATCACCGAGAAGTCGCTGGTGCCGCCGCCGAAATCGGCGACCAGCACGGTGGCGTCGTGATCCAGTGTGCGCGCGAAGGAGAACGCCGCGCCGACCGGCTCGTAGACATAGCGCGCATGGCCGGCGCCGAGCCGTTCGAACGCGGCGCGGTAGCGCTGCATCGCGAGCTCGTCATTGGGATTGCCGCCGGCAAACTTCACCGGACGACCGACCATGATGGTCGGCGCGCCGAGATCGAAACCGTCGCCGGCATGGCGCGTCAGCGTGCGCAGGAACGCCGCGAGCAGGTCCTCGAACTTGTAGCGCTGCCGGAAGATCTGGGTGGTGTTGAAGGCCGAGCTTGCCGCGAAGGTCTTGAACGACTGGATGAAGCGATGGATCGTGCGTCCCTCGAGGAACTGCTCGATCGCCCACGGGCCGCCCTCGGCGCGCGGATGCAGGCCGGCGCCGGGCCGTTCCTCCCAGAAGCACAGCGCGGACACATAGACGCTATGCGTGCGGCCGCCGTGGTCGAAGCGAACAGCCTCGACGCGGCCGTCGCCGTCGGACAGCGCGACCACGGTGTTGCTGGTGCCGAAATCGACGCCAATCGAGACGGCGGGCGGGGCGCTCGACATGTCATGCTCGGATTGTCTGTGAAAGGGGGCGGACCTTTAGCGGCTTTGGCCGGATTTGCCAACCCGTCTGGACGCTATCCGGTTGGGCCAGTTCCACCTCCCCTTGGAAAGGGGAGGTCGCTTTGCTCGCCAGAGCAAAGCGGGTGGGGATCCGCTCCTTCCGCAGAGAGCATCGCCTGCGGCTGACCCCCATCCCGACCTTCCCCCTTTTGGGGGAAGGAGAAGGAAGCTGACGGCGCCGATGAAGCGGCTCAATCCCTTAATGCGTAGGCGATGACGTAGTCGCCGGGCTTGGTGCCGAACGAGCCGTGGCCGCCGGCGGCGGTGACGACGTATTGCTTGCCGCCAGCCTCGTAGCTCATCGGCGTCGATTGGGCGCCGGCCGGCAGGCGATCCTCCCAGAGCACCTTGCCGTTGCGCACATCGTAGGCCCGGATCGTGTACTCATAGGTCCCGGTGTAGAACGCAACGCCGCCGGCGGTGGTGATCGGCCCGCCCAGCATCGGCACGCCCATCTTGAATGGAAGCGGCAGCGGCGTGGTGTCCCGGATCGTGCCGTTGGGATGCTGCCAGACGATCTTCATCGTCTTCAGGTCGATCGCGGCCATCGAGCCCCATGGCGGCCGGTAGCACGGCACGGAGAGCGGCGAGAGGAAGCTCGAGATACCGACGCCGAACGGCGTGCCATACATCGGCTGCACCCCGACCTCGCTGCCGACCGGTTTCTCGGCCGTCGGCGCCGGAGGATTAAGCGGACCGCGCGGAATGAGCCTGGAGGCGAACGGCAGCGACATCGGATTGGCGATGGCGACCTGCCTGACAGGATCGACCGCGATGCCGCCCCATTCGAACATGCCGAGATTGCCCGGGAAGACCAGCGTGCCCTGCAACGACGGCGGCGTGAAGGTGCCTTCGTAGCGCAAGCGGTGGAACATGATCCGGCACAGCAGCTGGTCGAAGATCGTGCCGCCCCACATGTCGGCGCCGGTCAGCTTCGCCTCGGGGCGGAAGGTCAGTTCGGAGAACGGCTGGGTCGGTGCCGAGCGGTCGCCGGGCGCGGGCCCTTGCGGCACCGCGCGTTCCGGCGCCGGCACGATCAGCTCGCCGGTCCTGCGGTCGAGCACGAAGATGTTGCCCACCTTGGTCGGCTGGATCAGCGCGGGAACGACGCCCTTGGCCGTCGTCACATCGACCAGGCTCGGTTGCGAGGGAACGTCCATGTCCCAGAGATCATGATGCACGGTCTGGTACGACCAGGCGCGCTTGCCGGTGTCGACATCAAGCGCGACGATGGCACTGGAATAGCGCTCGACCAGCGCGTCGCGATTGCCGCCCCAGATGTCCGGTCCGTTGTTGCCGGTCGGGATGTAGACCAGATTCAGTTTCGGATCGAACGAGGCCGTGATCCAGGAATTCGGTGAACCGTTGGTGTAATGCCGCGTCGGCGACGGCAGTGCGTTCTCGTCCGCCGCGCCGGAGTCCCAGGCCCAGACCAGTTTGCCGGTGTAGACATCGAAGCCGCGGATCACGCCCGACGGCACCTCGACCGCATAATTGTCGATCACCGCGGCAGCCACGACCAGGATCTTGTCGCTGACGACCGGCGGCGACGTCGGCTCGAAGAAGCCGGCGGTCTTGATCCCCATCCCCTGCTGCAGGTCGAGGCTGCCGTGATCGGCGAAACCATCGCAGAGCTTGCCGCTGTCGGCATCGAGCGCGATCATGCGGCCGTCATTGACGGGCAGGAAGATCCGCCGCGGGCATTCGGCCGGCGCCGGATTGCCGCCAGAGTCGACGGCGCCCGATGCGGTTTCATGATAGGAGACGCCGCGGCAGGTCATGTGCTGGAACGTCTTGTTGTGCACAAGCTTGGGGTCGTAGCGCCAGCGCTCGGTGCCGGTCTTGGCGTCGAGCGCGAACAGCACCTGGTGCTGCGAGCAGAGATAGAGCGTATCGCGCACCTTGATCGGGGTGACCTCGAAGGTCGTCTCGCCGGAATCCTCTGGCGTCTTCACGTCGCCGGTGCGGAAGGTCCAGGCGACCTTGAGGTTGACGACATTGTCGGGCGTGATCTGCTTCAGCGGCGAATAGCGCTGTCCGAATTGCGTGCGTCCATAGGCGCGCCAGTCGCCGTCCGGCTGCGGGTCGGCTTCGCTTTGCGGCACGGCGGAGCCGGACTCGGCAATCGTGCCGTTGATGTCGTGATAGCTGGACAGCAGCCCGGCGCTGAGCACCGCCGCAGCGGCGACGACGCCGATCCAGAGTGGCGCTGTTGCGCGCATGTAAGGCACCGGCCCGCTTCGTGTCAGGGCGCGAACGATCACCGGCGTGAGCAGCCAGAGCGCCATGGGGAAGATGATGTCGCCACGCGCCGCGAGCGGCCACCAGTCGAACCGCACCTCATGGACGGCCCACGCCAGCGTGCCGAGCAGCACGATCGCAAACAGCCATAGCGCCTGATGGCGCTGCGCCAGCAGCAGCATAGCCGTGGCGAGAATGCCTACGCCGAGGACAATGTAGAAGATGGATCCACCCAATGCGGCGAGCCAAATGCCGCCGCCGGCGAGGACCAGGCCGATCAAGGCGTAGACGATAGCTGTGATGAGGACTGCCCTGGATCGCTGCATGGTCGCTCCGGTGCGGGGCGGGATCGGGCTTGTCCCGCACAAGCGCGACAGATCGTGTCCGCCATCGCGAACTGTCGTTCAGTCGACCGCAACTTGCAACCTGGAACTGCGACGTTGATACAACACAAGCACGTAAGGTCCATGCGAAACCCGCCGAAGCAAATCATTCAAAATGCGCGCACCTTCAACAGGCAGCAGCAGCAGAGTTGCGGCGCTGACGCAAAGGTGAGAGGTTTTCAGCGGATTTTGAATCGACGCGCTCTTCCAGCCCTGTGCAGGCGCAGCTCTATACCGTTCCACAGATCGCACCGCGGACGGTTGGCACGCAGGAGAAGCAACAATGACACTGAACCCCACTGCCGAGAATTATCGTGTCGCGGTCGCCGCCTACGAGGCGGGCCGACCGAGCTACCCCGCGGAGATCGTCGCCGCGCTGCCGCTTGCGGCCGCGCGCTGTGTCGTCGATCTCGGTGCCGGAACCGGCAAGTTCACCCGCCTTCTGCTGCAGCATTTGCCCGCGACTGCGCGCCTGGTCGCGGTCGAGCCCGTTGCCGAGATGTCGGCAAGGCTGGCGAAGGAGGCCGGGGTGGAGGTCATCAACACGCGCGCCGATGCGATCAATCTCGAAACCGGCAGCGTCGACCTCGTCACCTGCGCCCAGGCGTTTCACTGGTTCGACAACGAGCCGTCGGTTGCCGAGATCGCGCGACTGCTGCATCCCGGCGGAACGCTTGCGCTGGTCTGGAACAACCGGGACGACCGCACGCCGTGGGTCGACGCGTTGTCCGTCATGATCGAGGGCTATGCGGGCGACACGCCCCGGCAACGGACCGGACGCTGGCGCTGGATCCTGAAGGACCCGCGCTTCGTGCTCGAGAGGGAAATCGTGCAGGACCATCCGCACCGGATGAAGCGAGGGGATGTGTTCGAGCGCATCGCATCGACGAGCTATGTCGCCAATCTTCCCGATGCGGAGAAGGCGATCCTGCGCGAGAAGACCGGCAGCATCCTGCGTGAGGCCGGTCTCGGCGACGCCGACGAAGTGGTGTTCCCCTATGTCACGCAGCTCTTCCTGCTGAAGCGGGCCTAGGCGCGCTATTGCGCGGCGCATCCTTGTTCGACGGTCTGCTTCAGGCGCGGCAGCGTCATGCGCCAGTAAAAGGCAACGTGTTTGGCGCCTGAGTCGGGCCCGATTTCCCAGCCGCTTCCGCGGCGGATCGGCGAAGGCGGCACCTGCTGGGTGACGGTCAGCACGGTTTCGCCGCCGTCAGGCACGAGCGTCATCGTGATCGTCGCATAGGATTGCGGAACATCCCGCAGGCCAGAGACTTGCGACCAATAGGAGTATTCGAGCCGCATCGGCGGCTCGACATGGAGGACGCGGCCCTTGTCGCGATAGCGCTTTGCGCCGATCTCCGCCTCGATGTCGATCGGCGCGCCGATCCGCCAATCGGTCGTGAAATGCGCGTTGCGCCATCTCTCGCCCGCCTTGGGGTCCACGATCGCGTCCCACACCTGCGTTGGCTCCGCAGCGATCCGGATCGTTTCGGTGACGGACTGGAAGGCCGAGGGCTCGTGCGTCATCGGATGCTCACTTGTCGCCCACGACTTTCCATTTTCCATCGGCGGCGCGGCGCAGCGAGCGATCGCCGATGCGGATGTGCTGTGCAAGAAAATCGATGAAAGCGCGGACCCGCGCCGGCAGCGGGCCGGCATGGCCGACATAGACCGCATGGATGTCCTCGCGGTCGCCGGGGTTGAGATTTTGCAGTACCGGCACCAGACGCCCGGCCTCGATATCGGGGCCGATGTGGAAGAGCGCCAGCCGGCCGAGCCCGATCCCGCCAAGCGTGAGCTGACGCGCGGCTTCGCCGTCGCTGGCGCGGGCCACCGGCGGCGGCAGCGCTTCCTCGATCCGTTCAGCGCGGCGGAACGGCCAGCCGCGGATGCTGCGCGGAAAGGTCCAGCCGATGCCGCGATGGGCGGCGAGGTCGGCCGGCGTCTTCGGCGTGCCGAAGCGGGCGAGATAGGACGGCGCGGCGACCACCGCCATGCGGCTGGTGCCGAGCTTGCGCGCGATCAGCCGCGAGGCGCCGAGCGGGCCGGCGCGGATCGCGATATCCGCGCGTGCCTGCATCAGATCGACCAGCGTGTCGGTCAGCACGATGTCGAGCGTGATGTCGGGATGCTCGCGCATGAAGCGCGGCAGCAGCGGCATCACATGCAGCATGCCGAACGGAATGTTGCTGTTCACGGTGAGATGGCCGCGCGGCACGCATGAAGCGGCCTCGCGTTCGGCCTCGTCGATATCGGCGAGGATCCGCTGGGCGCGCTGGTAGAAGGCCTGGCCTTCCTCGGTGAGCTGCAGCTTGCGCGTGGTGCGGTTGACCAGCCGCGTGCCGAGCCGCGTCTCGAGCCGCGAGACCAGCTTGCTGACGCCCGACGGCGTCTGGCGCAGGCTGTTCGCGGCAGCGGTGAAGCCGCCGAGATCGACGACGCGGACGAATACGTCCATCTCGCCGGAGCGGTTGGTGTCGGTGCGGGCCATCTTGAATTCAAGTCACAAATGATTGGATTGCGGCCATTCTAATCCTTCCTCGCCCGAACCGCTATCTCGCTTTGCGGAATCCTTTTGTCCGGAGCGACACATGCCTGCTGCAGTCCTTGCCTTGACCGCCGGTGCCTTTGGTATCGGCACCACCGAATTCCTCATCATGGGACTGCTGCTGCAGGTCGCCGCCGACATGCAGGTATCCGTATCCGCGGCGGGCCTGCTGATCTCCGGCTACGCGCTCGGCGTATTCGTCGGCGCGCCGATCCTGACGCTGGCAACGCGGCGGATGCCGCGCAAGGCGGTCTTGCTGGCGCTGATGGCGATCTTCACGCTCGGCAATGCGGCGTGTGCGCTGGCGCCGAGCTACGGGCTTTTGATGGCGGCGCGCATTCTCACCTCGCTGGCGCACGGCACCTTCTTCGGCGTTGGCTCCGTGGTGGCGACAAGCCTCGTCCCAGAGGACAAGCGCGCCTCGGCGATCGCCACGATGTTCATCGGGCTCACGGTCGCGACCCTGCTCGGCGTTCCCTTCGGCGCCTGGTTCGGCCTGATGCTCGGCTGGCGCGCGGCGTTCTGGGCAGTGGCGGCGATCGGCGTGATCGCATTCATCGTGCTGGCCGTGCTGGTCCCCGGCCATGTCGGCGCCAACGACAAGCCCGCGCCGCTGCGCGAGGAGCTCGCCGTGCTCGGTCGCCCGCAGGTCCTGCTTGGGCTCGCCATGACGGTGTTCGGCTTCGGCGGGCTGTTCGCGGTCTTCACCTATGTGCAGCCGATCCTGACGCGGCTCACCGGCTTCTCCGACGCCGCGGTGTCGCCGATCCTGCTGGTGTTCGGTGCCGGCCTTGCGATCGGCAACGTCGCGGGCGGACGGCTCGCCGACAAGGGACTTGCGCGGGCGCTGCTGGTATCGCTCGGCGGCCTCGCCGCCGTGCTCGTCGCGCTGACGGCGGTCGTCTCGATCAAGGCATTGGCGGTCGTGCTGCTGTTCATCCTCGGCATCGCCGCGTTCGCGACCGTCGCGCCGCTGCAGCTCCGCGTGCTCGAAGCCGCCGGCGTCGAAGGGCGGACGCTGGCCTCCAGCCTGAACATCGCAGCGTTCAATCTCGGCAACGCGCTCGGCGCCTGGGCCGGCGGCGTCACCATCGATCGCGGCCTCGGCCTCGGCGCGCTGCCGCTGGTGGCAGCCGTCATCACTGCAATCGGCCTGTTGCTTGCGCTGTGGAGCCTGCGCCTCGATCGGCCGATCGCGCTCGCCGCGCAGTGCCCGGCGGAATGAATCGGATCAAGGGAGTATGACCATGGAATACCGCAATCTCGGTGCATCCGGCCTGAAAGTCCCGGTGCTCAGCTTCGGCACCGGCACGTTCGGCGGCCAGGGGCCTTTGTTTTCGGCCTGGGGCCGCAGCGGCGCCAGCGAGGCGCGACGGTTGATCGACATCTGCCTCGAGGCCGGCGTCAATTTGTTCGACACCGCCGATGTCTATTCGAACGGCGCGTCGGAGGAGATCCTCGGCGCCGCGATCAAGGGCCGCCGCGATAAGGTGTTGATCTCGACCAAGACCGGCCTGCCGATGGGCGACGGCCCGCTCGATGCCGGCACGTCGCGATATCGCCTGGTCGCCGCGGTCGACGCCGCGCTGCGCCGGCTCAACACCGACTTTATCGACCTGCTGCAGCTTCATGCTTTCGATGCCTTCACGCCGGTCGATGAAGTGCTGTCGACGCTCGACGCGCTCGTGCGCGCCGGCAAGTTGCGCTATGTCGGCGCCTCGAATTTCTCCGGCTGGCATCTGATGAAATCGCTCGGTGTCGCCGAGCGGCACGGCTGGCCGCGCTACGTGGCGCACCAGGTCTATTATTCGCTGGTCGGCCGCGACTATGAATCCGAGCTGATGCCGCTCGCGCTCGACCAGGGCGTCGGCGCGCTGGTCTGGAGTCCGCTCGGCTGGGGCCGGCTTACCGGCAAGATCAGGCGCGGGCAGCCATTGCCGAAGACCAGCCGCCTGCACGAGACCGCGCAGTTCGGGCCGGCGGTCGACAATGAGAAGCTTTACGCGATCGTCGACGCGCTGGACGCCGTCGCCACAGAGACCGGCAGCAGCGTGCCGCAGGTGGCGATTGCCTGGCTGCTGACGCGGCCGAGCGTTTCGTCCGTGATCATCGGTGCACGTGATGAGGTGCAACTGCGCGACAATCTCGGCGCGGTCGGATGGTCACTCTCGGCGGACCAGATCGCGCGTCTCGACCGCGCGAGCGCGGTGATGCCGGCCTATCCGTACTACCCCTACCGCATCCAGGAAGGCTTCGCGCGGCTCAATCCGCCGGCGGTGTGAGACCGTCGCAGACCCGGTTTCACGCCTGGACGGTGTGCTCACAGACCTGCCGGCGATATTCCGCCGGCGTGACGTTCATGTGCTGCCGGAACACGCGATTGAGGTGGCTTTGATCGGCGAAGCCGGCGAGCAACGCGATCTCCTTCAGCGCGACGCGGTCCTTGCGCAGATGGTGGCACGCATGCTCGACCTTGCGCCGCAAGACATAGGCATGCGGCCGCATGCCGTAATGGACGCGGAACTTACGGGCGAACTGGACCGGCGTGCAATTGCAGATGTTCGCGAGCTCCTGCAGCGTGATGTTCCGGAAGATGTTCTGCTCGATATAGTCCTCGATCAGCCGGGCATGCGCCGGGCGGAAGCGTCCTTGCGCGCAAGGCATCTTGAACTCGATTGCCGCATATTTCCGCAGGATGTGCACGCTCGCCTGCAGCGCCAGCGCGTCATAACAGAGGCGTCCGCCCGGACCTCCTGAGGCAACCTCCTGAACCATCTGGTCGTTGATCCACGTCAGCATCGGATCTTCGGCCTTGAGCAGGTCGTGCAGCTCGATCGCCTCGGCATCGCGGTCGAAGGCATCGCTCGCCGTCTTCATCATGAGGGCGGGGGAGATATAGAAGTGCGTGACCTCGATGTCATTCTTCCAGTGCCAGCTTGATGGCTCTGCGCGGGTCAAGAGTGACGTGACGCCGCGACCGACGTGATCCTGCTTCCATGCGCCGGTGACACGGCGGTTCATCGACGTCACGCCGTCGCGATAGAGCACCAGGAGGAAGTTCTCCGACGGCGGGACCCAGATGTCGGACGGCGCATAGCGGAAGATGCGCAGCCGGAAATCGTTCCTTCCGACCGAGGCGCTATCCAGCTTCAGCTCGCCGGGAGCGTAGCGCGGCAGCTCCTCGACCGTGATCAACTGGCCCATCGCGCGAGCCTCCTCCCTGGGATTCGTGGCGCGGTTGACCGCTTGTTCTTGGCCGGACGGCTAAGCGCAGAATAGGCCGCTTTCGCCATTTGCCAAGGAGACCAATGGCCGGTCGGGCAATTGAACGGCGGCGTTCCAGATATTGTCGGTTTCATCCAAGCCGCGCGGTCGAACGGCCCGTAGCCTGCTCTGCGTTTCGGCGACAGCGCGAGCGGTCGAGGCCCAAATTGACGCAACGCACCATCATCCGGCGACACCGCGGGTGGGAAGGTGCGTGCGAGAAGCCAGACACAGGAGGAAATCATGACCGAGACCGTCACAAGGTCGAATGGAAGCAATGGTGCGCATGCAACGACCAAGCTCGACGCCGTGGTCGTCGGCGCCGGCGTCGCCGGTCTCTATCAATTGTTCCGCCTGCGTGAGCAGGGACTGAGTGTGAAGGCGATCGACGCCGGATCAAGCGTCGGCGGCACCTGGTACTGGAACCGCTATCCCGGGGCGCGCTTCGATTCCGAAGGCCACACCTATCAGTACCTGTTCTCCGAGGAGCTCTACAAAGGCTGGAGCTGGAGCGAGCGCTTCCCGGGCCAGCCGGAAATCGAGCGCTGGCTGAACTACGTCGCCGACCGCCTCGACCTCAGGAAAGATATCCAGTTCGGCACCACGGTGAAGAGCGCGCATTTCAATGAGGCGACGCAACGCTGGCTGGTCGCGACCGACCAGGGCGATGTGATCGATACCCAGTTCCTCGTCACCTGCTGCGGCATGCTCTCGGCCCCGCACGTGTCCTTCCCGGGACAGGAGACGTTCAAGGGCAAGCTGTTCCACACCGCGCGCTGGCCCAAGGGGCCGATCGAGCTCGCCGGCAAACGCGTCGGCGTGGTCGGCAACGGCGCGACCGGAATCCAGGTGATCCAGTCGATCGCTGGTGAGGTCGGCCATCTCAAGGTGTTCATCCGCACCCCGCAATACATCATCCCGATGAAGAACCCGAAATGGGGTGCGTCGGACGCCGAGGCCTACAAGTCGAAGTTCAAGTTCCTCACCGAGCGGCTGCCGAAGACGTTCACCGGCTTCGAATTCGACTTCGAACACGCCTGGGCCGACCTGACGCCGCAGCAGCGCCGCCAGGTTATCGAGGACTGCTGGAACGACGGATCCCTGAAGCTGTGGGTCTCGTCCTTTGCCGAACTGTTTTTCGACGAAGCCGTCAACGCCGAGATCACCGAATTCGTGCGCGAGAAGATGCGCGAGCGGATCAAGGACCCCAAGCTGTGCGAACAGCTGATTCCCGCCGATTACGGTTTTGGCACGCACCGGGTGCCGCTGGAGAGCAATTTCCTCGAGGCTTTCCACCGGCCCAATGTCGAGATCGTCAGCGTCAAGAACAATCCGATCGCCCGCATCACGCCTGAGGGCATCCAGACCGCCGACGGCACGGTGCATGAGTTCGACGTCATCATCCTGGCGACCGGCTTCGACGCCGGAACGGGGGCGTTGACGCGGATCGACATCCGCGGCCGCGACGGGCGATCGCTGAAGGACGATTGGGGAAGGGACATCCGCACCACGATGGGCCTGCAGGTCCATGGCTACCCGAACCTGTTCACCACAGCGGTGCCGCTCGCGCCCTCGGCCGCACTCTGCAACATGACCACATGCTTGCAGCAGCAGGTGGAGTGGATTGCCGATTGCATCAGATATCTGCGCGGCAAGAACCTGAACGTCATCGAGCCGACCAGGGATACCGAGGATCAATGGGTGGCGCATCACGACGAGACCGCCAACGCAACGCTGATCGCGAAGACCAACTCCTGGTACCTGGGCTCCAATGTCGAGGGCAAGCCGCGCCGGGTGCTGTCCTATTGCGGCGGCGTCGGCACCTACCGCCAGAAATGCGACGAGGTCGCCGCCAGCGGCTATCGCGGCTTCGCCACGCAGTAGGGCTACGCGGGTCAACATCAAAAAACACAGGAGGAAGACAATGAGCACGAATTTCAGTGCATCCGCCGATGCAATCCTTGACGGTGTCGTGACTTCAAACCCGCGCGTTCCCGGCGTCGTTGCGATGGTGACCGACCGTCATCGCAACATCTATGAAGGTGCCGCCGGCAAACGCCGGCTCGACCAGCCCGCGGATATGACGACCGATAGCGTGTTCGCGATCTTCTCGACCACCAAGGCGATCACCGGGACGGCCGTCCTTCAGCTCGTCGAGGAAGGCAAGCTCGATCTCGACGCGCCGGCCAGGACCTACGCGCCCGACATCGGCAAGCTCCAGGTGATCGAGGGTTTTGACGACAAAGGCGAGCCGCGGCTGCGTCCACCGAAGCGCGACATCACCACCCGCATGCTGATGGTCCATTCCGCGGGTCTGAGCTACGACTTCATCAATCACACCTATAACCGGCTGGCGCAGGAGAAGGGGCAGCCCAGCGTCATCACGGCGTCCAAGGCGTCGCTGATGACGCCGCTGCTGTTCGATCCGGGCGAGCGCTGGGAATACGGCGCCAACATGGATTGGTGCGGCCAGATCGTCGAGGCCATCACCGGCAGGCGGCTCGGCGAAGTCTTCAAGACACGCATCTTCGAACCGCTCGGGATCATGGATACGACGTTCGAGCTCACCGACGCGATGCGCCGCAAGCTTGCCGGCATCCACGCCCGCAATGCCGACGGCTCGCTCACGCCGATGGATTTCGAATTGCCGGCCAAGCCCGAAATTCACATGGGTGGCCACGGGCTTTACGGCACCATCGGCGACTACATGCGCTTCATCCGGATGTGGCTGAACGACGGCGCCGGCGAGCACGGGCGGGTCCTGAAGGCGGAGACCGTGCGGATGGCGGAGAAGAACCATCTCGGCAACAACAAGGTCACCGCGATCACCGGCGTGATCACCTCACTTGCCAGCGACGCCGAGTTCTTCCCCGGTCAGTCGAAGTCCTGGGCGCTGAGCTTCATGATCAATGACGAGCAGGCTCCGACCGGCCGCCCCGCCGGCGCGCTGGGCTGGGCCGGGCTCGCCAATTTGTTCTACTGGATCGATCGGCAGAACGGTTTTGGCGGGTACTGGGCGACGCAGATCCTGCCGTTTGGCGATCCGACATCCTTCGTCGGCTACATCAATTTCGAAACGGCGTTCTACGAATCCCTGAGGCTGCGCAAGGCGGGTTAGAGATAGCGCATCGGAGCGCGCCAAAGCTAGCTCGCTCCGAGCAACTCCGTGATCAGTCCCGCAGCCTTGATTCCGGTGCCGCTGATGATGACGACGGTGCGCTCCGCCGGCCGGATCGCGCCGCGCGCCTTCAGGACGTCAAGCGCGGCGGCGGCCGAGGCCGAGGTCGGCTCGACGAACAGGCCGATCTGCGCCAATCGCTTCAACGCGGCGACGATGCCGTCTTCGGGAATTGCCACCGTGCCGCCGCCGCTCTCCTTGAGTGCCGCGATCATCTGCTTCAGTCGCAGCGGATGCTTGATCGCGGTGCCCTCGGCGATGGTCTTGCGGACCGCGCGCTCGACCGGCGTGTCGACACCGGCGGCGAAGCTGGCATCGACCGGCGAGCAGTTGAGCGGCTGCGCCGCGAACAGCCGCGGCAGCCGCGTGATCTGCCCGGCCGCCAAGAGCTCCTTGAAGCCGATATAGCAGCCGAGCAGGCTGCTACCGGCGCCGACCGGCATGATGACATTGTCGGGCGCGATGAAGCCGAAATCTTCCCAGATCTCGTAGGCCAGCGACTTGGTGCCCTGCAGGAAGAACGGCTGCCAGTTGTGGCTGGAGTAGAAGATCTGCTTCGACTGGCGGATCGCTTCCGCCTCGGATTCCTCGCGCGGGCCTTCGACCAGCTGCACCTCGGCACCGAAGGCGTGCATCTGCGCCACCTTCATCGGCGACGTCGTCGCCGGCGCAAGGATCCTGACCCGCATGCCGCCTGCCGCGCCATAGGCTGAAACCGACGCGCCGCCATTGCCGGAAGAGTCCTCCAGCACCGCATCGACGCCGAGCTGGCGCAGGAACGACAACATCACCGTGGTGCCGCGATCCTTGAAGCTCGCGGTCGGATTGAACCATTCGAGCTTGAAATGCGGCCGCAGATCATCCCACGCCTTCTCGACGGCAGGCGTGCAGCCTTCACCCATCGTGATCGGCTGCCTGATTTCGACCGGCAGCGCCGCGCGATAGCGCCACAGCGATCGCGTCGCGCGATCGATCTCGTCGCGGGAGATGCCAGGCAGCGGCGTTATCAGGAGCGGCTTGCCTTCGTCGGAGCACCAGCGCGGGATATCCAGCGGATAGAGTTTTCCGTCGAGCGGGTCGATGTAGCTGGGTGAAGGCATCGCTATTCAGTCCTCAAGGCACGGTCCGGCCGGACACGTCGCGAGCGAGCACGAAAGCCGGCAAGGTCGCAAGGTTGTCACGAACCATGATCGGGGCGGGCACCCCTTCCGGCAGGTTCATTGCGGCCCGATTATGCCACCAAGTCGGCAGATGCACACGTGCCGTGCCGAACAGATCATAGGCCGATCCTGCAACGAACAGGCATCGATTGGCCGGGACCGGCAGTTCGTCGAGCGCGAGCCGATAGGGTTGCGGCTGCGGCTTGTAATAGCCGGCGCGCTCGGCCGTCACGAACACGGTGAGGGGAACGCCGAGGCGATCGGCGGCGATGCGGCCGAGCCGCTCCGAGCAGTTCGTCACGACGCCGAGCGCGACGCCGGCACCGTGCAGCGTTTGCAGGACATCGCGCACCTCGGGCCAGGGATCGAGCTCCGCATAGCGTGCGCCGAGCTCCACGGCGCGTTCGAACGGCAGCCCAACGTTGCGCGCGGCCTCGCCCACCAGGTCTTCATAGGGCCGGTAGCGCCCGGTGGCATAGGTGTTCTTGAGATACTCGGCCCGCCAACGCAGCCCGGCTTCGTCGGAGCCCGCGACCTTGTTCCAGAGTGTCCAGCTGTCGAGCAGCGCCGTCAGCAGATCGAACAGAACGGCGTCATAGGCTCGGGTCATGGGCTGCGCTCCGCCTCCTACCATCCGCGAAACCGCTCCCATTGCCGGACCGCGCCGGAGCCGGCGGCGACGACATGGTAGCGGTCGTGCTGGGCTCCGGTCGCGCAGGCATGGTTCGGCAGGATCCGCAGCTTCGCGCCGACCGGCAGCGCCACCTGCGGCGCCGTGCTGCCGGGGCGGAGCGCGATGATGCCGTGCTCCTGATTGGTTTCGGTCACGATCAGGTCGCGATAAGGCCGTCCATCGATGTCGCAGACGATGCCATAGCCTTGGTCGACCGGCTGCTTCGCGGTGCCGCGATCGCGCGACAGCGCCATCCAGCCGGCGTCGATGAAGGTCCAGCCGCGGTCGGCGCGATGGCCGATCACCGTCGCGAGCACCGACAGCGCGATGTCCTCGACCGCGCAGACCTCGATCCCGGCCATCACAAGGTCGAACATCACGAAGACGCCGGCGCGCACCTCGGTGACACCATCGAGCCGGCGCGCGAAATGCGCTGTCGGCGTCGAGCCGACGCTGACCACCGGGCAGGGCAGCCCGGCCGTGCGCAGCGATTCGGCGCAGGCGACCGCGGCGGCGCGCTCCTGCTCGGCGGCCTGCTCGAGCGCCGCCACGCCGCGGCAGGAATAGGATTCGCCGGCATGCGCCATGACGCCGCGCAACTCGGCGCCGCCTTGATGCAGCGCGCGGCCGATCTCGACCAGCAGCGGGTCGTGCGCGCCGACGCCGGCGCGATGGCCGTCGCAGTCGATCTCGATCAGCACGGGAATGGGGTCGTTCGAAATGCGGGCCATCGCGGTGACGGCGGCGGCCTGCTCGAGACTGTCGAGCACCACGGACAGGTCCACGCCCCGCCGCCGCAGCGCCGCGATGCGATCGAGCTTCTGCGGCGCGATGCCGACGGCATAGAGGATGTCTTTAACGCCCGCCGCGGCAAACATTTCGGCTTCTTGCAGCGTGGAGACCGCGGCCGGACCAGCCGGACTGTCCATCACGGCGCGCGCCGCCGGAATGGATTTCGCGGTCTTCAGATGCGGGCGGAGCGGCACGCCGAGCCGCGACAGCCGCGTCTTCAGGCGGGCGATGTTGTGCAGCATCCGGTCTTCGTCGAGCACGAGGCAGGGCGTCTCGATCCCGGCGAGCGGATGCGGTGCGTTCGAGGCAAGGGGTGATGACATGCGGCAAGACTAGCCGCTTCCATGCTAAGCACAATTTACCGAATGTCATTCTTATATTAAGCCTGAACTTAATGCTCTCGACCGACGATATCCGCTTTTTCCTGGCGATCGCTGTGGCGCGGTCGCTCGCGGCCGCGGCGCGGGCGCTCGACGTCACGCCATCGGCAGTGTCGCAGCGGCTGCAGAGCCTCGAGCAGCGTTTGGGTGTTCAACTGGTCAGCCGCTCGGCCCGGCGGTTGACGCTGACGGACGAAGGCGAACTCCTGATGCAGCGCGGGGGCGCGCTGCTCGACGAGGCCATGGAGTTGACGGAGGCGCTGCGGGCGCGTCGCGGAACCATCGCCGGGCATCTGAAGATTCTCGCGCCACTCGGCTTTGGCCGCCGCTACATCGCGCCGGTCGTTGCCAGGTTCCGATCCCGCCATCCCGACGTGTCCGTCGAGCTCGAGCTGTCCGATCGGCCGGGGCGTGCGGCTGCCGGCGCGTGGGACGTCATGATCCATATCGGCGCGCTGCAGGATTCCACGCTTCGCTTGCTGCGCCTTGCGCCCAATGAACGCCTGCTCTGCGCCTCGCCGGCCTATCTGAAGCGCCGCGGAACGCCGGCGAGCCCGCAGCAGCTGCGCGGACATGATTGCATCGCACTGCGCGAGAACGAGGAGGACGTGACGCTGTGGCGGTTCTCCCGCAGGCGTGGTGCGGCGGAGCCTGATGTCGTCAGGATCGAGCCGATGCTGTCGAGCAATGACGGCGAGGTCGTGAAGGCCTGGGCGCTCATGGATCACGGCCTGATCGTCAGGTCGGAGTGGGATGTCGCCGAGGACCTCGCCTCTGGCCGGCTGGTACGGGTTCTGCCGAACTTCCGCCTGCCGCCGGCCGACATCGTCGCGCTCCTCAATCCGGGCCGCGGCGGGCGGGCCCGGCGCACGCAGGCTTTCGTGGAGCATTTGCGCGCCGTCCTCGCGCCGCCGCCATGGCGCAGCAGGCCACGCTGACAGACGGCGATTGCTTACGCCGCGCCGGCCTGCCGGCTCAGATAGCCCTTGGCAAAATCGAGATACCAGTCGAGGCAGCCGGGATTGGCCATCGCATCGCGGTTGATGATCTTCTCGACGGGATGGCCGAGCAACAGCTTCTTGACCGGCAGCTCCTGCTTCTTGCCGGACAGCGTGCGCGGAATCTCCGCCACGACGAAGATGTCGTTGGGCAGGAAGCGGCGCGACAGGCCGGCCTCGACCGCCTTGTTGATCTTGCCTCTCATCGCGGCATCGAGCGCAATGCCCTCGCGCAGCACCACGAACAGCGGCATGTAGCTGTCGCGGCCGAGATATTCGAGGTCGACCACCATCGAATCCAGCACCTCCGGCAGCGCCTCGATCGCGGAATAGAGCTCGCTGGTGCCCATCCGCAAGCCATGGCGGTTGATGGTGGCGTCGCTGCGGCCATAGATCACGCAGGAGCCGTCGGGATTGATCTTGAGCCAGTCGCCATGTCGCCACACCGGGCCGCGGCCGGAGCCGTCGAAATTGTCGGGATAGGTCTCGAAATAGCTGGAAAGGTAGCGCGCGTTGCCGGGATCGTTCCAGAACCGCAGCGGCATCGAGGGCAGCGGCTCGGTGCAGACGAGCTCGCCGACCTCGTCGATCACGGCGCGGCCCTGCTCGTCGAACGCTTCCACCGCGCAGCCGAGCAGGCGGCACTGCATGATGCCCGGCGTCTGCGGCAATTCGCGATTGCCGCCGATGAAGGCGCCGGCGAAGTCGGTGCCGCCGGAAATATTGGCCCACCACATATCGGCTTGCGCGGCGTTGCCGTTCTGCTTCGCTAGCGCGGCGAAGCGCTCGTTGAACCAGGCTTGGGTGTCGGCGCTGAGCGGCGAGCCGGTCGAGCCGAGCGTGCGCAGGCCTGAGAGGTCGCCGACGGCAGCGAGATCGATCTCCGCCTTGGTGCAATTGGCGAAGAATGCCGCGCCGGCGCCGAAGAAGGTGGCCTTGGCGTCGGCGACGAAGCGCCACAGCGTGGTCCAGTCCGGCTTGTCCTTGGTGCCGCCGGGACTGCCGTCGAAAATGCAGCAGGTCGTACCGTTGAGCAGGCCGTTGGCTTGGCAATTCCACATGATCCAGCCGGTCGAAGAGTACCAGTGAAAGCGTTCGCCGAACGAGTTTGGCTGATAGCTGCAGCCGATATCGTTGTGCAGCGTCGAGAGCGGCAGCGCCACGACGATGATGCCGCCATGGCTGTGCAGGATCGGCTTCGGCAATCCGGTGGTACCCGAGGAATAGACGATCCAGAGCGGATGATCGAACGGCAGCCATTCCGGCTCGAAGGCGTCGATTTCCGCGCTCCGGCCCGCGAGAATCGATGACAAGCGCGTCTCGGACGGCGCGGCGTCGCTGTGCAGGATGACATGCTGCACGGTCGGCAGCGCGCGCCGCAATTCCTCGATCACACCTTGCCGGTCGTGGCGCCGGCCGGCATAGGTCACCGCGTCGCAGGCGATCAGCACCTTCGGCTCGATCTGCTTGAAGCGATCGATCACCGCGGGCGCCGCCATGTCGGGCGCACAGACGCTCCAGACCGCGCCGAGGCTCGCGGTCGCGAGGAACGCGATGATCGTCTCGGGGATGTTCGGCAAGTAGGCGGCGACCCGATCACCGGCGCCGACGCCGTTGGCCTTCAGATGCAGCGCCAGCGCCGCCGATTTGCGCTGCAGTTCGGGCCAGCTCGTCTCCGAGAGCTTGCCGTCCTCGCCGCTCGAGATCAGGGCCGGCAGTCCTGCGGCATGCGCCGGCGCGACATGGCGGAAGACCTGGCGCGCGTAGTTCACCGAAGCGCCGGGAAACCACACCGCGCCCGGCATCTTGCGCTCGGCCAGCACCGCCGAATGCGGCGTCGGCGAGCGCAGGTCGAAATAATCCCACACGCTCTGCCAGAAGCCGTCGATATCGGTGACCGACCAGCGCCGCATCGCCTCGAAATCCGCAAATTCAAGGCCGCGCGTCTGCTTCAGCCATTGGCGGTAAAGGGCCATTTGCGGGACGTAAGCTGCTGTCATGGGCGTTTCCGAAAGTCCTTGTGTCGTGGCAGGCGATCGAGGCCCGCCGGCGTGTCTTAACATAGTGATGCAAGCGCGGGGAACGCAGTCGAACCGCTGCCTGCGTCATATTCTTACCGCCACCGCAGCGTGCTATTCCATCGGGCGCGGCTGATTCCATGCGGCAACCGAATCGAGCGGCCATGTCCATCGGCGAACTTTTCATCCTCGGCTTCCACGGCAAGGTCATTCCGCCCTGGCTGAAGGAATTTGCCGCGCAATTCGGGCTCGGCGGGGTGATCCTGTTCGACTATTCCTGCCAGACCCGGCAGTACGACAACAACATCGCCTCGCCCGCGCAGGTGCAGTCGCTCTGCGCCGAGATCGCGGCGCTGCCGTCGCGGCCGCTGGTCTTCATCGACCAGGAGGGCGGCCTGGTGCGCCGGCTCAAGGACACCTGCGGTTTTCGGCCGCTGCCGAGCGCGAAGGAGTTCAATCTGCTCGCGCGCGCGGAAAAGCAGACGGTCCTGGCCGCAAGCTACGGCGAGTTGCGCCGGCTCGGCATCCGCTACAATTTCGCGCCCGTCATCGACGTCGACTACAATTCCGACAATCCCAACATCGGCAGGATCAAGCGGTCCTATTCGCCCGATATCGGTGAGGTCGAGGCCAATGCCCGGCTGGTCGACGCTGCGGCGCGGCAGGCGGGAGTAGGCCTCTGCCTGAAGCATTTTCCGGGCATCGGCGGCGCAAGCGTCGATTCGCACATGGAGTTCATGGACATTTCCGATGCGCTGCGTCCAGAGCAGGAGGAGCTGTTCTACGCGCTGGCGCCGCGCACCTATGGCGATGCGGTACTGGTCAGCCACGCCATTGTCCGCCAGTGGGACGCGCAGCATCCGATGACACTGTCATCGGCCGGGCTCGGCCGGCTTCGCCGCCGCCTGCCCGAGACGCTGCTGATCACCGACGACATGCAGATGCAGGGGCTGCAAAAGGCGCTCGGCACAAGCGCGGCCAGCCTGCAGTCGATCGCCGCCGGCATGGACATGATCTGCATCGGCAACAATTTGTTCGACCAGGAGCAGGAGATGGCCGGCATCGCCGCGGCGGCCGCGGGTGCGGTGCAAGACGGGGCGCTGGATCGCGCCGCGGTCCAGCGCTCCATTGCGCGGGTGCGAAAGCGCAAGGCGCTGCTTGCCTGATGGCATTGAACGAAATTCCACGCCGAGCGACCACAAGAGGTGGAACCAAATTTCATTGCCGCGATTTAACAATGACGCTCATCGGGGCTGACAACCATGAAGATGCTCAAGCGTCTCTTCCGATTGACCTGGCTACGCCGGGCCGCGCGCAAACCAGCCGATTTTCCGCCTGCCTCCATCGATCCCGACGAATTCAGCCGCCTGCTTTGCAGCGGGCGCGCCGAGGATTTGCGGACACTGGCAAAGAAGTTGAGCCAGCGCTCGCGGGCCCACGCCTAGGCGGTGGATCGGATCCAATCACGCGGCCGGTTCTCGGCTAAACCGGCAAGTACGACGCGCGGCCGTGACTCCGGCGTCGGTCCCGATGCGATCAGCTACTGCTTTGCTTTTTCATGATTGCCGATCCCGACCGCCTTGTAGTCGTAGGTCGGGTAGAACTCGGTGTGGTAGGCGCCCCAGGCACTGTTCTCGATGATGCGGTTGACCTCGCGCAGCCGCGATGCCGGCAGCCGCAGCGTCACCACCTGGCCGATCCCCATCATCACGTACCAGCTGACGACCTCGACCCCCTCGGGCGGAAACGCCTTGTAGAAGCCCTGCCGCTCAAGCTGGGCATTGAGCTCACCGAGCGGTCGTGACTGATCATGCTTGAAGAAGATGGTGAGCATGACCGCGTTGTCGGGCGTCGGCGTTGCATCGCTGGTCGGCGCGGTCTGGGCCCGCGCGCCGGCGCCAAGCAGCAGTGCCGCGGCGAGCGCCGCAATCGTCATCCAGGATATCCAGGATCCGTTCCGCCCTCGCTTCATGGCCGCGCCCTTGTTGCTGATCGGGAGGCGGCGATCATCGCGACGCCTGTCGGGGCTGTAAATTGACATTCGCCTGATCCGATGCCTGCCCAATGCGCACCCGATGCCCGGTTGATGTGAACCGTCTCATAGGTGCGCGCGCCCGCGTGCGGTATGCCGAGGCCATCCCGATCCCGAGAGGGATGATCGATGACGACCCGGCGAATGGCGTATTGGTGGTTCAGGTTCGTTCTTTCGGGCCGGTTCCTGCAGAAATTCCTTCGGCTCCGGCGCCCCTGAGGCGATACCGGGCCGCGAATTCCGGCCTTTTCAATCCGGAAGCAGGGGCCGGAAACGGCTGGCCAAACCGTCCAAGGTCGATGCCAGGCGGAGAATCCCGCCGATGGTAACCTCGCCCACCCGTCCCGTAAGAATACTGTAATTCGACTCAAATATGCGAGATTCGTTGCCAAATCAGCGGTAATCTGCGCCTGCTTGGCAGGTCGGGGCCCGAGGTCACAGTTGCGTCACCCGTAGTTTTACTGAGTCTCGTGTTAACGCGGCCACAAGTTCACCTTTGGTAAACCATACTTATGACGCAACATGACAATCGGGCCGAGGCGCGCCTTCCGGCATGGACGGGTGGAACCGCGACGCTCGAGCCGCAGCCGCCTGAGGCTCAGGGAGCCGCTGCGCCGCGGCCGCAGGCGGACGCCGGTGCCGCGATCGTCCGGCAGTTCAATGGGCCGGTGACGGCGCTGCTGCTCTATATGAACGAGCTCAAACAGCACAGCCAGCAATTCGCACACGCGCCCGGCAATGGCGTCTATCTGCGGCAGGTGATCGAGAACGCGCTCGAGCAGACCGAGCGGGTGTCCGCGATGCTGAAGCAGATTTCCGACCTCTATCCCAATGCCGTCCCGGCCGCCGATCTCAAGCCGCCGGGCGACGACAAGCCGGCAGGCTCCCGGTCGCCGGATGTCATGTTCGCGCCGGAAGCCGGCCGCAAGCCGTTGACCAAGCGCGAGCGTGAAGTGCTCAGCCTGATCAGCGACGGCTATTCCAACAAGCAGGGCGCGCTGCGGATGAACATCAGCCCGCGCACGTTCGAGAGCCATCGCGCCGAGGCCATGCGCAAGCTCGGGGCGCGCAACACCGCCGATCTCGTCCGCAAGGCCTTGTTGCATTCCGCTTAGAGCGTTTTCAGGCGAAGTGGTTCGCGTGAAGCAGACGCGTCGAAACTGAAATCCGGAGCCCCGTTCCGATTCCATCGGAGCGGGGCTCTGGGCGTGTTCGGTTCGTTAGAACCCGGTTCTCAGAAATCGTCTTCCGCGGCGAAGCACAGGCGCGGCGCGAGCCGCGCGGCCGGCGCGGCGGCCTTCGGTTCATCCGGAACGATCGTGACCACCCATGCCGCCGTCGCGCCAGACTTGCTTTCGACGATCGCGCGCACGCGTCCGGTGACGGTGGCGCCGGCCGACCGTACGGTGGCGGGCCGGCCGTTGAACTGGGCCATGCGGAAGCGCCGGGCCTCCTTCCGGTCGGTCGTCTGGTACGTGAACATCGGCTCCCCCGTGCGTCCACGCAACTGTGGGGATGCAGCGTTATCCGACGGTGAAAATCGCACGCCGTAGAAGTACGGCTTGCACGGCGGTCAGAGCGCTTTTGAGCGAAGCGGGTGCCGGCTCGCGCGAAGACAACGCGGCAAGATAACTAACTCTAGCGGCCGACTTCCTGACAATTCAGCAGTCCCGCATATTGCGCCTTGACCGCAGCGTAGCATTCGCATGCGGTCCTGATCAGCCCATCCGCGTTGGTGATCTCGATGTGCCCGCGGCTGTAGTGGATGAAATTTGCCTGTTGCAAGGTATGCGCGACCAGCGACACGCTGTTGCGGCGCGCACCAATCATCTGCGCCATCGCCTCCTGCGTCAGGACGATCTTGTTGCTGCCGGAGAGATCGCGCGTGTGCAGCAGGCATCGCGCCAGCCGTGACTCCACGGTGTGCGCGGCGTTGCAGCCGGCCGTCTGCTGGATCTGGGCGTAGACGGCGAGCCCGTGCCGGATCAATCTCGCGCGAAGCGTCGGGCTCTGGCCGGCAGCCGCGCGCAACGGCTCGAGTTCCACAGTCGAGGCGACGCCGGGCACCAGCACCGTGGCGTTGTTGAGGACAGGTCCTTCGACGAGCGGGGCGAATGCGCCGTAGATGCTGTCGCGGCCGACCATCGCGACCTGCACGCGCTCGCCTTTTGCGAGCCTGACCACCAGCGAGATCACGCCCTTGTGCGGCATGTATGTCCGCTTGAGCATCTCGTCGGTCTCGACCAGGACCGAATTGGCCGCGAGGTCGACCGTTCGCAGATGCGGCCGAATCAACTCAAAATCGCTTGCCGAGAGCGACGCCAGAAATCCGTTGGGTGATCGAGGAACCGTTTCCAAAGCAACCTCCAGCCTTCCGGCAAAGCTTGTCTCTGGGCCCCAGGGCTGACGTGCGGCTGGACGTCCTTGCAACCTATTCTGGCACGTCAGGCTTCCGATGGAAACATGTCTTGGTTCCAATAGGAATAGACCTATCGCCGCACGTCCGCGTTGTCTGGCCGGTCACGTTGGGGCAGGGTGGCGCGCCGGTCAGTCTTCCGGCCCGATCAATTGTTCGGCGTGCGCCTTGACCGTCGTGTAACATTCACACGCCGCCTTCCGCAGGCCGTCGATATCGGTGATCTCGATATGACCGCGGCTGTAACGCAGGATGCCGGCCTGCTGAAACCCATGTGCGACAATCGAAACCGCATTGCGCCGGACGCCGATCATCTGCGCCAGCATCTCCTGGGTTAGCGGCAACGCCTCGCTGCCGCACAAATCGCGTGCGCGCAGCAGCCATCGCGACAGCCGTGCCTCCACCGGATGGGAAACATTGCAGGCGACGGATTGTTGCGTCTGCGCCATCAGCGCCTGCTCATAGAGCGCAACGAGGGTCCGGAAATCCGCGCTGCGATCGACTGCCTCGCGGAAATCTTCCGCCCGCACCATCGAGGCCGAGCCCGGCACCACGACAATCGCGTCGGCAAGCAGCGGCCGCTCGTGCAGGGCGGCAGACGCGCCCACGACGCCATCGCGACCGATGGTTGCAATCTCGACAGATTGCCCGTCGGACAGATTGATCATCATCGAGACCACGCCGCTATGCGGAAAATAAACCCGCTGCACCGGCGCGCCGGCATTGGCGAGCGCCGTTTCCCTGGTCAGGTCGACGGTTTCCAGAAGGGGATGAAGTTGCGCGTACTCCGTGGAGGGAAGGGCTTGCAACAGACGATTGGGCGGACGCGATACCGCGGACATTGGTGCTCCTGCCGAGGGCGGGAGCACTGCGGTCTCGCATCACCTACTCTTGGCGTGTGGAATGATTGCGAACATAGCTTGCCTGTCCAATTGCACAAGGGTTGTGGTGTTGAAACTATACCCTCTAGAGGGCAGACGGCGTGGCCGCCGCCGGCACCGGTGATCGACGTCGATCCGCGCGGCGCGCGATACGAGCGCGACTTTGTCTCTCATTTATTGATTTCCATTAACTCTGTTCCTCGCCGGCCTTTGCATCGTCGCGACTTGCAACGCCGGCTATCGACGCGCCGGGGCGGCAGCGCCGGGATGCCGCAAGTCCTGCACATGCGCAGGAAATTCGCGGCCATGAAGTCGGTCCGGCGCCGAACGCGCGCTGCCGCGGTCAGCCATCGCGCTGGGCGCCCGTCGAATCACCGGCAAGGCCGTTCTGGGTATTTGTACGGATCAGCCCTTTAACGAACGGGTAGCGCGGACGGACCAGTGTGGCGTGGGTCGCCGTGCGAAATTTACGGCGTCGCGTCAATCGTGTTCATCCAGAAGGGTATCCAGTATGTCCGGCATCGTTCTTTCGGCATCGGTCCGTCAAAACCTGCTTTCGCTGCAGTCGACCGCTGACCTGCTCGCCACCACGCAGAACCGCTTGTCCACCGGCAAGAAGGTCAACACTGCTCTCGACAATCCGACCAACTTCTTCACGGCGCAGTCGCTCGACAACCGCGCCAGCGACATCAACAACCTGCTGGACGGCATCGGCAACGGCGTGCAGGTGCTGCAGGCCGCCAACACCGGCATCACCTCGCTGCAGAAGCTCGTCGACAGCGCCAAGTCGGTCGCCAACCAGGCCCTGCAGGCCGCCGTCGGCTATTCCGCGAAGTCGCAGGTGACGACCGCTGCGATCCCCGGCGCCACCGCTGACAACCTGCTCGGCACCGCGACCCCGACCAACGCAACCCTCACCAGCACCGCCGCCTATACCGGCATCGACCTCACCGCGGCCGGCGCGAACCTGACGTTCCAGATCAACAGCCAGACTGTGACCTTGAATTCGGGCACGAACTACTCCGCCACCCAGGTGCGCGACGCCATCAACACGCAGGTCGGCGCCAGCGCCAAGGTCGCCGCCTCGATCGACGGCACCGGCAAGCTGGTCCTGACCAGCACCAACACCGCCGGCGCCGCGGACTCGCTCACGGTCGGTACGTTCAGCTCGGGCGACGCGACGCAGCTCGGCCTCCCGGCCGGTGCGACGGCGACCGCAAACGGCACGGCCGGCGCGAGCCCGCTGGACACGCTCACGCTGACCATCGGCGCGACCGGCAACGGCACTGCGACCAACATCACCTTCGGCACCGGTGCCGGCAAGGTGAAGTCCCTCAACGACCTGAACGCGGCACTCGCGGCCAACAACCTGCAGGCCTCGCTCAGCGCGGCCGGTGCGCTCACCATCAGCACCACCAACGATGCCGCTTCGGCGACCATCGGCACGATTGGCGGCACGGCGGCCGGCGCCGGCAAGCTGTTCAACGGCCTCACGGGCAGCGCTCCGGTGCAGGACCCGACTGCGCTGGCGAACCGCGCCAACCTGGTCAACCAGTACAACAACATCCTGGACCAGATCACCACGACCGCCCAGGACGCGTCGTACAACGGCATCAACCTGCTCAACGGCGATCAGCTCAAGCTGACCTTCAACGAGACGGGCTCCTCGACGCTGAAGATTCAGGGCGTGACCTTCGACGCCACCGGCCTCAACCTCACCAAGCTGACCGCCGGCACGGACTTCGTGGACAACGCTTCGGCCAACGCCACCCTGAAGACGCTGAACAGCGCGAGCGGCCTGCTGCGCACCCAGGCTTCGACCCTCGGTTCGAACCTGTCGATCGTGCAGATCCGCCAGGACTTCTCGAAGAACCTGATCAACGTGCTGCAGACCGGCTCGTCCAACCTGACGCTGGCCGACACCAACGAGGAAGCGGCCAACAGCCAGGCGCTGTCGACCCGTCAGTCGATCGCGGTGTCCGCGCTGGCGCTGGCCAACCAGTCGCAGCAGAGCGTGCTGCAGCTGCTCCGCTAAGCGTAGCCGCGACAGACATCGACTATCGAGGCGGCGGAGGAGACTCCGCCGCCTTTTGCTTTGGTTGCGCTTGACCATCCCGCCGGCTTCAACCAATGGGCGATCGCGTTCCGATGCAGGCGGTCGGCATGTCGCGAACGTTTCGCACGACTTAGCGGTCCTCAATTCCAATTAGTTCAAATTGCGATGAGCGATGGAACGGCCTCTTTCCCGTTCGGGTGGTAAGGGCCTGTCCTTGTGAGACTGGCCGTGATGTCGTGATGCGTCGTCGAACTGCTGAAGGGCTTCATCGTCCGTATTTGCACGGACGGCAAAATTAACGTCGCCGTGAAACCGGCCAAGTTATCGATGCAAGGCGAGCGTTCCGTAGCACCTTGAGGGGACCTATCCATGGACGATCTGTTGCGCGAGTTCCTGACGGAGAGCAGCGAGAGCCTGGATACGGTCGACAACCAGCTGGTGCAGT
>NZ_JASAUT010000109.1:0-12535 GCF_029952935.1 Bradyrhizobium sp. Mp19 | reverse complement strand
GCGATCATCATCGCGCCGCGACACTGACTCGCCATCCTGATCGCCGCGCTCTTCCGACCCAGATCGTCGCGCTATAATCATTCCCGTTGCGAGCGCGTGAGCAGCTTGGGGTTTTCCTTGTAACCCGACGAACTCCAGGTTTTCGATGCCGAAGTCGGTGAACGCCTGAACGCCATCTTCGCCGACGCCATAGACCCAGATCAAGCCGTCCTCGATCTGCATTTCGATGGCAATGTCGCTAACCCAGTCTTCGTCTTCACCAAGAGGCCTTCGCCGGTGAGATATACTTCGTCAAACGATAGGCAGCTTCACCGGCACCCACAATACAGTTTCACACCCATTCGTGAGGACCGGCACACGGCTCATCAAGCTGCTTGAGGCCAAAAGAAGAGGCCGTCAAGCGGCCTGCGTTGGTTCTACATGAATAGGGCAATAGCCATGATTGCGATGGGGCTCAGCCCGAGCGCCACGATGAGCGCACTAAAAGGTATATCACTGCCCATGACACAACCCTCGCGATTAAGGTTGAAATCCTATGCCCGGATGCTGGGTGGCCGCTAGTGCAATTTGTGCCACGGCAATTTCAAGACACGAAGCTTCTCCGGAGCGATAAGTGCTCGATGCAGCCGTGAGGCGCCGGAACTAAGTCGAAGTCTCGACTTGCGTCAGCGCCGAACCCCCTGGAGAGCGGCCAGCCTTTACCTTCGATATCGGGATTGAGCGAAATCCCTCGCCGGGATCAAAACGCCCGTCAGTGCCCCAAGGATCGCTCGGCGGATAGCAGTTGCCGATCCGCCTTGGCTAGATCCCTTGCTCCGATTGGCGAAAACGAACGCAAAAGGGCGGTACCGGTCGGAAGCAGATTGAGCGTCGGCTCGGAGCAGCAATGAAGAGGTCGCTAGGAATGATGCTCGCGCGTTGAGCGTTGGTCGTCGCTCATAAGAAGAGCGGCATCGGCGGATGAACGTGCCCCGGCTCTTGCTCCCAAAAGGGCTGGGGCGCATTCTGGCTCGTTGACAAGCGCTTTTCCATTACGTGGGCTAGAGCGCCCTGTTGATCTATCGAAAGATGGGTTAAAGGGTTTGTGAAGCTTTCGTCCTCGATGCTGCGGGCGTTTTTCGGGCTACTATGGGTTCACTAGCCAAGGTGATGACGAGGCAAAAAGGCGGGCTAATATCTGAATGTCCACGAGTTCATCGAGCGTTGGACTGACCATCGGCCAGTCGTTCGTATGAAACGCGGGTCCGAGTGAGCTAGCCAGCCGGAGGCCTGATTGGACTGGCCTTCCGTCCTTGGCGACGGCAATCCCATTTCCTGAGTTCACTTTCATGCGTAGCCGTTCGCTCGAACTCGTGCGCGCGCTGGATACTCGGCAACCATTTTCATCGGATGGCTCCGCAAACACCAAGTCCAGCGGGTGCTGTCTCTTACCTGTCGCCCTGGCTCTGCAAGATTTGCTTCATGAACTCAGCGCGCTCCTTTGTAAGTTTCTCAGCTCGATCACCATTCTGTAGCAGTGCTGGACCCTTGCGTTCTCGATCGTAGACCATCCAGCCCGTCCTTCCCATTCGAACAAGGAATCTGGATTGCGTAGGGTGTTCGGCGTAATTCACTGGCGCCCCCAATAGGCAGGTGCAATCCCACAATTGGGCTTTCCGCCAGCTAAGCGGTCATTGAACTATGTGAATTTTGGCAATCGACTTTAGACGAATAGGTTTACCAGGCACATTTCCATTAGGACCGTTGCTGTGGACGGGAAGAGCAGCAATTTTTCCGCCAAGGTTAGACTGAGAAACTTGGCTCCGAGCCGTACCGCGGCTTCGCTGCGGTTCATCTCAGCGGCACGGTCGACAGCGTAGCGGCCGATGATCTTTTGCAGAGCGCCGTAGCCCTCGACAAGAATGGCCCACGCAAAGCCAGCCCAAAGTACAAATGCCGTTTGCGCTAGCCCTAAACCGACACGGAATCTAGGCGGCTTCGAACGCTGGCGCGAGGGTATCTCGCTCAACCTATCACCCTACAACGGCTGCAACAACACCGCGAGCTGCTGGTTCGTGGCGAGCGGCTCTCCTCGAACGGCCCGCTCACATTGGGCTTCTCCACGCCTTGGTCAATATCGTCGGAACGGTTGCACACCTCGTTGCTGCACTACACTGCAAGTCGCGCGGGTCTCGTCAGATGCGAATGGTTTTCACGGAGCCAGCCCAGCCGCCGCAGAACGGACAATTGGAGTTGATCATGCCGCAAGCAGACGCTTGTAGCGGCGATAAGCGTCGATCGCATTGTTCGCAAGCATGAGCTGCCGATGCTCTCCAGCCCGCACCATGTCATCGATATTTCTGAGAAGAAAGCGGCTCACATCGCCAGGATCTGTGATCTCGCCGGAGCGTTCGAGCAAGTCCCAGGCGATCTGGATCGACCTCTCCACGAGGACTGGCAACGATTCACTCATACGAGACAAAACAGACGTCGATATCGATGGTTCCTGTTGTAAATGCCGGCGGATCGCGGCTCCAGCCGGACAACATAGCTTACCGTCGGGCAAGACGCCGCGAGGGGCGCCTCAGGACTATTGGCCCGCCGATGTCTGGACTGCCTATTCCCGCCTCTGCTGAACGTGCAATATTGGATCATGAAAGCACGAAATCGAAGTCTGCTCATCTTTCTTGTTGCCGTCGTGGGTATTGGTTGGCTAATTGGCGCAACCAACTTGCCTGGTGCATGGTATGCCGCACTGCAGAAGCCGACATTCAATCCTCCGAATTGGGTGTTCGCGCCAACTTGGACAATTCTGTATGTGATGATCGCAATCGCGGGCTGGCGCACCTACCTGCAGGAGGTCAATGGCCTGGCCTTGCAGGTTTGGCTCGGACAGATGGCGCTTAATTTTCTTTGGTCTCCTATTGTTTTCCGCTTGCACAACTTGGCCATGGGGCTCTCGGTCATCATTCTGCTGCTGGGCCTGATTCTGTTATTTATAGGCCTGCAATGGCGGGCCAATCGGCTTGCTGCGCTCTTATTTATCCCGTATGCGGGCTGGGTAGCGTTTGCATCGCTTTTAAACTTTGCTTTGTACCGCCTTAATTGAATTCCTGATGGACCTGCTAAACGCGAGTTAAGAGCCGCCGGCGGGCGGGCTCGGCGCTTTGAGCGATCCAGCCCGGCACCCGGCACGCCCGGTTGGGGGCGACGGCTTCGAAATTTTTCGGGTCCCTCTTGAAACCAAAATCCGCTTTGCTTTTTTGTCGCCTTCAAAGGATGGCGTCGAGGCTTGGTCAGGTGAGACGGGCACCGGTCCTGCCCGCTGCCGCTCGTAACCATCGTGCTCTTTGGAGGATTTGGCTTGCGCAGTCACAACTTTTCGTCTCTCCGGCGCTCGACCATCGGTTTCGATCTTGACCTCGCGGAAATGGCCAGCGGGCGGGCGAGGACAATTACCCGCCTTACAACATCGAGCGGATGACGACCGTTACCAGATTTCGCTGGCCGTGGCGGGCTTCGCGCCTGAGAACATCTCGATCACGCCGATCAGTCACCATCGAGGGCAGTAAGCCTGAAAAAGGCGAGCGCCAGTTCCTCCATCGCAGCATTTCAACCCGCAATTTCAAGCGCCAATTCAGCCTTGCGGACTATGTGCAGAAGCTCGAAGCCAAGGCGGCTTCTCGCATGTTGAGAGTCGGATGCATCAGCGATTGAATTCCCCAACTTCGGGTAGGCGTTCGTGATCAGCTTTCGATGACGACCACGACTTCCACCTCGCAGCCTTGCGCCATCGGCGCCCTGGTCATGCCTCCCTGCATCTGGGCCACCATCAGATTGATCAGGCGGGTTCCCAAACCGCTCTTCGCCTCGGTGGGGCATCCGATTCCATCGTCCCTCACCGTGATCACGACCTTTTCGTTTCTCTTCCGGACGTCGACTTCCACGACGCCCGGGCGCCCCTCCGGAAACGCGTACTTGAACGCGTTTGTCACCAGCTCGTTGACGATCAAACCGACGGATGCGGCCTGCGAGCTCTTGACGGCGATTTCGTCGCAGGACACCCGTATCGCGATCGGGCGCACTCCCCGGTGCAGATCCGAAAGGCTCCCGCACAACGCCTCAAGATAAGCGGGGAGGTCGACCGAGCTGTTGACCGGCGTGTCGCGCAGGCGATCATGAACCTTCGCGACAACCTCAATCCGCGCCAGCGCGGAGGTGATCGCTGCCTGCACGGCGGGATTAGGGTCCGATCGCGCCTGCAGACGGAGGATCGACATGATCGTCGCGAGGTCGTTCCTGGTCCGGTGCGCCAACTCCATCATGAGAACGTCCGCGTAGGCCTTTGCCTCCGAGTGCTTCTGGAGTGCCGTGCGCAGGGCTTCCGTTACCCCTGCAAGACATAGCCCGCTAGCGAGAAAGATCAGGAGGGGCGCGATAGCGGCGCTCGGAGGCGGAGGGATAAAGTATCGCGCCGCCAGCGCCGCGCTCGCGCCGGTGGCGAGAAAGCCTGAGCCGCGATCGAAGATGACTGAGGCCAGGAAAATGGCCGGGATGAACAGCATCAGCGGATCGGGTCTCAACTGATCGTCCAGCAGGAGCTTGGCGACAAATGCCAACCCGACAAGCCCGAGGCTCAAGAGGTACCGCACCCACAGGGGATATCTGGGCGTGACGGACATGAAGCGAAGCAGGAGCCGGTCCATGGAAAGCAACGAACCGGCTTGTCGGCGTGTTCCTGTCGCTTGCCTCAAGCGCTTCGGCCGGCGCGCGGACTGCTGAGCCTAAACCAAAGTGGGGTGCTCTGGGCCTGTCTCTCTTCTGGTCCTGAGGAACGATTCAACAAAGCGTGAGTTCGTCCCGAAAGAACCGAACAAAAATCCAAGAGGGTAATTCCATGACGCGATCAGTGGAGGAGCTGAGGGGGGAGTGCGAGCGAAGCCGTGCCGAGTTCGCGGCGACGGTCGATAGGTTGAGGGAGCGGATATCGGATACCGCTGACGACCTCCGTCACAAGGTCTCGCCCCAACACATCAAGTCGGAAGTCTCCGATTACATCAGCAACAAGACCCAGAGTTGGGTCGAGGCGCTGAAGCAACAAGCCATGGACAATCCGATGCAGGCGGTCGCTGCGGGCACCGCGGTCGCAATCCCGCTGCTGCGCCTGGCGCGCGGTTTTCCACTACCACTTCTGATGATCGGGGCTGGCCTTGCCCTGACCTCGAAGACGGTGCGCGAGCAGGCCGCGGAAGCGGCCGCACCGGTGATGGAGAAGGCGGGAGAGATGCTGGATCAGCCCGCCGACCGAGTGGACGCGCCGAGCAGCGACATGAGAGATCGGCTGAATTTGGCTCAGAGTCAGGCCAGCGACATGGCCAGCGATGCGCAAGATGCCGCTGCGGGCCTGGCCGACGATCTTGGCAAGCGGGCGGCGCAGGCCGCCGGCGCTGTCGGCGATACGCTCAAGAGCGGCATGGATGCCGTCAAGGGGAGAGCTGGCGCGGTCAAGGACGCGGCGGCCACGGCGCCTGCAAAGGCCCGGCAGGTCATCGGCGACAATGCCGCCTTGATCGCCGGCCTTGGGATCGCGATCGGCGCCATCCTTGCCGCGGCTCTTCCCGAAACAACCGCCGAAGCCAAGGCGATGGGCCCGGCGAGCGACAGCATGAAACGGGCGGCGGGGGAGGCTGCACAATCCGGTTTCGAAGCAGCCAAGGATGCGACGATGTCGGCGGCCGACGCGGCGGCAAGAAGCGTCGGCGAGGCCGATCTCGGTGGGCATGCCAGCCGCATGACCGAAAACGTGGCGGACAGACTCAAAGAGGCTGCCGACGACGTCGTCAGGGCGGCCTTCAGTCCTTCCCCAAACCCAAACACTTGAAAGAACGATCATGAGCGATGTGGACCTGACTAAAGAGACGAATTCCACGCAGAACCAGAATACCGGCCCTTCGCAGACCCTGAAGGAGCAGATGGCCGATGCCGGCGCAGAGGTGAAGCAGCGCGCCGGCGACGCCCTCCGAGCGTCGACCGATGTCGCCAGCGACAAGTTCAAGGAAGCGGCTGACGCCGCCAAAGACGTGGCTTCCGGGACAGTGGACCAGATCGAGGACCAGGCGCGCGACAAGCAGCGGTCGGGCGCGGACTTCATGGCGCGCCTTGCCGATAACATTCGTGAAGCGGCCCGCGCCTTCGAGAGCGATGCGCCGTTTGCTGCTCGTGGCATGACTTCTGCCGCCGAATATGTCGATGACGCGGCCGATAAAGTCCGCCACGGAAGTTTTCGCGACCTGGTCGACGGCGCCACCGATTTTGCGAAGCGGCAGCCGGCCGCGTTTCTAGGGATTTCGGTCCTTGCCGGGTTCGCGGCAGTCCGTTTTCTGAGGGCGTCGGGCGGGCGTTCCTCACCTTCGAAACACCGCGAACAATCGTCATCCTCGCAGCAAAGCAACGTGTCATGAGCATCCAAAACGATATCAGGACAAGTCAGAACGATCTTAGAACCATCTCGACGCTGCTCGGCGACGCGTTGTCGCAGTTCGCCAAGCTGTTCCAGAACGAGGTGGATCTCGCCAAAGCCGAGTTAGGCGAAAAGGTTCAGAAGGTCGGCAGCGCGCTGGTCTTCATCGCCGGCGGTGCCCTCCTGGTGATCCCAGCCTTGGTGATGGCGCTGTTCGCCCTATCGGCGGCGATGATCGGCGCAGGATGGTCACAGCCGCTCTCCTATTTGACGTCGGCGATCGTGGCCGCGGTGATCGCGGGTATACTGTTCGCGATCGGCATCAACCGGCTAGATGCCCGCGGTCTGGTGCCGCGGGAAACCATGCGGCAGCTCGATAACGACAAGGATACCGTGAAAGGGATGGTGCAATGAGCAGCACGCAGACGAGTTTCTTCGATAGTCTCGTAACGGCGGTGCGGGAAAACCCGCTCGCCGCAGCACTGATCGGAGGCGGTGTGTTCTGGCTGTTGGCAGGCGACGAGAAGCTCAAGAGCGCGACGCGATCGGCGACAGCGGCGGCTTCGCCGATCGTTGATCTCGGCGCGCGCAATGTTCGCGCGGCCGCGTCCGGACTCCAAAGGACCGCGGCGCCGCCGACCGCGCCAGAAATGGATCATGATGACGCCACGGAAACCACACGCGAGGCCGGTAGCGCGGCTTCGGACGCCATGTCGGAAGCGGCGGACAAGATCAAGGACCGGTTTGACGAAGGCCTCGCCTATGCGCGCGAGAACCTCAGCATGCCCGGAAAGGAGGCTTTCACGAAAGCGCAGTCATCGTTGGCCGGCATGTTTGACCGGCAGCCGCTCGTCCTCGGCGCCGTGGGCTTGACAATCGGAGCGGCAATCGCGGGTGCGTTCCGGGCTTCCGATCTCGAGAACGAATGGGTGGGCGAGCTCAGCGACGATGTCAAAGCCGACTTGAACACGCGCGCCGGCGCGGTATCGCAAAGCCTGCGCGAAGCCACCGATACGCTGAGCGCCGAAGTCGGCGACGTCGGCGCCGAAACCATCGATCGGGTGAAGCAGGCTGGCATCGATGCGGCGGATGCGGCACGGAAAAAGGTGAGGTCGCCATAAGCCTGAACCGAACCGGACAAGCTGCAATGTGGCGGACGGTCGGGAAAGAGGCGGCGACCAGTTGGTCGAGCCACAAGGATGCGCGGCAGAGCGCCGACCTTGCACACTACTCGGTGTTCTCCTTGGGTCCTATTATCGTGATGGCGATTGCGAGCGCGGGGCTGTTCTTCGGCTACGACGCCGTCACCTCACAAGTCACCTCCTCCTTGAAGGACATGCTCGGGGACACCGGAGCCAACGCAATCGATGTGATGCTGGCGGGAGCCAGCCGCCCCGCCGAGGGCATTCTGGCGACGGTTCTCGGCGTCGGCGCGCTGTTGTTCGCCGCGATCGAGTTTTACCTGCATGGCAGCGCTGTCGCGGTTCTGCGAATTCTGGATCAGGAAAACCATAAGGAAGGTGACAGGAAGTTCTCGTCGGATTGACACGTTCGACGACCTCGCCTCGCGACCGGCCGGATTAAGTGCCGGTGTGGTTCCTTCGCTCAGGGCGCGCTCTTGGAACGCCGTGCTTGCTCGCCT
The DNA here is from genome assembly GCF_029952935.1 of Bradyrhizobium sp. Mp19. Classification (NCBI taxonomy): domain Bacteria; kingdom Pseudomonadati; phylum Pseudomonadota; class Alphaproteobacteria; order Hyphomicrobiales; family Nitrobacteraceae; genus Bradyrhizobium; species Bradyrhizobium sp. Mp19. The sequence continues at coordinate 4,454 of NZ_JASAUT010000109.1, read as the reverse complement.
CTCTGACGCGCAGGCTGCGAGAGCGCTCGCACGTTCGTGCGATTGCTTTGCTCTCGACGATCGAGGCAGCCGCACCGTATGGATCGCCTGCTAGAACGCCTGTCGGAGCGGCGTCGGCCAGACTAAGAGGTCGCGCTTGACATCAGTCAGGCGTCTTCCTCTTCTTTCTCGGCTTCAACGTTGACAACCGACTTGGCGATGCCCGTCAGAGTCTTGTCAGTGTTCTTTTCTTCGGTCAGGGTCTCTTCAAGCAGCTGGACGCTTCATCATAGCCGAGCTCTTCAGCCCATGTGGACAGCGTGCCATAGCGCGAAATCTCATAGTGCTCGACGGCCTGGGCGGCTGCGAGAAGACCCGCATCGAGCGCGGGCATTCCCTTGAAGTCCTTCATGATCTCGGAGCCTTCTTCGGCGATGCCGTTGATGGCCGCGCAGGTTTTGCCGCGCGCGGGCTTGCCGATGATCCTGAATACGCGGTCGAGTCGCTTAACCTGGGCCCTCGTCTCGCGCTCATGCTGCGTGAACGCCGCCTTGAGGTCGGGCGACTGCGCCGCCTTGGCCATCTTCGGGAGGGTTTTGAGGATCTTGTTTTCAGCGAAATAGATGTCCTTTAACGTCTCGTGGAAAAGGTCTTCCAGCTTCTTCGGCTTCCTAGCCATGCGCTGCTCCTCTTAAGTGGCGCACAACAACAATTGGCGGGAAACCCGGTTCCAATTAGGACAATGGCGGACCCTCGGCTGAGCGCGCGTCATGCGTTAGGGAGTCAGGAGCAAGAAGCTCTGGAAGGGGCTTCTCAGCATTCGGCGGCACTGACTGTGGCTGACTTGGTTGTCCGGCTGCACGAACAACGATTTCGAGGTCGGGTTTTTACCCGGGCGCCATTCACAAACGTGAGGCGGAAATTGTGGGTTTCGGAAAAGGGGCGCTTCTCTGGTTCATCGCATACCGCTTCCGATCATCATTATTCCTGCAATGCACCACTGAGGTGCGAATGTCTGGCCTAACTCAGAAGTTCTAGCCGGACCGCGTAGGATAAACATGCGTGACCCGGACGTACGGCATTGTCCGGTCAAGCATTGCAGGCAAGTCCAGAAGAGTTGCGGAAAGCGATAGAAGGAAAGCGATAGAAAAGGTCGGCAATTCAGCTGCCGCTGTTGGTAAGGAATTGTCGGCGTAGCCGAAGGCGCGCGGTATTCCGGCGATCTCAGGAGCGGGGCCCACGCGCTTTTTTGGGTGCGATGCTTCTCCAGTGCAAGAACTACGTCTTCCGCGCGCTTATCTTCTCGCATCCCAAGATATAGACGAATTGCACATTTCGCGGGAGCCCGTCGATTCGGTGAACGTCGTCATGCCCACCCGGATCGGTTGCCTTGCTGGCGTCCTCAAGTATGGTCGCGACCGCTCCGATAGCCCGGACCACGTCGATATCTTTGCTAAGATCTGTCACGCAACGTCCACTTGCTACCGGGCCCGGCGAGTCGCTGGCTACAACCCTCGAGCACGCAGGAACTAACCGGGTCTCGCTCCGTTGGGGCTCGCTTTCCGGGATTTTGAGACAATGGCGAAGGACGATGAAGTTTGGTACGGGCCGCCCGGTGAGAGCGCGGTTCATATCTGCGTTGATATGCAGTAATGTTCGCTGAAGCCACCGACTGGAAGATGCCCTGGCTCCCGCGCGTCCTCCCGAATATCCTCGCCGCAACAGCTGCTCGTCCCGAGAAAACCTTGTTCACTCGCTTTATTCCTGCCCGCAAGCCGGGCCAGGGCGCGTGTACGTGGCGGCACTACTACGAACGCTGGGGATCGATGACAATCGACATCATCGGGCCAGATGGTGGAATTGGTACCCGACCTCGCGAAGTTCGCTCCCGCGGCCCGCAACTTCGACAAACATGTTTGTTCGCCGTGGACAGGCTGCGATCTTCACCAGCAGCTATGCAGCGATGGCATCGATACGGTCATCATCACTGGCAGAGAGACGGATGTGTGCGTGCTGGCGACCATGCTTGGCGCTATCGAGGGTGTCCAACGGGACCAGCGCATAACGCAACTCCACGCAAAACCAAGAGCCAAGTTTGGCTTGGGTACGTCAAGTCGAGTTGCTACAGCTTGCCGGCCCACCGTCGCATAACCAATCCGCAGCGAGGCCCCGTTGTGGGGTCCTACGGGGCCTCGCCTTGCACGGTAGGGGTTCTCAGCCTGGAGAGAGCTGAGACCCCAAGTGAAACTGTCTTCGGCAATCCCGTCAAGGGGCAGGAAAAAATGGCACTTTTGCTTTCCAAAGTTCACACGGGTTATTTCCGGAACCGGCGTCGTTTGCATTATCCGAGCAATAGAGCAGGCAATTTTTTATTCCGTATTCTTTCAGCCCTAAAACGACGACCGCTGCCTCCTCTCGGTGGACAGCGGTTCGGGCGATCCGGCCTGGCCCCAGCATGATCCGGATGCTGGGGCCTTTTTGTGAATAGGAACGAAGCGCATGCCGCGGCATTGGCCGCCTGTTCGGTGCCGCACCGCTACCGGCACTGAGACGCCCAGCCTCACACTGGCCCCAGCTTCGCAGTTGGGGCTCTTTCTTGTCGGCCAATAGGTCTTTGCCGACTTTGATGCTGTCTTGGGTACTGTTTTGATTCGCTTGGCGTCGGATCGGCCTCAGCTACCTTCTCGCTGGGGCCGTTTCTTTCCGGGAACAAGCAGTAGCGCGCGAAGTTATCTCTCCACGATGGAGTGGGACTACTTAACGGCTTCGGTGCTCCCCAGTGCGCCGGGGCCGTTCGTTTCTAAGGTGGGACCATGTCGGAAGAAGGCCGCGATTGGACCCTCATTATCGTTTTTCTCAGCATTGCCGGCGCAGTGCTGTTGCTTGACCTCATCTTCTAGCCCTCTGTTGTCCATTCGAGGACTAGCCAATACGTCTTTGCCGGCTTCGTGGACTTATAGTAGGTGCCGCTTACGCGCTTCTGAGCCGGTCATGATCGATCCCGGCCTTCCATTCAGCGGGTGCGCCGCTCGATAAAGGGGCGACCCGCTCGCCAGGTCGCGAACCAGGCGGGGCCCGCTTTAGTTGGAAGCAGTGCGCCTGTGAAGCCGGGCTTCATTAAACCCGCTCGCGCGCCTGCGGAGCAAGGCTCACTTGGGGAACCACCTGCACGAGATCAATACGATGGCTAGCGTATCCAGCTCCATATTAACGGCGGGCGCCGGAAAGCTTTTCTCGACTGGAGGAAGCGCAGAAGTCAAGCCGCTCGTTTCATTGCTCACAAGACGCCGAAACTGCAGCCGATGCTGATGGGCCAAAGGTTTGATCACCATTGTGGATTGCAAGAGTTTAGAGGGCTTCGTCATACAGCTGCTATAAAATCATCATGCGTGAGACGAGCAGCTTTTGGTCACTTGAGCTTGAGAACATGGCCGCGGGCCTGACCCGGACCACAAGCGCGGCTACGCGGAGAAGACCGCCGCAATTTTCGACCGTTAGGTAAAGGATATTGTTGGACCAGGTATTCCGCCGCACCAAGGCGTACTGAATATGCGGTCTGGACCGCGCGGCAAACAAGCTCCCTGAAGGAGACGCTGGGAAAGAGCGATGTTGACCTGCCGATCAAGGAGCTGCCGAAGGAAAGCCTCCGGTGGTCTGACGTCGCTCTCCCTCCCGAATAGGCGCCGCCGTTCTAGGCTTGCCAGATCGTCTTCGCGTCACGTCAGCATGGATCTCACCCTCTTTGGTCAACGGGTTACTTGAACTCGGCCCGGACGGTTCTAATTCAATGTATGGCCGAACCGAAGCTTCGGCTAATTGGAGCATAATAAGAGGCAAGCGCGTAAGCGCTTAAGAAGTTGAGGAAAGGGACATGAGAAAGCTTGCTTTTGCAGTCGTCGCGGCGGCAACGCTCCTCATTGGAACGGTTGCGCCGGCTTCGGCCCATTGGCGTCACCATGGTTGGGGCGGTCCGGGTATTGGCCCCGGGCTTGCTCTCGGGCTGTTCGCTGGAACATTAGCGGCCGCCACCGCACCCCCGGTCTATTATGGACCGGTCTACGGCCCGCCACCCTACTACTACGGCCGCCCGTATCGGGTCGTCCGCTACTATCGGCCGGTTTATCCCTACTGGTACGGCTGGTGACGAGGAGAAGGCGCGGTTCCGGCCGGGCCTTCTGTCAATTCCCGCGATACGTCGCTCGCTGCGCGAGAGGAAACTCTCGCGCGCGAATTCATTTGCTCCCGCAAAAAGCGTGCTTCGCGCGCTCGGGGAGTATGTCGAGGGCGACGGCATGTGCTGGGTCGGTATCCCGTCGCTGGCGGCGGATTGCGACCTATCGCAGGATACGGTCGCGGTTTGCCCTGGCTCGAGGAGATCGGCGCGATTGACCGCACTTAACGAGAACGGCCGCCGCAATGGCGATGGCCGCGGCAAGCGCACCACGGATCCGATCCAGCTGCCGGTCGATGCCGAT
>NZ_JASAUT010000108.1:0-13246 GCF_029952935.1 Bradyrhizobium sp. Mp19 | reverse complement strand
TAAACTCTAACCCAGATGAGCCAGAGCCTCTCTTCGCGAAAAGCCTGATCAGTCTCAAATTATCTGACGACGGACACGTCAGCCTGAGTGATGACGTCCCATCAGCTCCTGTTTGCGCCGCTCACCCGCATGTCAAAACTGGCGGCGGTTCAAACCTCTTCGATCAGCACTGACTCTGAAAGGCGGATTGTCATGTTGGCGCCTGACGATGAATGGCATGCACGAGTTCCTCTACTCGGCCAGGCTTGAGCAGATCGTAATGATCAGCTGCGAGTGGGATGATCGTTGCCGGATGCTTAACTGCCCTTGTTAGCGTTTCGAGGAACGAAGGGTTATCGCCTCGCGCTTTGAACAAGCGTACAGGCGCTGACAATTCGTGCTGCTCCATTTGCGACCTGTAACCCGGCGTGTAGGTTTCAGCCACGAGTTGGGTGATGCGGCCGATAACGTTAACATCGAGTTCGGGTTTCTCGGCTGCAATGAAGGTTACAAAAGCGCGTTCATTCCGGACTGCTTCGATTAGGGGAGCAACACGATGCGGCGAGATCGTTTGCGCGAAAACCGAATAGAGTATGGTAAGGAATGAAGGATCGCGAAATAGGGCTGCAGGCTCTGCTGGGACTGGGTCGCCGCCGGGTACTTGAGGCGAACCAGGGGCTATAAGTATCAGTTCAGCCACCTTCTCTCCGGACTTTTCGAAATGCCACGCCGTTTCGTACGCGACGCGAGCGCCGAAAGAATAGCCCCAAAGTGTATATGGGCCTCCTGGCTGGATCTGCCTGATCATCTGGGCATCTCGCACCGACATCTCTTCAATGGAACGGCAAATATGCTCGCCATCATTCAATCCAGACGCTTGGATCCCAATGAAAGCACGAGACGTCACGAGGGCGGCAGCTAGATGGCGGAGGCTCATTGGATAACCACCAAGTCCGGGCCAGCAGAAGATCGTTGCACCATTTCCTTTCCTCAGCATAACTGCACGCGAACTCTGATAGGAGACCTTGCCAGCCTCCAGCCGGCGGGCGAGGTCCGCGATGGTCGGAGCCTCAAAAAGCACCTGTACAGGCAAGTTCACATGAAGCTTCTTGTTGATGTTGAGCACCAACTGCACCGCTTGCAGAGAATCGCCGCCGGCCTCGAAAAAATCGTCGAACACCGAAGGCTCTTCGACGCCGAACTCTTCTCGCCAGATAAGTGCCAGCTGGGCTTCGGTCTCATTGCGGGGCGCAACCATCTCCCGGTTCGAGTCGCTATCCTCGAACGCGGGATGTGATTTCAAAACATTGACATCAATTTTGCCCGAAGCGCTACACGGCATTTCCTCGATCAGCGCTATCTTGCTCGGAACCATATAGTCGGGCAGCACTGCCCGAAGATCGTTGCGGATCAGCTCGGCTGGACCTTCCATATGAGGGGCATCCTCGTGCATGCCCTCATGCACGCGTTGGGCTTCGCTGATCCTCCCGAACACGGCTGTGTAGCAGGCATCCGCCGTCAATCCACATTCCGACAAGATGGCTCGAAGCCGGAGCGCTGAGGTGAGATCGTTGCCAGACTTTGAACTATATCCCGAAGACATCAGGCCGATGCGCTGCTCGTTGTGTTGCAGCCGCTGCATCATCCGACCCATATCAATATAAGCGTGCCATTTGCGGGCATCCCGGCTGACCAAAGAGACCATTCCAGTCGCCCGCTGATATGCACGCTGATTGATAGCGATGATATGGCGTTGTTCAAGGATATGATGCGATATTGCCACGAGAGCCCCAGCCCGATAGACGTAGTGTCCTTGCGAAAGCCCGTCGACGCGATCGCCATGACTTTGCAGATAGATGTCGAGGGGGAGTTCCACCTCTCGATCTTCGCGGGAGATGATGTCATAAGTGGCGAGATAGATGTGCCTCTCGTCACAGGAGAGCGAGAGCATGGCGTCCGGCTCGAAATGTCCGATACCGAGCCCGAGTCCAAAGCAAGGCAGGATAATGTCCAGTAGCCCTAGAATATGGCCGGTCTCAAGCTCCAAAACCTCGCGAATATTGTTCCTGTATATGGGCTCGATAGCTGAAGTTTTTCCAACGAAATGCAATCTCATCAAGGGCCAGCCTGACCTCCTCCTGAAGCCGGTTTGGACGAGCTCGTGCCGCAAGGGATGGTAATAATAATACCCGGATTCTAGTCCAGCCGTGCCCGAAAGCTCAAGGTAGACTTGCGTCGCGTAAAGTGCTCCTGGGGACGCGTACGCATATTTGGGCAGTAGGCGCTCGGCGCTCGAAAACGGACCAAGGTAGCGCATCAGGCGGCCGAGCTTCTCAAGGTTCAACGATGCGAGCCCATCGGTTTCGGCTCCCGGCTGTTGTGGCACTGCGAGGAAGGTCAGCAGATCGTTCAGCGTGACGGTGCCGCCTTCGAAAAAGCGATAAGTCTTGCGACCAAAGGCCAATGCCCGCTGAGCCGATGTGGCTTGGGAGCCTGGAAGCTCGATCGCCAAGCGCCGCTCGAGTTCGGCTGCGCTGCGGAAGCCTCTATCTGAAAGTTGCGCGCGTACCTGGAGGCGGCTCTTCTTGCTTAGATGGTGAGCACCGGCAATGCCTTGATCCATCAACTGCGCTTCGCGCGGATTCAGCTGGATGCCAGCGGCCAGCATAGGCTGACCAGTGCGTGGGTGCGGTTTGACAAAAACACCGGCGGATTTCACCCAATCATGGTTCTCGATCGCCCCCCTAATCTCGTCGAGTTCGATGCGGTAACCACGAAGCTTCACCTGATTGTCGGCTCGCCCCTGAAAATGCAGGACGCCGTCCTGGCTTCGGAGCACGAGGTCGCCTGTCTTGTATAGCCGCATCGGAACACTGGTTGAAGGGTCGATCCAATAGATAAACCGCTCAGAGTTAAGCTCCTCTCGATTGTGATATCCTTTCGCCAGTTGTTTTCCGCCAATATACAGTTCACCGACTTCTCCATCCCTCAGCTCCCGTAATTCCTCGCTCAGGACGTAGCAAGCAGTGTTGGCAACGGGGCGGCCGATTGGAATCATATCTGGCGCGCCTTCGAGCATGTTTGCATCGACCGTATAAAATGTGGCGTTGATAGTGCATTCGGTGGGACCGTAGAGATTGACAAGGCGGCAACCGGGGAGCGCCTCGAAAATCCGGGCAGTGAGCTTGCGGGTGAGCGCCTCGCCACCGCTGAAGATAGTGTCAAGGGTTGTACATTGCTCGAACTCGGGCGTGTCGACCAAGGCTTGCAGCAGCGTAGGGACGCCTTGCAGTTTGGTGACGCGATGTCGACGGATCTGTTCGACGATCGCAGAGGGATTGCGATAAATACCTGGCGGACCCATCACGACGGATGCGCCGCAGCAAACGGCGAGTAATTCCCATTGTGCTGCATCGAAGCTTGCTGGCGTCTTATGAAGGACGATTTCTCCGGCGCGCAAACCATGCTCGCTCTCAAGCCAAAAAAGCTGATTCGCGATGGCCAGTTCTGCGATGCTGACCGCCTTCGGAGCGCCGGTTGTACCGGAAGTGTAGATCAAATAAGCCGGATCCGAACCCACTGGTTGCGGCCTTTGGAAGTCGTCGGCATCACTATCATTAATGTCATGCAAACTGTCGAGAATGACCAAGCCGATCCCACGTGGTATCATCTCAGAAAGCTGGTTACTCAACCTCGCCTGAGTGACGATCGCCTCGAGCCCGGCGTCGCGGATCATAAATGCGAGCCGGCCAGCGGGATAATCGGTCCCGAGTGGTAGATAAGCGGCACCCGAGAACAGAATGCCCCAGAGGCCGATCATCATTTCCGTCGATGATTCGGCGAAAAGTCCGACATGAGCGCCTGGTCCCACCCCGGTTCGGTTGAGAACCGATCCCAGTCGTTTGGCGCGGGCGATGAGATCACGAAAGCGTAGAGACTGGGTGTCATCGCACACCGCAAACTCCTCGCTTCTCTGCCGTTCCTGCGAAAGCAGCATCTCGACCAGCGTGGTTGGTGGGTGTTCTTTCTGAGCGGGTATGCACGCCATCTTGACATCTGGCGGGGCCAAACAGGAAACAAGGTTTTTGGACATATCAAAACTCCTGGAACGGGATTCGGGGCGCTGCGTTCCATAACAGCCATGGCGACGCAGTCAGTTTGGTAGCCAACAGGGTTAGCTTCGGATGCTGCGGCGCGGCCTTGACGTTAGCCTGACGTTGGTTTGCATTGGGGCGGATTAGCAGCCGTCTGCGCAAAGCAGCCCACGCCTCGGAATCGGGTCGAAAATCCCACTGGAGCGGAGTGCGTGCCAGTAGAGCACCGCGTTGTTGGACAGAATCGGTTTTCCGATCCAAATCTCTGCCATGTGCGCGAATTCCGCCATGGGCACATTTGTGCCAACTTGGACGATTGCTTCCGCTTCAGGATGATTCACGGCGACCGTTGCGTCGCGTAGATCGGCAAACGTGACATCCGAGATATTCGACAAAGTGCGTCCACCCAACCCGTAGGCAGCGACGACGTCGATCCCGTTGTCCGTGAAAAACCGCGAAACACTTTCGTGGCTTGGTTCGAGATAAGGTGAAATCAAGCCGATCCGGCGGATGTTCCCGAGAGTTTGTAGCGCGGCGAGAATGGCGTCTGCACTCATAATAGTCCTAACACCACCACTGATCCCATGCAGTTCCTGGCGCAGGGCCTCATGCGCGTGGTGCCCCCTCCAAGACCCGTCGGGCGATAACGCCACGATGATTGCTCCAAGATTGCAGTGGCGCAATGCCCGAACTGCATCGGGAGTGGCGCGCCTTAGATCCTCGATGACTTTGAGCACTCCTTCCTTATGCGCCAACGAACTGTCTTCGGTGACGATTCTTGCGATATGATTCGTCACGTCGAGCGGCCGCATTTCATCCATCTCGGGTTGCGTTGAGGTATTGGTCGATGGAATCGCGATACCAATGCGCAACCGCTTTCCGAGGAAACTGCTCATTGAGTTTCTCCTGAATCCGGATTTCACCATCCCGGGTCTATCGGGGTTGGTTCAACTGCCAAACGATTTCCGTTTCGATCATGAATAAATCGATTATGAAACGCTCATTCCATTAGTCAACGCAACGTTGAGGTGTGCACGCGAATTTGAATGCGGCGTCCGGTTGCAATGATCGTCCTTGCGAGGCCTGTTAAGGTCAACCGAAAAGCGTTTCAGCGATGGACACCTCATTGACAATTTGCCAAGTAAGCTTATGGTATGATCATTCCATAAATGGAGTGACGCTTGGCTCGCCCGAGAGAGTTCGACGAAGACCGCGTGCTGGAGGCGGTGATGGAGACCTTTTGGTCCAACGGCTACAGAGGTACCTCGGCGCAGGCGCTCGTTGACGCCACAGGTCTAGGCCGCGGCAGCCTCTACGCCGCGTATGTCAATAAGCATGGTCTGTTAGAGCAGGCGTTGCTCCGGTACCGTTCCCGCGCTCAAGCACATGCCGCTCAACTCCGCGCGCCGGGTTCGCCTGTTAAGCGGTTACGGAAGTTGATGCAGGACATGGTCGACGATGATCTAAAGGCGTCCAGAAGGCGCGGCTGTCTCGCGACCAACAGCGCGATAGAGGTTGCTGGTCGGGATGGTAGGATTTCCCAGCTTGTGCGTGAGAACTTTGCCATTCTCAGGCACGCTATCGAGGAGACGGTTCGACGCGCGCAGGTCGCCGGGGAAATTCCAGCCCGAGCGAATCCCAAAAAGCTGGGGTTGTTTTTGTTCAACGCAGTGCAAGGACTCCGCGTTCTGGGCCAGACAACTCCTGTTCGTGACCGGGCGCTTCTGACCGCCATCATCGACCAGACGCTTGCCTCGCTGAAATAGCTGGCTTCTTTCTTAGTTCGCACGGGGACGATGATTCCAGAAATGTGGAGTATCTAATGCGATACAGTCAGTCGATAGCCGTACTCGGCACAGGTATTATCGGAGCAGCTGTCGCGCGCAATCTGGCGGTTAAGGGTTTTAAGGTTCGGGCGTGGAACCGCACTTCAGAAAAGGCGCAAGCCCTCGCTGTGGATGACGTCGAGCCCGTTGCTGAAGTCGTCGATGCGGTCACTGAAGCCGACATGGTCATCACTGTGCTGAAGGATGGTCCGGCTGTTGACGAAGCAATGAAGGCGGCGCTGCCCGCCCTGCGCAGAGAAGTGATCTGGCTTCAGCTCGGCACCGTCGGTATCGAAACGGTCGACGCGCTGGCGACCTTCGCGCGCAAGAACGGTATAATTTTCTTTGACGCGCCGGTTCAAGGTACACGCCAGCCCGCGGAGCAGGGCAAGCTGGTCATTCTTGCCTCCGGCCCCAACAAGGGGCGCGATGTGGTTCAATCCGTTTTCGACGCCATCGGGCAACGCACGGTGTGGGTGGCGAATGAACCAGGCGCGAGCAGTCGGCTCAAGCTTGCACTCAATTCCTTCGTTTTTGCGCTCACAAATGGCACCGCCGAGGCGCTCTTGATCGCTAAAACGCTTGGTGTGGATCCGGCACTTGTGCTCGAGACTATTTCAGGCGGTCCGCTCGACAGCGGCTACTTCCAGACCAAAGGCACGGCGATGCTCAAGGGGGATTTCAAGACCAGTTTCTCGGTCGACAACGGGGTGAAGGACGCGCGGCTCGTCGTAGACGCAATCGCAGCGACCGGCGTGTGCGCGGATGTCGCTAAGGCGGGACTCGCTCGATTCGAGCGCACGGCCGACGCAGGATACGGCGGTAAGGACATTGCCGCCACCTTTCTCGCCTGAGGGAATCCGATGACTGTGTCCGAAAGCGCAATAGACCGCCTTGAACAAGCCCGAGGAACCCCGGATCACCTGCCCGTCGGCCAACTGCTGGCCTTCACCGTGGCTGGATTTCTGGCGATTATGACTGAGAACATGCCGGCCGGGCTCTTGCCGCAGATCAGCTCCAGTCTCGATGTGTCTGAAGCCATAGCGGGGCAGACTGTAACGATTTACGCCCTCGGTTCGGTGGTCGCAGCCATTCCCGTTGTTACGGCGACGCGAAACTGGAACCGCCGTCCGCTGTTCCTGTTCACGGTCGCGGGCTTCTTAACTTTCAACACATTGACCGCCGTCTCCGGCAATTACGGTCTGACGCTCCTGGCGCGGTTTGTCGCAGGCATGTCGGCAGGTGTCGTTTGGGGGCTGGTTGCCGGCTATGCCCGGCGCTTGGCGCCGCCGCATCTGCAAGGCCGAGCGTTGGCGATTGTCGGCGTTGGGCAGCCCGTCGCGCTGTCGCTAGGCGTACCGTTCGGTGCGTGGCTCGGCGATATATCTGACTGGCGAGCAGTGTTCTGGATCATGTCGCTCATCGCGTTGCTGCTGCTGATTTGGGTGCGGCTTACCGTGCCAGACTTCCCCGGGCAAGCGCCGGACAAGCGCCTGCCGGTCGGAATGGTCCTCCTGCTTCCCGGCGTCCGGCCAGTGCTTCTCGTGCTGTTCGCATGGATTCTGGCTCATAACGTTTTGTACACTTACATTGCGCCATATCTCAGCGGGACGGGAACCGGCTTGAGAATCGACATTATCCTATTGGTCTTCGGCGCCGCGTCCGTAGTTGGGATCTGGGGAACTGGATTGCTGGTGGACCGCCATTTGCGAGGCGTCACACTCCTCAGCCTGACTGTCTTCGCCGCCGCAGCTATCCTGCTTGCGATCCCACATGGGTCGCCAACCCTTCTGCTGGTCGGCGTGGCGGCATGGGGTAGCACGTTTGGCGGCGCGCCGACGTTACTGCAGACAGCGATCGCGGATGCGGCTGGTGAGCACGCCGACGTCGCGCAATCGATCTTTGTCACCATCTTTAATCTTGCGGTGGCGGGCGGCGGCCTGATTGGCGGCCTCGTGATCGACGAGGTCGGAGTTGGCCGCTTACCCTACGTGCTGGTGCCGCTGATCCTGATCGCCGTTATCGCGACGTGGCAAGCCAAGCGCTGCGGCTTCAGCTCAGGACCTCGGCCCGCATGATATGAGCGGGCGCACTTCCTGTTGGCACCCAACGCCGTCCTTTCCGAATTGGGCATTTCTTTCGTCACGAGCCGCGGCCGCGCCTCGGTATGGATAAAATAGATGTGTCGAACCGGTAACCGTCGAGCGGAGCGCTCCGCGCCCTACCATGATCCGCCGATTTTTGCGAAGTGCTCCGGGCGGTGCCAGTGACCTTCGTCATCTTGTGCGCGACCGCACCATTCCGCAATCACATCAAGCTGATTTATTGGCTTCCGGAGAGGACGGAACCGGCCGTGCGATAGATCGTGCCATCGCCGCACTGGCACCCGTCCGAAGGAGGTCATCGATTCGATGTGCTGATCGTGTTTCTTGATCATGCGCAGCGCGATCGCGAGCGCGCGGCTTTCGCTGTTGCGCGGCAATGCTTCCGAAAACGCCAGCCCGTTCGAGAAGGCCATTCCGTGGCGCATCGCGCACAATCCTTGGATGTGACTTTTTATCCATAGGGGGCCCGACGGCATCGCGCCTTCGAGCGGGCCGCCATAAAGAGCTCGAGAAGAAATGCGTTGTTGACCTCTTGTGGGTATAATGCAGCCGCGTCGGCATCCTTCATCGAGAGCTTCATGTATAGATGGGCCCGCGGCTGCAAAGGATTTCAGCAGCACTGTGGGTACCGGCCCGGATTGCGCCGCGGAATTGCGCCTTCAGACTTGAGACAAGCCGGTGAAGTGCTTTTCCGTGCGGCCCGCCGCGTTCATTCCGACCAAACACGAGCCAGGTTTTCGCCTTCCCACAGCAGTTCGGCGTCCTTTGGCACGTCAAAGTAGTACCATGCTCCGAGCGTGGGATTTGTCCATCCTGTTGAACTCGTCCTCCCGGATGCTGAAACGACAATTTGCGGAGGATCGCTTTTGAGCGATCTTTATGACTGCGCTCTGTACATGGTCTGGGCTGCGCCGCAAGTTCGATCTTGACCTCCTGCTGACAGACGGGGCACTGAGAGCCGTGGCCGAGATAAGGCAAGCCCTGCTTGACCCAGTCGCTGTTGGCGTCATGGGCAAAACAAGACGCGGCGCATCTATCGCGAATTGGGCCTGCAATTGCGGACGGATCTTGCGCGCCATCCTCGCGCACCAGGACGGCCGGCAGCGCGGTCTCCTGCGCGGCCTCGGCAGCCGCCAGGCTGGCGGCGTCGAGAACGGCATGCCAATCGTCGACGCCGCGTCCGCACAGCACTGGGCCAAAGAATTGTCCCGTTGAGTTTCCGCAAGTGGATTAGAACGGTCCGCTATCCCAGACCGCACCGGCGTAATGTTTTCCCAGGTCCGATTGCACCCTGACGACAGTGCGAGCCGAGCGCGACATTCTCGCGCCGATAGATCTACTGCTGGTAATAGAACGCGCATTCCCGGAACGCCTGGTCCCGGTTGACGATGCCGTCGACGCGCTTCGCCTCGGCGTTGACCGACTTGACCGTGTCGCTGTCCGGCGGATACTGCACTTGTGCCGGCCGCCATGTGCTCTCGTCGACATACTCGACCACGACAGCGCGCCGAGCATGGTCAAACTGACCTGCATCGAATCCCGCTCGATCTCGCGATCGATCAGCAGTATGGTCGGCACGTCGCGCCACTCGTCGCGCATCGATCGAGACGGTGTCGCCGAGCCAGAAATGCTGCGCGCGAGACGGCGCCAGGATCTTGTTCAGCGCATCCGGCACGGCGACGGCCGTCGTAAAGCGATAATCGAACGTGTCGCCGCGCGCATCGCAGCCGGCGGCATGGCTCACGATGGCATTGAAATCGACCTTGCCGATCGACAGGCCAGATCCGGCCGGATCGCGATCGTCGAGACGTCCGCAAACGAATTGTTCCCCTGCAGAAACGACCGGAGGCCCGCCGAGAGCACCGAGTTGCTGCCGCCGGTCCCAGCAAGCTCGGCGTCCTCGCGGCGAAAGCGGACGAGGTAGCGGCCAGGCGCGACGTCGACTTTGACGCTGTCGCGGACCGGCGCCTGCGAGGCATACTGCCGCACGATTGAAAACAGCGTGGTGAACGGCCCGGTCTGCGCGCCAGCGTTGTCGCAGGTCGCATATTCCGCCGTCAGGCCGACATTGGAAAAGCCGATCGAGCCATCCTTGCCGTTCACTGTATAGCAGCCGACCGCAAACACGAAATCGAGGGCCAGGGATTGCGCCAGCGTCCCCGCCGGGTTGCCGTTTTGCGTCAAACTGGCCGCCTGACGTGCCGGTCCCCGATGGCAGCTGTCGACCGCTGACCTCGGCGGATTGGTCGACGTTGGTCGGAAACAGCGTCACCGGATCACCGGGCCATAAAAGGCGATCTGCGCATCCGTGAACGCCGCCGCGATCCCGTTGGTCTGATCCCAGAACACGGTATCGTCGATATAGACGGTCTCGTATTGCATGCTGCCCATGGTCGCCGACAGCAGGACATTGAGGTATTGATCGTTGGCGACGAACTCGCCCCAGGGCGTCGCGGCGAAATCCGGACAGTCTTTCACGCGGCCGTACCAGACCGGCAAGGGCCACCGGCTGATGCGCGGCGTCGCCGCGCCGCTCGCGACGAGCTCGCGGACGCTCCGGCGAGTTCGCCGGTGGGCTTCGGCAATCGCTTCACAGATCCGTGCATGTCACCGGCTCAAAGAACATAAGGCTTTTCCAGCCCTCCTGGCGCAGCGCCAGGACGGTCTCGCAGGCGACGCCTGTCTTGCCGTCGCAGTTGATCACCCGGCCCTCCTGACGCAGCCAGACGCCGATATGCGCGGGAAACCGTGCATGGGCCATCAGGACCAGCGCGCCGTCGGCGGCCGTCACCAGGCCGCCCGGCCCGTCCGGCATCTGGCGCCCCCGCGCGCGCTCCGGATGGCCGGCAATCTCCTCGAGCACCCAGCGCCGGCTGAAAGCGGCCAGCACCGCGATTTGTGGCAACTCCCGGCCGAACAGCTCGCGCTGCACATGACAGGCGAAATCCCAGCAGTTGCGAGATTGCCAGGCCCACGGCTCGCCGATCAGGGGCGACAGGAATGACGAACGGTTAATGGACAAGAGCCCGTTCCTTCCAAACGGCTTGGCAGTTAAACTTGACGGTAGGTCAACTCATCGAGAAAGAGCGGACGTCGGTCCGGCTTGACCGCCATGCGCGGCTTTGACCCACGGGCTGGAAGGAAGAGCCGACCTTCTTGCCGGACGTCCCGCCATTAGAAGCCCGAGCGGACAGCATTGCGGTGACAACGTGCATCCCTACTCTGACCGTGACTGAGCCATTCTCCGCGCGAGCGTGACGTGAGATCGCTACGCAAGGGGTCCAGCCCACGGAACCATCTGCCCAGCGTTCAGTCAGCTCCATCAGAATGGCTTTGGCGCGCGTCGAGACCGGCTGGGTAGTGCTGCGCGGCTTTGATGGGCTTATATCGTGCGGGATCGATGTGGGATCAGCTAATCTAGCTCCGGTGAAGTCGTGCCCTACGCCACGCCCTGCACCCGACGGAGACGCGTCAGGATCACCAGCCGTTCAACGCTGATCCGCTTCTCGCTCGTCAAATCTGCCTCTCCTCTTGAGACTGCGAGCCCTTCAGCCTCCCACTATTGGTAGGTGCGCTTTGCGCTGAGTGGCCCAGAGTAAGCTGGGGCAGTCTCAATATCGGATTGCACACATGGCAGCAGGTTGGATGGTTTCAATTGGCAACATAGAAAGAGGCCAACTTCGGCACGTAACGTACGTGGTTGCGGTGGCTAAGGTCACCGAAGCCATCAAGGCTTCACTGGATGTCGGCGCCGCCCGATTCTCATCGGGGGCCGGTATCGGCGGGGTGGCCTTTTCTGAACTCAGTCTACAGCAACTGGATGATCTCGGCATGGTGAAAGGCGGGATTTATTCTCTGTGGGACGACACGATCGCTCCTTGTCAAGTCATCGCGTTCCCTAATCAAACTTAATGGAGCTTAATTCGCGGTCCATTGGCAATCCGGCGCGGTGTCCGCTAAGGCGCGCGAGACAATTCGGCCTGCGCGGAGTTCTCATGGAAGGGCACGACGAGAATGACCCCGCCCGCGGTCGCGGATGGCTATGATCGGTGCCGCGGGCAGACTCGTCGGTCACTAAACAATGGCGACGATTCAGTCTTCGTTTGCGACGCGGCTGAGTTCTGCAACAGCCTACTAGTCTTACTGCGTCACAAACGATGATCTGTGTAGTGGTCGAACTTGATCGCACAACAAGGCCATCTCGACAGCGTTCGGACGAGCCCATGTTCGAGCCGTCGTCGCATCGTCGCGATCGATTTTGGAATGTGACGTTGGGTCCGCAGCGGCAGATCCGCGGGGTCTGTAATCTGCGGGAACGCGAGCGAGCGGGATCGGCTGGGCGCGCCGAGCGCCTGAGGGGGGAAACGTCTCCCGCTCGGAGATCAGGAATCCGTAGGCCGCAATGCAGATCGTTGCGTGATGATGAAAGCCGCGCCAGCCGCGTCCCTCGAAGTGTCCGAGCCCAACTTCCTGCTTGAGGTCCTGATAGTCGCGTTCGATGCGCCAGCGCAATTTAGCCCTCTCGACGAGAGTTCGGAATGCCACATCCTCCGGCAATGTCGCGAGCCAGTATTTGGTAGGCTGGTTCTCGCCTTTCGGCCATTCAATCAGCTACCATTCCTCCAATCGCGGGGTGGTTTGCCAATAATCACGATGCGCCGGCACGGACCCGCACGCGGGCAAAGCGCGAGGTCAGCTTTTCGTTCGTTCCTTGCCGCCACGTGATGGTGCGCCAAGCTTTGGCTGGCAGGCCGATCGCGAGCGCCTTGACGGCGGCCGGCTGATGCTGACGGTTGCGGCGCAACAGTTTCGGTGGACGGCCGCGGCCCGACCATGGCTTCGGCGGCAGGGACCGGTGCCGGGCGCCCATACCGTTGTGCTCGACAGAAGACCCGCCACATAGGTCAATCCCAGCGCCGTGATCTCCGTGCGCAGGTCGCCGTTGTTGCCATAGCCCGCGTCCATCAGCACGACACCGCGCGGAAGGCCGCTCGTACAGGCCCACCGCAACTGCTCCAGCGCCTTCTCCGGCTTGGTCAGAAAGTCGACTTCGGCAGGAATGCCAACCTTGCGCCGCCGATCGCGGTCCTCAGTCCATTCCTTCGGAAGATAAAGGCGATAGGTGACAGGCAGGCTGGCGTGGTGGTTGGCAATCGATCGTGACACTGAGGTGGCTCCGGTTGTCTGAACAGCAAGTCCGCGTCGATAAGTGGAGCTTTTGCCAGAGTTAGGCTGCCGCGCG
>NZ_JASAUT010000107.1:0-13475 GCF_029952935.1 Bradyrhizobium sp. Mp19 | reverse complement strand
CCTGGTGGCTACGATGAACCAGAAATCCTCCCTCCGCAAAATCCCCCTGTTTGTCTCACAGGCCCTGACGGCGAACAAGTGCCCAGCAACGAACGGGATCCTGGCGGCAGCGACCTTTTCCGCTACCGATCGCGCCTGCTTGGGATCGCAGGCATCGTCCTCGATGTCGAGGGCTAGCTTCTTGCCGAGTACGCCGCCGGAAGCGTTGATCTGCTCCACCGCCATCTCGGCGCCGTTCTTCATTTGCCGACCGAAGGCGGACTCGCCCCCGGTTATCGGTCCAGCGACGGCGATGGTGATTTCCTCAGCCAATGCCGCGGTGAATAGCACAATCGATGCTCCAAGTGCAAAGCCGATTAGCTTAAGTGATTTCATGGGGAGTCCTCACAGGGGTGAACGCGGCGGCGAGCAAGCTTGAGCAGAGCAAGGCGACCGCGCGGCGGTCAGTGGCAGGAAGCAGCCCGAGATAAAGTGACGGTCGCGCATCGAACCGTTCGATTGCGCCGCTATGTGAGAGCAGGAGTCTACCTTGACTTGATGAGACAACGGTTCGTACTGCAGGAATATACAACGGTTCGGGAGCTATCGGCAGACAGCCCATCGCTGCGCGTCCAATCTCATACCGCCCGCTAGCTCAACGAACAGGGCTATCTTAGTTGGAGACTAGCTGAATCGGGTGTTTATGAAAGAGATAGATCGGTCCGTAACGTACAGGCTCGTCGCGTCAGAAGCGTCGTCGCTTGAGCCACGCGGTCGATCGAGCCGAAACGAGAGACGGTCGTTAGCTCGTGCGCGATCATCGTCTTTCGAGACGCAGAAACACTTGATGCTCGACGGCGTGATCGCCTTGATAACACGCGCAAGGCAACCAGCGCGGTTTCAAATGAAGGCAAAGACGAGCAGGCTCGAGCAGAGTAGTGCGAAGCTGGTCGCGGTCAGCACAAGGAGGCTACCGGAGACAAGATCATGATTGCCCATGAAGCGCACCCTCGATTGCAGCTAAGGAGAGACGCGCAGCAGCAGCTCGTCTCTTTGAGCTTCGACAGCAAATTATGCGATTCTGGTTGCGCTATTTCCGCGTCGTCCGGGTGAATGCTGCATTTTTGCGGCATCATTCAGCGGTATTCTGTTGAAGTTCGGCGTAAGAAGTGGGGCGGATGGAGGCTCGAAACGTCAGAAATAGACAGCTCTTATGCGGCGAGCGTCGAATGGTGATTTGGCGCCCGGGGCGAAGCTGAGGGCCCACCATCCAAGGAAGCGCCGCCGACGGCAGGCGAGCACAACGTATTGCTAGACTAGCTTGGTGACGCGACCATCGGGAGATGTACGGCTGGCCAACAGCAAAGCCACCGTACGCGAGTAGGCGCGTCGAACAAGAGCTTACAAAGCCCGAGCGTTTCATTGCGCTTGACGGAAATCGTCGCGCGATTATCGCTTAGTCGGCCTGACGCCTTCGTCGATTTTCGCGAGGGCAAGGCAAGGAGCGTCCAGCTAGGCGCCTTTCGTGTGATGAAGTGTTGATTGCTGCGTTCCGGCCCCTGCCAGCAGGCTGGGTCACTTGATTGGGCGGAGTGGCCGGCTACGTAATGCCTTCGTCGGGGTTGCGATCTCCCCTCGCATTTCGCCAGCTGCGTACTCGGTCGCATCGTCGTTCGAGTGTACCGAGCCGAACGGCCTTTCCAGCATACGACGGACCCGTATCGGCGCGGGGCCGACGTGGAAATGAATTGCCCGCTGCTCTAGTATACGTTCCGACCGCGTCGAGCGGTTCCGCCAACGCAAGTAGTCGAGCCAGGTCGGGCAATGATAGCGCTCGGTCCACATTTCCGGATCGGCAATGTCGCGCGCGATCGACCAGCCGTAGGCGCCGTTGCGCTGGCGAGACAATTGCACATCTTGCATAACACTATGAAACGCTCTGGCATTCTCCTGTGCAACGCGGTATTCGATCTCCACGACGAGCGGGCCGCTGCGTCCGGTCAAGGCGAGCCGTACCTCGGGGTCGGCGAGCGGCTCAGGCTCCTCACCCCGCGCTCCGATGCGGGGCATGGGCAGCCAGCGGCCGATGAGTGGTGAGGCAAGCATTAGGGCGGCCGATACCAGCAGCGCCGTTTCGACGCCGGCCGCGTCGGTCAGACGGCCCCAACCCCAGCTGCCGACGGCAATCCCGCCTGAGCTCGCCGCCTGATAGGCTGCAAGCGAGCGTCCGGCCACCCAGCGCGGCGCCGACAGCTGCACCCCAATGTTGAATACCGCCCACACCATCATCCATACGGCTCCCGCCAGGACGAGCGCCGCCGCGGTCAATACGGGCTCGTGACTGAGCGCAACCGCGGCCATCGCCGCGCCCATGGACAGCGCACAGGCGCGGATCGCGGCCTCGCCGCTCAATCGCTTGCGCAGCTCGGTGATATTCAGTGCACCGACCACCGCACCCAGGCCAAAAGCGCCAAGCATGATGCCGTAGGTCTGCGCGTCGCCATGCAAGAGATCGCGCGCCACCAGCGGCATCAGAGCGGTGATCGCACCGCCAATGATGCCGGTTACCAGGCTACGGATCAGCACAATCTTGATCGACGGCGAATTGCTGATATAGCGTACGCCAGAAACCATCGCGCGGCTCAATCTTTCAGGCGGCAGGCGTGAGGGTGCGCTGATGCGTTTCCAAAGCAACAAAGCGATAATCAGCGGCACATACAGCAACGTGTTGAGCGCGAAAGCGGCCACTGCACCCGCGGTTGCCACCACGACTCCGCCGATTGCCGGACCTATGCTCCGCGCGATATTGTAGCTGATGCCGTTCAGAGCGATCGCCGCAGGCAGCTGTGCTTCCAGGGGAACTTGTTCGCTAACCGACGATTGCCAGGCCGGTCCCATCAACGCCATGCCACTGCCGACAACGAGGCATAGCATGAGCAAGAGGTTTGGGGTGGCCAAGCCAAGCCAGGCAATCACCGTCAACCCGGTCGCTCCGGCGAGCGCCAATCCAATGGAGACCAGCGCCACGATGCGGCGGTCATACATATCCGCGATCGCCCCGGCTGGCATCGAAATCAGCATCACTGGCAGTAACAGCGCGGTCTGCACCAACGCGACTTTGTCGGCCGACGACGTCATCTGCGTCATGGCCCAGGCTGCGCCAACACCTTGAATCAGGATACCGACATTGGACAGGAGGCTCGCGAGCCAGATGCGCCTGAAGGTCGCGTGCCGCAGCGGCGCCGTGATGCCGTCGGCGCTACGTGTCTGGGCTTGAGGTGAATCGGTCATATCAGCTCGTGATAATCTACCATGATTTGATCTTGCTAGGGATCACAAGGGTGTTCCTGGCGCGATATCGCGTCAGATCCTGGCATGGTCGTGAAATGAGATGCTTCGATCGCGTTTGGTTGACAGTGATCTACTGCTTCTGTCGCCTTGCGCCTGATAGCAAAGGCAGCGGCGCAGAAAACAGGAACAGTCACCATCGCCGGTGCTGCAATCTCCTATCGCAGTAGGATCGCTTTCTAATCGTGATCGGATGACTTAAAGCCTGCCTCATACCTATTCGCTCCAGCACGCTGGTTGTATGCTCTTGTTGAGAGGTTGTGCTCGCTGGCAGATGCCCAGTTTTGTACGAGGCGGACAATGCGCGAGACCTCTAAGCGGGACACGGTCTGCATTGCGAGAAGCTGAACTAGCTCCCAGGAACCGCATCTCCATCTCGCGGGATTCTTTTGGGGCGGCGCATCAGTCAGCCTCTAAGAGAGGTCCGCCCGGATGATTTAGACGCGAAATGCCGAGTTCATTGCTGCAGCTGCATCCGCTTTTCGCGAGGGGCTGATGACCGCATTGCTGCGCTAGTGTGCCACGGCGGCATTTAGACCAGGCGCGGGATCTTAGGCTGGGTCATGATGTCAAAACCTGCTCGGGATGGTCAATTCTCGGGTGAAGGTGCACGTGAGACGCTCGGGGGATAGGAAACGAGCTGGTTCGTCCCTTGCGTACTGAGTTCGTTCGAGCGCAGCCGAAGGGAATCGAGGTATTCATTGCCGGCATGGCAGACGGACATGGCAGAGCCGCTCTAGATCATCGGGGACGACAGATGAGCAGTGGAAGAGCGATGCGCAAGCAGGAGACTGTGCGCCTCAAAGCGCATGTCGTGAAGATTTAAGATAACGTCACGTGACATAGCAATAAGGGCTGGGAGTGACCGGAATTGCTACAGCAGAATTCCAGGCCCGGAGGGCGCCAGAAATGACATTGTCATGAGATCATTCGCTTTTCAGCGGTTTTGGCCGAACAAGACTGGGGCGACCTCCATCGAGTACGGTCTGATCGCGGTGGCGGTCTCCGTTGCACTTATCCTTGCGCTCAACGGTCTTCGTGCAAACTATAACGCTGATTGCAGTGCTGTGCCTGCGCGCAGCGTTTCGACCGGCGAGTTCGACAAGATGGATCTCGCACGCGAACCCGGCACAGGCAAGCAACAGAACTTCGAAAAGGCCTCCGCTGGATCCTTGGGCCGATGATGTGAAGTCGATGGAATAAGAAACGCGACCGGTGTTATGAGCTCGATAGAAATCTCGTCCCATGCCATTGGAAGAGGCCCCTTCGCCGCCGACCCTCCAGCTCCTCGTAAGTGGCTAGTTCACAGCCTGCGCGGCCCCGCGCAACCATTCTGCAAGCCGGAGCAGTGATGTCCCGATTCGAAAAGCTTGCCATCTTTATCGACGGTCCCAACCTCCACGCTACCTGCAAGGCGCTTGGTTTCGAGATCGACTACAAGCGCCTGCTTGAGGAGTATCGGAGGGCGGGCCGGTTGCTGCGGGCATTCTACTACACGGCGACTGCCGAGGATCAGGAGTATTCGTCGATCCGTCCGCTCATCGATTGGCTCGACTATAATGGCTACACCGTCGTCACGAAGGCAACCAAGGAATTCCTTGACGCCAGCGGTCGGCGTAAAGTGAAGGGTAACATGAACATCGAGCTTGCGGTCGATGCCATGGAACTCGCGGGGCATATCGACCAGATGATCCTGTTCTCTGGTGACGGCGACCTCCGTTCCTTGGTCGAGGCCGTGCAGCGCCGCGGCGTCAGTGTCACCGTCATCTCCACCAATACGATCCAGCCGCCGATGATCGAAGACGAGCTTCGGCGGCAGGCAGACGACTTTATTGAACTAGCACAGTTGAAGCCGAAATTGGGCCGCGATCCGACCGAACGGCTCGGGCCCGCGACGGGGGCTGGCAAGCGAGAGTCAGCCAGCGCGGAATAGCGCATATGGTGATGCGGGGACGACAAGTGGCCATGATACCCGGCAGTCCCGCCGGCGCCATCCGACAGCACGACCATCACATGATGGCTTGCTCCTGCCAGGGGCGTCTCGCGCCTGTTATGGTGTTCTAGACGCCGATGCCATCCTCTCTCGCAACGGTCGGCTCCAACAGCGCTTGTTGCTTGTAACGCGGTGCGCTCTCGGCAGCGCGACGTCCGGCGTCCTCAGGTGGGTCTGACGATAGCTTCGGCCGCATCTCGCACCGGCTGACACGGTGCGCTGGACCGGTGGTTGGATTGTCGTAGTTCGCTCCCAAGCCGCATCAGGCTGCACCGCAGCCACAGCCCTTCCTGCTTCTCGTGCGTGCTACGCCGAAACAATGTTTCAGCATATGCCCGCATGCGGAATCGGTAAAGCAGTCGGTAGAAATGACTGGCCATATCCTGCTCTTGGTCCATTTCGCCAACGAGAAGCTTTTCATGCCATCATTGTCTTCAGTTAGCGCGATGTTTGAATGCAATTTTGGCCCAGCTCACGCATGAAACCGGCCTTGAAGTGCCTCTCTTGATGAATTTTCATCGCCCGGATCGTGGTTCACGAGATAAAGCCGCAGTGAGCAAATTTGATCTCCGCCATTCAAACTTGGCTATGAGTGAGTCTTGACGACGAAGATCAAGTCGATGTCGTGCAGCACTTAGCGTCATCTACGATCAAATCGCCGTGCTAGGATGCCGCGAGAATTCGTGCAAGCCGCCATAAAAGCATCTAGCAGGATGTGAAGACTTTCAACGTCTGCTAACAACCTATCCGATTCTTCGCGCTCTGTTGTGCCGAGCGCATAAGATGCGCAAAGTCGCCTGGCGTGGTTGACCCTTTCGCGGCCGTTTGCGGCTCGCTTTTCGGCAAACTCAAGCTGCGTGGGATCATGACGGAGCTTGTCCAACTCGCCGAGCAGCAACTTCGTGACCGTTTGTCGCTCATAGTTGGTGATATCCGCGCTGTAGAGCACGCTGAGATAGCGATCGATGTTGGCGCGTGCGACGTACCGGTACATGTCGCCGGTCCCCTGTGTCCGGGGCGGTCCCTAGGTAAGAGCCCATTGTACCGTCCAACGGCATCGAGCACTAGCAATTGTCACTGCTTGCGCCCGCCATTGCGGCACGGCTCGACCGTTGCGTTCGATTATCATGGCGCGGATGGTTCAGAACGTGCCCTTGTGGTGCGCGTCGACGATGATAGCGCGCACGCCCGTTTCGCACGAAACCCGTGCCGGTTTTGAGGTCGATGCACTCCCGGCACCGGCGCGCTTTCTAGCCGTGATCGGCAACCGGGAAGCGGGGCAAAAACAAACACCGCCAGACATCAGGTATCGAATTGCGCCGCTCCGTTGGGTGGCGCAGACTCTTGGCGTCGACCGTCGGGTTAACATCCGCACGTAGGCCATGCGCGGCGGCCAAGCTGGCTCATTCCTTCTTCCGCGGCTAAGCGCGTATCTGTGCGCACATCGTAGTCGGCCGCAAATCGTTTCTCCCGGAGTGGTCGTACCAGCCTGATCGCCTCCTAGCATAGGCCATGCGCTTTACGAGCTCCGACTTCCGTCTCGTTGTCGAATTCGGCATAGACCACGACGTCGATATCGTTGTCGAACTGGTCGATCTTGCGATTGCGAGCGATCTCGAGCCGACGTGCATGTGGGATTGTTGTGAAAACCGGCAGGAGCATGATGGTCCGAAGCTTGTTTGCAAGTCGGTTAGACAATTATCGTTAGGTTGTCACGCCGCAGCGCGTCATGAAGGTCCATGGTTTGAAGCGCTGGAATTGACAATGGTGTCGCGAGTGCTCCGGTACGGAACGTGCGCTCCTGATACGATCAGATCATGCTCCCTGAGCAAACGCGCTCCGATTGTCCGTTTTGTACAAAGTTTGCGCGCGCATGAGGAAGCACAATCTGCCACATAGCTAGATGAGGGCGGAATGGCCCGCACCGCCACTGGTTCACTCTCTCGGCGGACGTTGGGTGAGGGAGCCTGCTTGCAAGTCAAAGATGTACGATTAGTCGCGCCGCTGAGCGATCTTGGTGCGTTTGGTCGCGACGGCCAAAAGCGGGATTCGGCCGAGCAGGAGGCTTGTTCGCCGGAGGGCAGTCCATTACCGATGGACTTTAGGTGCCGTGCTTCTCGGCCAGCGGCGCTTCGATTTGCTTGCAAATTGTCGTGCGTCGATGACATGACTCAAGCTGAGATCCGTGCCACGAAGACTCGGTCGGTAGCGCGCTGCCGCGGGCGGTAGGAAATTCGATCAATGAATACGCCGCTTGATGGCTATGTCTCGGCCCTAAAAGCCTTGAATGAAGACGATCGGCTCCGTGGCCTGAAGCCGCGCAAAGGGACCGATTTTGCTTCAAACGACTATCTGGCGCTGGCGAGTGCGCCCCGTATGAAGAAGGCGTTGTTCACCGCGCTCGATGCCGGAACGCCGATCGGAGCCGGTGGGTCACGGCTCCTGCGCGGAAATTGTGAGGAGCACGAAGCTCTCGAAGCGGATGCGGCGCGGTTCTTCCGAACGGAGACAGCACTGTTCTTCGGCGGCGGTTACATCGCAAATTTTGCCGTTCTGACAACGCTGCCGCAGGAAGGCGATTTGCTTGTTCTCGACGCGCTCGTGCATGCTAGCATTCATGAAGGCGCACGAGCGAGCCGAGCCGAGTTCCGGATAAGCGCCCATAATGACCCCCAGTCGATCGAAGACACGATTGGCGACTGGCGCGCCAGGGGCGGAAAGGGACGCGTCTGGATCGTGGTAGAAAGCCTCTACAGTATGGACGGAGACTTCGCACCGCTTACAGATCTGGTCGCAATCGCCGAGCGCCATGAAGCGTTTCTGGTCGTGGATGAGGCACATGCCACAGGTGTTTACGGCGAGCAGGGACGGGGCCTTACTGCGCCCTATGAAGGGCGCGAAAATCTCTTAGTGATCCACACCTGCGGCAAGGCGCTGGGCGCGGCGGGTGCCCTTGTCACGGCTTCCGGCGTATTGCGCGACTTCATGGTCAATCGGTGCCGTCCATTCATTTTCGCTACCGCTCCGTCACCCCTAATGGCCGTCGCGGTGCGAGAGGCAATCTTAATCCTGCAGGAGGAACCCGACCGGCAACGGCATCTGATCGATTTGATCGACTTTGCACATCGGCAGTTCGCTGTGTGCGGTCGCGCGAGCTCTTCGAATTCACAAATCGTTCCTTATGTTGTGGGCGACAACGCCCGTGCGATGCGGCTCGCTTCTGCGCTACAGGCGCGCGGCTTTGATATCCGCGGGATACGGCCGCCAACGGTGCCTGTGGGAACGGCACGGTTGCGGATCTCGCTGACACTTAACGTCGGGCAAGATGATGTATCCGACATGATCGATGCGTTGGTCGAGGAGACCTGGGGCGACGTGCAGTGAGGCCGCGCAGGATGACCAGGCTGATGTCGGGATCGGCAAAACGGTCTTCACAGGTGCTTGCCGACGCACCCGCTTCGGAATTCAAATTGGCAAGGCGCACCCGCGCAGAGCTACTACAGCTCGTTGGACAAGTTCTCAGGACGTCCATCAATCCTTGAGTGCCAGGCTCGACGGATGTAGGCGACGCGCAGAAGAATATTCTGCGTTCCAGCCCGTGATCGCAACTGTCGCGCGCGCGAAAATTGCCGGTTTATTGCGGATCCAAAGTATGGTCTTACAGTTTCAGCGATGCTGCGTTTCCGAGATTGGCGGTCGCTTCGTTGGCTGATGCAGGAGAGACCGTCAGATGCCGTCGCGAGCAACAGTGTTCCTCACATCAGCAGGCTGGACCGCCGTCGTGATCCTAATTCTGCTGTATGTGATCTTCAGCCCGATCTGAGTCGGGGGGCTTAACGGAACGATCTCTATCGGTTCCAAAACGGATGATCGGGCGAGGATATGAAATTTGTCCGGTGTCGCCGAGCCCCGCTTCGATCCCGACATCCATCGCAGCGTATTTCTGCGGCTTCAGCCAACTGTGTTGACCAGTGCATTGACGGAAGGCATTGACCCTGTTCGGTCGCGGCATGAATTGTGTGGGTGCTGGCCGCGCGTTGCCAACACAAGTACGTAAAGTAAGAGGAGGATAAAGAGCCCGCGCATACAAAGTGGTGTCCTGTCCCGAAGCTGTATGTCAATTGTGCAGCGGATCACATCCGGTGCATCTACCGATGGACGGGTGAGTTTTGCGGAACGCAACCGAAGCCGTGCTGGGCGGTTCAAACGACTGCGAAAGTGCAGGTCAGTTCAGTAGATCGACCCTGCCGGTGTCGAGCCGGTACAGACCCCCGACGACCTCTAGTCTGTTCTGCTCAACTGCCGCGTTCAGAACCGGGCCCGCCGATTTAAGTTTCTCGACGTTATCGATTACGTTTTGCCGGGTGGCATTGGCGAACGCATCACCGGGTTGCTGGCGCGATTTCCGAACGGCAGGCGCAAGCGCAGTGACGAGGGATGGAATATGCCCCGGCGCCGGCTTGTCGTCGTTGAGCGACTTGATCGTGGCGTCTATCGCGCCACAATGATCGTGACCGAGTACTAAAATCAACGGTGTATTTAGCACAGCGACCGCGTATTCCATGCTCGCGATCGTGACATCGTTGGCAAAATTGCCGGCGAGGCGGCAGACAAACAGGTCACCAAGTCCGCTGTCAAAAGCAAGTTCAGGCGCTATGCGAGAATCGGCGCAGCTCAGAACCGCCGCATATGGATTTTGTCCATCGACTAAAACCTGACGCGCGCGCTTGAAATCGTCGCCTCGTGATGCGCCCTGGACAAATCGGTCATTACCTTCGATCAGCCGCCTGAGCGCAGCATCCGGCGAGAGCAGATTGTCCGGCTTGGGCAGCTGTTTTGCTTCCTTCGCATTAACGATGTTGTCGCCGAGCCGCATGCCAACCGCCGAAAACGCGAACAGCGACAGCAATAGCGACCGGCGCGACGGCTTGATCATCGGCGAGCAAGACATATTAGGGGAACGGTCTGCGTGCATGTGTCGCCTCATCGCGCCGCTTTACGCCATCCATTGGCTTCAGCCTCCGCTTCGCTGCAGAACCATCGATCACCCAGCTTCTTCGTCATATCGATTTGTCCGTAACCAAGTTGCCCGGGCATGTGATAAATGCGCTCGCCCCCGCGGCCCAGCGTGCCCTTTATCAGACATTCGGGTGAGGGCGGGTCGGATAGCAAAGCGGATCCGAGCAGGAGTTCCTGAGTGTCGATCGGTATCGAGCTCGCGCCGACAACGATCGTCCCCTTGTTGCGGCGACGCCAGTCCCAAGGAGCGATGAACGCCCCCGACCATAGGCCCGCATAGGCATTGCTCGCTACAACCTCATAGATAATGTAGGTGTGAGGATCGGATGATAGTGCCCAGCCCGAGCTTATCATCCATGCGTTCACGTCCTCGCCCGCGATAAAGCAGCTGCCGAGTGACCGGCCGTACTTATCCACCCCTGTGGTATGACAATCCCACGTTCGTCCATTCGAATGCCTGATAAGCTCATCGCGAGCAGCTATGCCGCAAGCCCATTTCTGGCCGTGGGCGTCGAGGCAGATCTGATCCGTCTCTGGCGCCTCGATACCCGAAAGCCGAATTTTGGTTTGCTCGATCTCAATGGTATTGCCATCGACGATGCGCGGAGGGCCGCTGAGTTTCGCTGCGCAAGCCGGAGACGTGATGATGGCGAGCAATGCGGTTATCATCGCGCGACGTTTCATCCCGACAGCCTTTCGCTCTTGGTCCGTGCGCTCAGAAACACGTGCAATCCGGCGTCGCCGCATTCGACTGCTTGATCGCACCATGTCGGTTACTTGGCCTGTGCTGCATCATTCGATGTTTGGTTGGTGGAAGCTCGATTGTGATTGCCAACCTACGGCCTGACGTAACGTGAGATTCAAGCGATTTCTTGTGTGAGTTGCGATGGGCTTCCGGCCTCGATCGTCTCTCTCAGTTGGCGCACACCGCACCGTGCTTAAGATCATCGGGCACAGCGTCGAACTCGGTGCATAAAAAAGCAACTGAGTGCTCCCGGAAAGAGAAAGCAATCAAAGTAAATGAACATGGCTTGCAACGCGTTCGCGAGCGCCATCGTACGGCGCACGATCGTTCGATGTAGATTCGTCGATGTGCCAGACATCGGGCGCGACCGTTAGAGCATGCTGTCTTTACACAGAGCGTAGCCCGAAGTTTTGAGGTAGTTGGTGCACTCTTCCTCGGAAGAGATTGAGGAGTTCACCAACCTTTCGCCAGGCGGCCTCGACATCACGAGGCGCAGCTCGCATGAGGTGTTTGAGTTTGGTGAAGACCTGCTCGATCGGATTGAGGTCAGGGCTATAGGGCGGCAGGAAGATGCGGTGGGCGCCTCTGGCGCCGATAGCTTGGCAAGTCGCTTTTCCTTTGTGGCTGCCATAGTTGTCGAGAACAAAGATCTAGCCAGGTGCGAGGGTAGGGGCCAACACGTTCTCGACGTACAGCGTGAAGAGCTCACCATTGATGGGGCCAGCGCGCTGATCCGATCGTGACGCAGCGTCGCGATGAAGGTCATGGTCTTCCAATGGCCGAAACGTGCAGATGCTTGGAGGCGCTGCCCACAAGGCCTCCAGCCGCGTAGCGGCGCCATATTGGTCTTGATCCACGTCTTGTCGATGAAAACCAGCCGCGCGACATTGATCCTGCCTTGGTGCGCTTTCCAGCAGGTCCGCTTACGGGCGACGTCTGGGCGATCCTGCTCGGCTGGCAGAAGCGTTTTTTTGAAGCTGAGCTCCTCGGCGAGAACAACAGTCCACACCGCCCGCACGCCTGTTTTGATCCCCGTGCAGTCAGCTCCCAGCTTGCGCAAGGTGAATGGCCCCGAGCGAATGCGTTCGCGCAGCCAGTAGGCGTTGGTATCCGACAGAACCCGCTTCTTATGACGGCCGATCTAACCGGGGCCAGGCCCCCGATATCCCGTCTCAGATTCTTCCAATTCGTCACGCAGGGACGGGCTGATCTGTAGCGCCTCCGCAATCGAACGAACCGTCTCGCCCGCGTCAGCCCGCGCCATGGCTCATTCGCGGATGTCTTCCGAATGGGGGCGCGTCATCCATGCTGGCCTCCGCCTCCAGCATGGAGGTCGAATCAGAAATCCCACCCGAGGGGAATCCCGATTCCAGAAAACAACAAGCTCCTAGTCAGCTTACGGTCAGTTTCGCCTGGCTACTTTGGCGCGGCCCAAAGCGCCTCAAATCAATAAGAAACCCTCTTGCCTTAGGAGTACGGATCCTCATGTACGGTCGAATTGGTGGGTATTATGAAGCAGTTACGTGGGCATCCCACGACGAACACGCGGATGACAGAGATTTCGAGGGCAGGTTCGCTAACATGCACCTGTCCGCAGCGGAGCCGACCTCCTCTTCTGCAGCGCCAACGTATTCCCTCGTGACCAAGCCTCCGATAGAGCCGATCGACAAGGATACGTTTCGCAGAGAAGCAAAGATCTTCCAAAATGATCATGAAATAATGCGCATCGCCGAGAATCCGCGGGAGTACTCGCGTTTCGTATCGACACGAGCCAAGAACGTCAGAGAGGCTGCGGAGGACTACGGCTCGACCAGAGATTCGGAGGAAGCGCGATACTACAGCTATAATCTTGGAAACAAAACTGTCGCACTGCTGCGGACGGAAGGCGGATACAGCATGAACGAATTCCACGACGACAGGTGGCGAGAACTGTTTCCCGGGCGAGAACACATCACCTCCGTCGTCGATCTTCAGCTTGCCCATCCCTTGGTGGAGAACGCAGGCGATATTCTACTCGAATATCAGCTTCGGCGAGATGCGCGAGAAGGCGAGCAACCGTTGCTTAAATGGTATCCACTTAACGAAGAATCGAAAGCTCGCGCGGCGAAGTTAGGTTTCGTAGAGGTCGACGATTGCAATATGGTACTTGATCCTACTCAGCATCCTGACAAATGGACAACGAATAGCGCAGGTGAATGGCAGCGCGCCAACAAACCTGAACGATATCTCGCTAAAGTAGACGACGGCGAGCGTCGTAATACCCATGTAGCAAGCTCCGGATACGCGTACGAGGATGACTTTATGTGACTTTAACCGTGAGCGTCACGAGAGGAGCACTGGTGCCCGGGCTTGACTTGCGCGGAATGCTCTGGATAGCCCGGTCGGGATGAT
>NZ_JASAUT010000106.1:0-13756 GCF_029952935.1 Bradyrhizobium sp. Mp19 | reverse complement strand
TTTGTTCGTCGTCGTCTTGCTCATAACGGCCCCACCTTCTCAGGAGTTGGGGCCTCCGGCAATCCCGGGGCGGTTCAGATGGAAGCGACCTTGCCGGCGCCTTGCGCGCGCACATAAGTGCGCAGCTGCCGGACTACATGGTGCCGGCGGCGTTTGTGCGGCTGGTGGCGCTGCCGCTGACGGTGAACGGCAAGTTCGACCGCCAGGCGCTGCCGGCTCCGGAGGACGATGCGTATGCGCATCGGAGCTACGCGCCGCCGCAAGGCGAGGTCGAGACGATGCTGGCGCAGATCTGGGCCGAGCTTCTCGGGCTGGAACGGGTCGGACGCCACGACCACTTCTTCGAACTGGGCGCCACTCACTGCTGGCGGTGCAACTGCTAAGCCGGCTGTCGCTGGCTGTTGGTGCCTCACTGCCACTGACGACGCTGTTTACCAAGCCAGTGCTGACCGATTTGGCGGGCAGCATCGTCGAGGAGTTGAGCCGCTCCGGTCCGCAAGAGCTGCCGGCGATTGCGGCGGTGTCGCGTCATGAGCCGCTGGTGTTGTCGTTTGCGCAGCAGCGGCTGTGGTTTTTGGCGCAGCTGGATGCGAGCTATCGCTGAAAGTTGGTGACGGTGGAAATCGGAAAGGCGGCATATCGTGGGGGTGCTTGACGCCTCCACTTCTCCACCGAAGGAGCGATATGCCGTGTCCAAGGA
This sequence comes from Bradyrhizobium sp. Mp19, assembly GCF_029952935.1. Classification (NCBI taxonomy): domain Bacteria; kingdom Pseudomonadati; phylum Pseudomonadota; class Alphaproteobacteria; order Hyphomicrobiales; family Nitrobacteraceae; genus Bradyrhizobium; species Bradyrhizobium sp. Mp19. The sequence continues at coordinate 13,056 of NZ_JASAUT010000106.1, read as the reverse complement.
TGACATCATCAAGCTGATTCAACCAGGAAACGTCGACGATCAATTCACCGAAATCTTGCGCAATGGGGCGCGTGCTCTGTTGGCCCAGGCGGTCGAGGCCGAGGTTGCGGACTTTCTCAGCAAGCATGCTGATTTGAAGACCGCGGACGGCCACCAGCGCGTCGTGCGCCACGGTCACCTGCCGGAACGCGAGGTGATGACCGGTATCTGTCCGGTTGCCATCCGCCAGCCGCGTGTACGCGATCGCGAGGTGGACGCTACCGACCTCGACCGCATCCGTTTCTCTCCGTCGATTCTGCCGCCCTACATGCGCCGCTCGAAATCGATCGAGACGCTGCTGCCGATCCTTTACCTGAAGGGGATCTCGACCGGCGACTTCTCCGAGGCTCTGGCGGCGCTGCTCGGCAAGGATGCTGCCGGGTTGTCGGCATCGGCCATCGGCCGTCTGAAGGACGGTTGGCTCGACGAACACACCGCGTGGCAGAGGCGCGATCTGTCGGCGAAGCGCTACGTCTACATCTGGGCCGATGGCATCCATCTCCAAGCGCGCCTCGAAGACGAAAAGCAGTGCATTCTTGTGGCTGATCGGCGCGACGCCGGAAGGCCGCAAGGAACTGGTCGGCTTCACCGATGGCGCCCGCGAGAGCGCGCAGGACTGGCGCGATCTGCTGCTCGACCTGAAGCGGCGCGGGCTCGACGTGCCGCCGCGGCTCGCCATCGCCGACGGCGCGCTCGGGTTCTGGAAGGCTGCCGGCGAGGTCTGGCCGAAAGCGCGCGAGCAGCGCTGCTGGGTGCACAAGACCGCGAATGTGATAGCCAAGTTGCCGAAGAGCCAGCAGCCGAAGTCCAAACGCGTGTTGCAGGAGATCTGGATGGCCGAAACCAAGGCCGCCGCCGAGCTGGCGTTCGACGCTTTCATCGAGAACTACACGCCCAAATACGAGAAGGCGACCGACTGCCTGAGCAAGGATCGGGACATGCTACTGGCGTTCTACGACTTCCCGGCCGAGCACTGGAAACACCTGCGGACGACGGATGAGATGGACAAGCGATTTCTTCATGGCCGAGACGACGATTGCGGAGATCGCTGTAAGTCCACTCTTTTGTTCGGCTGCGCGGTGGGCCATTCTTCCGTCCCTGCCACCGATCTCGCAGCCGCCGCGCGCAGGGGCGGTCAAGGCTGGCCGCATTTGCGGCCACCGCAAGGCTTGGCCTTGACCGGCCCGAGCACGGCGGCACGCTGGCGTGGAATGGGACCTGCATTCCTGGCTAGAACTTGCCGTCAGCCGCGATTATGGTTGTTGGGCGCGGGCGACCTCGTGGCGAAGCGTGACGCGTCGGCTGCAAGCGTCACCGGACTGCTGCCTATTTTGTCTTGCCGAGCTGAGGCGCCCGCGCGCCGGTTTTTGGCCGCCGCGGTTTCCATTGCGACACGAAGCGTTCGTAGCTGTGCTCCGCCTGGGCGGCAATCAACATCTCGTGGTCGCGCAGCGCCTTGATGTTGTAGGCATAGGCCGGTCCACGCCGGCTGCCTTTCTGTTGCGGATGTCCGGCTTGAAGTTGCATCGCGCGGGTCTTGTTGGCGACCAGCGCTGGGCGCGCCCACAGGTAATCCTCGTCCTTCGTCAGCAAATGCCAGCAGAGCACAGTGAGCTTCCGCGCCACGGCCACCGCGGCGATCTGACGGCCGCGCCGGGCGCGGATGCGCACGAAAAACGCATTCAGTGGACCGGGCGCCTTGGCCGCTGCCCAGGCCGCCTCGACCAGCATGGCGCGCGCATGACTGCGGCCGACCTTGCTGATACGGCCGTGGTGGGCGGCTCCCAACTCGGACTGCCGGACCCGCGGGTTCAGCCCGAAATAGCTCACCAGCTTCTGCGGGCTGTTGAACCGGCTGATGTCGCCGATCGCCGCCACGATGCCGGCGGCGACCGCCAGATTCACGCCGGTAATCGTCATCAATCTGTTGACCGCGGAATCCTCAATTGCGTCCTGTGCGATCTCGCGCTCAAGCAGGGCTAGGTCTTCCGCCAGCCGGTCAAGCTCACGGACGTGCCGATCGATGGTCGCTCGCTCATCGTCCGGCAACTGGTGAGCGGCCAACCACGCCCGGCCGCGGGCGTTGAACAGATCGGCATGTGGGCACTTCGGGATCAGGTGTGCGTGCAGGATCGAATGCACCTCGTTCTTGAGCCGCGTACGCTGCCGCACGATCTGGTAGCGCCGCGCCACCAGTCTGCGCTTGCGTTCGGTCTCTGCGTCAGGCGTCCAGATCTGCGGCAGGTATCCCGCCGCCTGCAGACTGGCGAGCGTGCCAGCATCGATCTTATCGGTCTTGACGTGAGCCTGGGCGATCGCCTTCACCTGCAACGCATTGGCGATAATCACCCGCGCCACGAATGGCGCCAGCACTCGCGACACCGCGATGCTGTTGCCGGTCGCTTTGAGCACCACCTCATCACTGGCCAGCAGGGTCTTGCCAAATCCCTCCAGCGCAGTCCGCGTCATATCAATGCGGCCTGCATGTCGAAGCCTGCCGTTCTCCCAAAATACCACCTCCCCGAAGGTTCGGTGGACATCAATGCCAATTACCCGTCGCATTCGCACCTCCTGTCAGATACGTGACGGGAGCTGCGGGCGACACGCCAACTACGAATTCGCGCTCTCGGCGCAACCGGGCGAGTCGCAGAGGCGGCCAGCTACTAACTCGAGCTCTCGGCTCATCGTGTGTATCGGCCTGCCCGCACATCGTGCTCCCGGTGCCTCTGTCCCGATGGTCGCACCATACGCCACGATGTAGAATACCGCAGCGGAACGTTGGCACCTCGCTACCGTGCGCCACCGCACGATCCGATCGAAGGGTTGCCTGTCCAACAGGACGGCGCTCGCGATGGTCTTCAAACTGCTTGAGGCCGCGCAGAAAAGCTGGCGTCGTCTCGATGGCCACAACCAGTTGCCAAAACTCGTTCTCGGTGTGACATTCAACGACGGGATCGAGGTCGTCGCCAAACCGACTGACCGTCAGCCCATAACCGCCGCCGCCTGACCGGCCAGGCCGTCACCAAAATTTAGCCATAGCTCCCGTTCTCGCACCGTCGAGCTTTCTAGTATTGCTCCGGCGAAGTTTAGCCGGAGGGAGCCAGCAAATCCAGCGAGACGTTCACACCTCCGTCGGGTCGCTCGAGCTTCAGGTCGTTCGAGGCCGAATCCGCACCTTCGTTGAACGTACGAACGAGATCCCAAGCCCTTCAAATGAGCTAAGTCCGCAGATCAGATTTAGCTTCTGTAAAAACCTTCTGCCTGGAGACCAGCAGATTTTACGCGGCGATCCTTAGGAGTCACGTGACTAATGTTAGCCGAGGCCGCAACGGCATCAGGCTGCTAGATAGTCACTGGTCGTGGTGACCGTGCCGTAGGCCAAGCCAAGGGCCGCCATAAAGGCCGCATGAACCTGCACGGCGGGCACGATTATGCCACCGAATGGAAGGTCGCAGGTGGCGCAAGCGTCGTGCAAGATCGTGGTCTTGTAGCCGTAATCGGCGGCTGCTCGGCTGGTCGCATCGATGCACATGTGGCTCATTGCTCCGACGATCACGACCTCCTTAACGCCCCCGGCATCGAGCCGCTGCTTCAGATCGGTGTCGCGGAAGGCGTTGGGATAGTGCTTGACGACTAAGGCCTCACGTTCTAGTGGCTGGACAATGGGATTGATCTCTACCCCTCTGGTGTTCGGCGCGAAGATAGAGGGATGACTTTCCTGCATTTCGTGCTGAACATGGATAACCGCGTCACCACGCGCGCGGGCGGTCTGAATCACCCTAGCTGCGTTGGCGGCCGCATGCACGATACCAACCAGGGGCAGCTTGCCATCTGGGAAGTATTCGTTTTGGATGTCGATAACGATGACGGCGCGCTGGCTCATAAGATTTTCCTTAGATTGTTGGACAAAGCAGTCGATCAGCAATGACCCGCGCAGGCGCGGGATCTGCGACGTGTAGGCCACCAGATATCGTTACCCATATAATCCCCTTCACTTTTCCGACTGAGTCGGCAGGCTAACGGGCTCTTGGACCCGTTCGGCGCTGAATCGAAGGAACGTGCAATCGCCACCCAAGTGCCGTTCCATCTTCCTCTGATCGATGTTACCGATAGCTGCCCAGAAGCGCGCGACAGAGCAGCACGCGATTGGAACGTCCGTGATTGATTGGGTGGGTCTGTCGGCGTACAACTTCGCTGCTTCTTATCCATGCTGACTCCCTGCATGGATGGCGCTCAGAGGAATGACCTGCAAGGCAGGTCCATCCAGGTTGAAATAAGATTTGCGATTTCGATCGACTGTGTCGACCTCAACTACGAGGCGATAGGGATAGAGCCCAGGCTCGAGCTCAAGGTCGACGGCGCCCGCCCAGTAATAGTAGGAGGGCGTCCACGGACTGCGGATCTTGTCCGGGCCGCCATAGATCTTGAGATCGTTACATATTTTGCGGAGCTCTGGCGTGCCATCGGGTAGCACAAAAACGATGTTCACGATACGCGCGAACAGAGGCCAGCTACCGTCCGGACGCTTTTCCATGTCAGTACAATAAACCAGCCAGTTCAGGGCTTGGCCCTGGCGGCACACTGTCCGCAAGCTGTTCGTGCCTTTACCGGTACTCTCGCCGCCGTTGTCCATTAGCCCGGTTTTCCCGCTGAGGCCGCCGGTCCGTAGGGTTCCTGCGACGTCGATGAGTGTAACGATGTTCAGCTGTGTGGATGCCAAGCTTGGGCTGCTGGGGGGCCGCTGCGACGCCGGACTGATAATCATCATGAACTCCTGGTTCGGGTGCCCGGGGAAGCGTTGAGAGCGGCCTCGACGAGGCGCGATGAACTCCTGGTTCGGGTGGCACCCGGGGAAGCGTTGAGGGCGGCATCGATGAGGCGCGCGTCGGCACCGTTATCGAGCGTCCGCATCCGGCTGCCAAGCTCCAACGTCAGCCCATACGGTAGGTCGCCGACCGGCTGCTTCACCGTACCAACCCAGTAGCTGACATCGGACTCGGGATAGGTTTCGCGTCGAACCTCGCAGATTTCCGGCGGCAGTTTGATCGCTCGTATCGCGGCATGATTTTCGCATTCGATCGGCAACAACGTCCAGATGATCTCGTCTCCGGGGGCCACGGCGGTCGCGAGCCCGTCGGTCGCCTGGTTGCGCGAGCCGCCTGGACGGTTGTCATCGATCATGTAGAGAGAGCCTGCGAGCGTATCTGCCTCCAATGCGGCGACGACATCTACCACCAGGAGAATGTTGATCGTTTTTGTCATATCGCGTCTCCCTCAACGCATGTAGGCCCGGAGGGCGGTATGGGCAGTAGGCCGGGCACGAAGCCGCTAGTGAAGCCATTGACGCTCGGTACGTTACTAACCTGAATACTGCACGACAGGGTGAACAGCCGCGGCTCCCAGAGCATCTTGCTGTTCTCCTGAACGGGGCGATAGAGCGCCACCTCCATCGTATAGTCGTGGCGACCGACCTTGGCCGTATCGACGGTGGCGCTCCAGTACCAGCCATCCGTCAACGGATCGGGCGAACCGTAGAGAGCCGGATAGAGAACACCATTCTCCACCGCAGCCCCGCGGATCCTCACGACAACTGGAGGCACGCTGGCCGCCGTAATGGTATCATCAGGCTTCAGCACCTTGCCGGCCGCGTTCAGCACTGGTGCGTCATAGGTGCGAACTGCACCGCGGTCGCGAACCTGCAGGGGCTTCGGAGGGTCAGTAAGCATCTTGGAGATGTTCTCCTGAATCTTGGAGATGTGCTCCTGAGTACGGACGGAGGGGCTCAGCAGTCGTCGTGCCGTGTTGGCAATGTTGAAGCGGTGGGGATAGCTGCGTGGCAGCGTCGGTGGCAGCTGGGCGACGCCGACGGTGATCCAGTTCAGGACAGCCTCCATGGCCTGCGAACCATCGGCATCATAAACGCCGGGAACATTCGTCACGCGGGCATGGGGCGACTGGGCGAATGGGCCCGTATTGTCGATGACATAGGCGTTTCCATCGAGACAGCCCTCCGCCAGGGCGGTCTCGATATCGATAACGGTGACAATTGAGATCTGCATTGTGTATAGCCTCCTATTGGAGCGGATCGTGCGGTCGCTCGACAGGCGGTGGTGAGGGGTGAGCCCGAAAGGCCCCTCCTAGCGGGGGAGGCAAGAGTACAAGAGAGGGTCCGGCGATGCTGATCGCGCGCCCACTCAGGCCACCCGTGACGAGCGTCATTCGGTAGGAATGGCGCGAGCCCGGAGCGCTCCAAGGAGGTACGTATCCCTGCCATTGCAGAGCCCAAGGGAGCAGGTAGCCCGTCGCCGGTGGCGCAGTGCCATCAAACGACACGCCGGTCAGCCAAGCCATGGTCTGGACGTCAAGCGGCGTTAGACTCCAGCGGACCAGTTGTCCTGGCCAGACCGAGCTGACCAGCTTGGCGGTGCCAAGGCTTTCTCCGTCAGAGACACCATCGTCAAACATGAAGACGTTGCCCTCGACCGCATTGCCAAGCAGCAGGGCGATAACGTCGACGAAAACCCGGATATTGAGCGGCGTCATTATCTTTCTCCTGCTCGGCGGCGCTGCTAGTTTGCGAGTATCAAATGCGGTCTACAACGAGGGGCACCTTGCCAAATGCCGTGCGAACCAAATCCGCGTTCCTTGGATCTACAAGCCGAATGGCAAAGCTGTAGCCCGAACTCCGCAGACTTGTCTCGTTCGCCTCCAGTGCGTCGAAGACGGACAGCGATTGGAGCAAGCCGGCGATGATCAAGGGCGAGGAGCCTTCCGGTCCCAGTCGCATGGCGACCTGCGTCGGAAGGGATGCGGCTTCCGGAGTGCCGATCACCAAGTGCAGCTGCCGCTTCGCGCGATCGATCTGGAACTGCGCGTCGGTAGCGACGCTATCGATGTCCAGAACCTGTCGCTGGCGGAATTCGGCGGTGATCGCCGCCAAGGCCTGCGGTGCCGAATACTGCGTGTCGCCAATATGCATGAAATCGCCGCTGCGGCCGACATACTCAAATTGCACGGCATTCAGGCCGGGCGACTGCAAGTCAGGGCGGCGGATGACTCGATCGCCTATTTTGTAGCGCAGCACGGGGGTCGCATTACCGAACAGGCGCGTGACTACCAGTTCACCTTCCTCGCCTATTTCCGTCCATTGCCCGTCCGGCCTGACCACTTCCACCAAGTGGAGACCAGGTACCGCAGTCAGGACGGGGCTTTCCGGATCTAGCTGCAGGCCGATGGTTTCCGCCTGGGTGGCGGCAAAGTAACTGAGTACGATCAGGCTTGAATAGGCCTGCCTGAGATCCGCCCGCACCTTGGGAGTGAGCACTCCACTGCCATAAAGAGCGATCCGGAAGCTGTCCCTCGCCTCGCCAGATAGCCCGTCCGCAAAACTCGCCAATAGCGCAATGCTTCGTGTAATCCCCATTATCGCCTTCGGCCCCGGATAGGACATCATCCGCTGGAAGACTTCCCGGCTCATCGGACCGGCGCCGATGTAGTTGACACTTGGGATCTTCTGGAGCACGCCACCCACCATGGTGCCGCTGCTCCACATCTGATAATCGGCTAATGTCGTGGCCACCCATTTGGCGCCGCTGCCAGTAAGGTAGCGCGCCATAATGTGTCGGCCCATGAAATCCCCTGCCCAGCGGTAGGTCTCCTGTAGCTCGTCGAGCGAATAGACGGTTTCTGAGGGCTTGCCGGAACTGGTACCGCCGCTGGCCACGATTTCGAAGCCGCAGCGGTCGATGGGCACGACCATGCCTGGCCGCGTTTCCGTGAACATTTGCTGAAAGGCTTCCTTATCGGTAAGCGGCAGCGCCTTGAACTGCTCGTAATTGTCCACCGGACCGGTCCCGACGGCACTATCGATGCGCCGACGCCACAGCGGATTGATGCGGGCGATGGAGACGAGTTGCGATAGCCTGCGCTCGACGATGGCAGCCTGGATGTCATGAGACAATTCGTCAATCCGGCAGCCGATGACAGTCTGCGCGTGCAGGAGCGAGGCTAGAAAAGACGGTAAAGCCAGCACGTCATCCACGGTGCACGGATGCAAGATCGTTTCCGGCAGTACGTGGTGAGCGCAGTCACGGGGTGAAAGGGCGAAGTGGCGCATAGTCATTCCTGAGGCTCAAACCGGAAAGGCCGGTTCTGCTCGCCGTGTGTAGCGTTGCTTGCAAGAATCTCGCGCGCATGGCGTCGGATCTCTCCCACCATGCCTGCGATGTCGGACAGGCCGATCCGATGATTCATGAGGACCATGCGGAGCATTGTCCGTCCATCCATATCGACCTTGGACAAGAGGTAACGCCCAGCCGCCCGCACGCGGTTGCGCAACTCCAGTTGCAGGCTCGATAACCGATTGCCGCACACGCCAAGCGGCTGATGGACGAAGCAGAGAATATTGGATTCCGGCCGATACGGGACGATGAAGTCCGGCTGATCGGCCAAGTATTGGTGGGCGGCCTCAGTCATCATTACCAGGCGCTCCAACTTATCCGCGAAGGCGCGGGGACCATACAGCGACCAAGCCAGCCAAAGGTTCAGAATCGCGGGGCGTTTCGTACATTCGAAGTTCTTCACGCCGCTCTGCACGGCTGTCATTTCATCTTCGAACGGGTCAAATACGTAGCTGTCCTTCTGGGGAAACGCGGTCTCCGCCAAACCCTTCTCGCGGTAGAACAGCAATGTGCAAAGGGCCGGGACGAACAGAGCCTTATGGGCGTCCAGGCAAAAAGAATCGGCAAGCTCCAGTCCCGCAAGGCGAGGCCGCAGCCGGTCGGAAACCAGAAAAGCGCCGTTGTGAGCCGCATCGACATGCAGCCAAGCGCCGCGCCGCTTCGCCAACGCCGCAAGGTCAGGCAACGGATCATTAGCACCGATCGCGGTCGTTCCTGCCGAGGCGATCAGGCAGAAAATATCCAGCCCCTGGGTCGCCGCCTCGTCCAAAGTCGCTGCCGCCCGTTCCGGGCAGATCTGCCGACGGTCGTTCAGAGGCAGGCGTATCACTTGATTTTGGCCGATACCAATGATGCCGGCAATGCGGGAGACGGAGAAATGGGCGTCCTGGCCAATGGCAATGGCAGGCCGGGTTGATCGGCCGGCCGCAAGTCCGCCGTTCCAGCTTCCCGAAAGGTAACGGTTGCGGGCGACGAGCGCAGCGGTCATGTTCGCAAGCGAAGCCCCGGACGTCGTCACCATTTCGAAACTACCCGGTGCCCACCCAATGAAACGGCCGAACACCTCTTCGATAAGCCGGTCGGCAACGTTGGCGAGCTGCCCCGCCTCGTAATAGGAAGCTGGCTGCGGTGCCATGGCGGCAACCATTTCGAAGACGGCGGTGACCGGCATCACCGAACTGAACTGCCGTCCCATATATCCGCGGGAGTTCACCTTGATGCCGGTTTCCAGGTAAAGCTCGACGATGTCGGCGAAGCGGCGTACATCGAAGCGCCCCAAATCAGCCGCCGTCATGAGGTTGCGGGCACTGGCCATCAGATCTACTGGTCTTTGAAGACGCAAGCCTTCGACGTCGTCACGTGACAGCACGTCAGCAAGCCGTTCGATAGCCCAATGAGCGGCTGCGGTGAAATCTCGAACGTTAAATGATGATTCTATTTCGGAGGCGAATGTCTGGAGCCGACACGGCGAACCTCCATCAAACACGTTCAGTTTGTCCATCATCGTCGCACGCTCAACGCTATTATTCACCGCCGCCGGATGCACGCTCCATGGCGGTAGGCATTCTTGGACGCCTATTGTCGTGTTGTTTGAACGACGGAAAGGCGGGACGGGCAGCCACTCGGAAACCTCGGTCAGGAGAAAGTGTGGACACCGTGTCGTTGCGCACAGTGCGGCAAATGCCATCCAAAAGCAGTGGCCACCCATCTATGTTAGGCCGCGGCTATCATGAGCCTCTATGGGGCGCAGCTCTAGCTATCGAAACTGGTGGGTCGAGGGCATGCATGTCCGATGGCTCTGAAATTTGTGGGACCATCACTAGCCGGCGCCGGCTCGGCCGCATCGTGCCGGATCGTAAACCAGAGACTGCCCAAGCGTGGCTATCTGCTTGTCCCCCGATCGCGATTGTCGCCCGCGATCGTGGTGGCGGAGATGGCGAAGCCAAGGCAACGGCGCCGCCGCACGCGTTACAGGTCGTTGATCGTTGGCATCTGATGGAGAACGGCCAGTGCCGGACGCTTGGCAGCGATCGCATGTAGATGTGGCGTGATCGCGGATGCTCATGTCGACAAGGCGCTCAAGGAGCTTCGGCGGACCAGGTCGCCCGAAGAAGCAAAGCAATCGGAGATCGCGATGGGAGCAATTTCACAGAGATGTAGGCCGTGAAGCGGTCGACGACGCTCTTGCAGGCAATCCCCGACTGGTTCGAAGAGGCGTGCTCGTGGCGCTCCGGTCCAAAGTTGAAAAGGCGGCGCGGCGTAATCGTTGGTCCTCCGCACCAGCCGGCTTAGATGCCTGGCTCAGGTTGCAACTTTAGGCCGACGGTTCTCAGCCCTTAAGTCCGTTCGTCGTTTTGAGGCCCCGTCGATGGATGAGACTCTTGATCAGGTGGTTTAAACGGTTTGCGCGGGATGTCTGGATCCTGTCCCCACAGCTGATCGGCGTAGATCGTCTGCTCGACGAAATCGGGATCGACTTCGGGTTCGCCTTGCAAGCGCTTCGAGATATCCGCGAGCATAAGGACGATCAACTTCTAGCGGTCCGGTGGGCAGCAGGTGAGGCTCCAGGAGGGACGAGTGCTCAGGCGCAGTGAGCAAGGATTGAACTTTTTGGTCCCATACCCAAAACTCAGCGGCTGATTGGCAGGTGCCGCGCTCGGCGGTCTCTTGCTGTTCCTTCAATAGCGCGAGCAATTCTACGTAGTTCTTCGCCATCGCGTGATCTGGTGGACTCTTTTCAAGCGCTCCGCCGTAAAGATCTTCGCTCACAGTCTTTCGTTTGAATATCAGAAACACGGAGCAACTTTAAACGGCGGCGTCCAGGAGCGGCAACCTACCTGATCGTACTTTACGCAGTCATCGAGACCAGAGCGGTTGGTACGCCAATTGCCCGGGTTCGACTGAGCAATAGTACGACATTTCGTTGACTGAGAGGCGGCATACGCGCTCAGCTGCCATGCTGCGGGTGCTGACTTCGAGATATCGGCGGCGGCCCGCACGGATGGCTCATGCGCGCGAGCGCTTCGCCGAGCAGCCGCTGGAGCCGTGCCCCCGCCACTCCTCATGCATCGCAGGCGCCTCAGCATCGATGGCCGCGGTATGTCGATTGACTGCTCTTCTCGGGATTGTGAGCCTAGCCCAACGTCCGGTGTGGAGGGAAAGGGTTCCCAGAATGCCACACTCCGCCACCCGGCCCGATTCACAGCCTGCGTGTCCACTGGCTGCGGAATTGCGGAGGCTCAATAGCTCATGGGGATGCTTCCCGAGGCGCAGCAAGATTGGATAGTGACCGTCGCCATCAAGAAAGACGGCGACGACGATGAAGAGTACCGGCAAGTAACTTACGCGGCTGCAGTCGCTGACTCGATCCAAGCCGTGCAGCTGACTATAGAAGACAGCGGCGCCAACGCCCCAATGCTCAACTTCCCGCTGGACCTGAAATGTTGCAAAGACTCGGCTTGAGGCCGGGTGAGCTGACCATTTTACACGATAGCGTGATTGATCCAATCACCTTGCGTCCTCGGCGTCATTAGTCGCATGTCTCATCTCGTTCAGCCGTGTCGGGTTGATGACCCGCGTGTCCGGAAGCTACACGAGCACTTGGGTGGCACGGTGTGAAAGCGTACCGTTTTGCTCCCTCGCATTTTTTCATCGTCTGGCACGTGGGTTGCTGAGCCAGATATGGCTTGGTCGCTTGTGATTGTCCTCTCGACGGCCAAGCTCTTCGTACCGCAACTGGCACGGGCGGCCTTACCTCCGCCTTCCGTGCATTTTTAGGTTGCGCCCACCCTACCGGGTCTCCGTTACGCCAAAAGCGCCCACACACGCCAAACGGCGGAATTGCTGACCGACCACCCACTGCAAGTAGGAGAGCAGTATCATGGCTGACACTGGGTTGAAGAACTTTATCGGCGCAGCGATCGACCTCGCCGAACGGGCGAGGCAAGTACTCGATAGCGACGACGGCTCATATGATGCGCTAGTCATTGCGCTGCAAAACTTTGGCGACGCTCATCGCTCTTTGATAGAGGCCTCTTCTGAAGCGCTTGCTGAGACCGAGATCAGCCGCGCGAATGCACGCGACCGTACGCAGTGAGGAACGCCATGAGGCAAGAGAAAACGGCCGATGAACTAGGCGCAATCTTCATGGCGGAGATTGCCAAACATCGGAACTACAGCCAAAATCAAGGCCGTGGCGATCACCCGACCCGTTGCGACTGTGCCCACCTTCTTAACCTGGTATCCGGGATTTGTCTGCGAGGGCCTCGAGATGGCACCGGCAGCCGCTTTCGTATTCGCGAAAGCCCTTGCCAGACAATATGATCTCGACGGACACCCATCTTACTCGATGCGGCACTTCAATAGCCTCCTTGTCAACTTCGTGCTGTGGATGCTTAGTGCCGCGCCGGCCAAGAGAATGCTGCAGAACGAGGCGTGCGTCGCACTGTCCTATATCGATTGCGATGGCGACCGTGGTTTCGCAGCTCGGCCGTTCCGCACAGGAGTGCGAGCCGTTTGGGAGCGTGAATTACGGGGACTTGGCTCAAACGCAGAGCTGTGCCCATGCTTCTCGCCCGGGCATCCATGCGGTTCTTACGAAGGAGACATTATCTCTCACGATCTCCCGCTGAATTCGCCAAAAATGGCAACAGCGGACTCACGATTCCGGTATGCCTGCCAAACACATTCCCTCACAAACGGCACGCAGCGAGAAAGGTCAGGTTATGACTCGACGCATCGTCGCGAAACCGGCGAACAGTAGAGCTGGCCCCGGTTGTTTGGACAGCGCCCCGCTGGATTTAAGTGGATTCCTGCCGGGTTATGCTGAACGCGGGGC
>NZ_JASAUT010000105.1:0-13761 GCF_029952935.1 Bradyrhizobium sp. Mp19 | reverse complement strand
CGTCAACTCGACAACTGGTCCGCCGCATCGCCAGATCGGCCAACGTCAAGTCATGAATTTTGAGTCAGACTCTGAGAAAGCCGCAACGCGTATGTGGGCCCACAAGGTAGAGTTGAATAACTTCGACCGCTGGCTCCAGGAAATCGACAGGATCACCGATAAGCAACGCGTTCTCTACGTTCACACGAAGTAGATAATATCCGACCCGCTGGGCCTGAACCTGGTCATCAGTGTACTGGCTCGGCAAAATTTTTCCGATGCGTCTGCCATCACCAAGGATTAAAGCATTATGGTGATCCAGGCAACGATACCTTGGCGGGCAGTGACCGCGGCGATTTGTGAGATTGTTTTGGCCCTACGCATTTCGTGAGTCCCTGTCGTTCAAGGACAATCAAGCAGCCGCCGCGGCCCTTCTTCGCAAATACCTGATCGAAGGCCGAAGCCAACGAAGCTACCGGGATTGGGGATCCCCGCGGCCGGGAATTCGTGGCAGACCCACTCGGTCGCGGAGGCGTGCATCCATCTTCGAGCCGTCCATCAGGATGAACTGGGTAAACTGGCCACGGCCGGCCAGCTTCAGAACGTCTCTACAGCCGCCATTAGGTTCGCGACGACGTCCAGCGCCTGCTCGCCGTCTTTGTCGTCGGCGACTCCGAAGGTCCACCTCCATTATCCTGTTGAGCGTCAGCAAGGCGTCGGCTTCGTCGCGGTCAGGGCCGCTTGTCCGCCAAGTAAACGATTTGCATGTGCCCTTCGTCCCACCATGCCGGCGGGGATGCTGCGATGCGAACGGGTGGACGCCCGGCCGGGAGCCGAGGCGAAAATGGGAGAAATACCGCTCGTTGTCTGATGGCGATGTCCAATCGCGAATTGCGCCCAGTGCGGCGCGTGCGCATCAAGTTCGATATGCGGGTTAACTGGCATCCCTGATCCCAAGACGGCAGAGATTGAGCCGCGCAGCCGACAGAAGCATCCACGGCAATATCAACTCTGACTTTCTGCACGGCGATGCAGCTCGCGATTAATGCTATCGTTGACCCGACGGACTGCACGAAGCTGCAATCTCGTTCGGGCTTTGCCGCTGGACGTCTTGCCGCCCATCTCAAACTGTAGCGCCATTCGCCTGCCGACGCTTCGTGCTGAATTGCAACGCCTCTGTGTTGCATAATTTCTTTCGACCTCACCACCGGCGTTTGCGCCGGTTCAGCACCGCGTCGGCCGAGTGCAGATTGAGGCTGATTCCTGAGGCAGCTGATCCAGCCCGCCAAGGAATGCGGCCTTCGGGGCGCGCGTGACCAAGTAGCAATCTCAGCTGCCAGGATTGTGTCACCGAGGAATCGAGAATTTGGAATATTTCATCGCATTATTGAATGATGGGCTCGGCTTCACCTCATTGGCTGGCCTTAACTTTCAAACGCGGCAGAAGCGGTTGATCAAAACTGTCGCGCCAAATGTCTTATGTGTCGTCGAACGCATCGATTTATTAGCTGCGAGCCGGGCGGTTGCCGCTTGAAGTCGCGGTAATCATGCATTGACGTTTCGGTGAACATGACCAGAGAGCAGTCTGGTTTAGCGATGGGAAGATCGACATCGAATAGAAGAGGATGCCAACCGAGGATGTAAGATTGAAATACTCAACTATTGCGTTTGGCTGCTCTCGACCTCTAGAGATCGAATAGCTTGAGCTCGCTCGGTCGGTCCAAGCGTTACGATCGCGAATGGGCGCGTCGACAGCACCGTCCTGAGAACGAAGCGAGCCTTTTGATGAATAGTGGAGAGCCGGTGTGAGTGCACTCGTGTGGAATCAAATCGGGAATGCAAACGAGCTGCACATAGTTGGGCGTCATTTGGCAACTATCGTGGTCGTAGGTCTTCTGGGGCGCGCCGGCTCGGAGAACATCGCAGGGCCTAGCCAAGGCCTCTTTGGTGATACCCGCCTGGCATCAATCGGCGCCCTATTATCAGCGCTCTCAAATAGGTTGCTCGGGGGCATTCAGGGCGGCCCTGCGCGAAAGGGCTGGGTGGCCGCCGAAATCGCAGGCGGAGATCGGCTTGTTTACAAAACCCTGCGAGCGGCTCAGAGGCCGTCGCATTCGGAGGTGTGATGTCTTCGGTCAACTCCATGCTTCACCTGGGTTTGAATCTTCATGGCGCTGGTGGGCACTCTGCCGCGTGGCGCTGGCCGGGCACAGATCCAGGCGCCTTTTTCGATATCGAGCACTACGTCCGGGCCGCGAAGCTTGCGGAGCACGGTCTGCTGGATGCCGTATTCCTCGCCGACACGCCCGCGATAAGTTCCGACATTACGCACGAGCCGCCGCTGAACGGGCTCGAGCCTACGTTGGTTCTCTCTGTGATTGCCCGCGAAACGGAGCGGATTGGGCTGATCGCGACCGCGTCGACAACCTACAATGAGCCATACAATCTCGCCCGGCGTTTTCAATCTCTCGATGTCATCAGCGGCGGCCGCGTCGCCTGGAACGCCGTCACGACCTCGAACTCGGCGACGGCTGCGAACTTTGGCGGTCATGAGATCGCACGAGCGGATCGGTACAGACGCGCCGAGGACTTCGTTGAAACCGTCCGTGCTCTCTGGCTGAGCTGGGGCGACGAGATGATCATCGCCGATCAGGCTGCGGGAGTTTACGCAGATCAAAGGCAATTCCGGCTACTCGACCCGGCTACGAATAGCTTCGGTATCCGAGGTCCACTTACGCATCCCGCTTCGTCGCAAGGTCATCCCGTCATCGTTCAGGCAGGCGGTTCGGAGCCCGGATTACGGCTTGGTGCCCGCAGTGCAGATGTCGTGTTTGCGGCAGCCGGGGACTTGGCAACGGCGCTGCAGGAGGCCGCGCGCCTGCGCGCGCTCTCTCGGCAATTCGGACGCTCCGCGGCTCCGCTCATCCTGCCAGGCCTGGTCACCTGCATCGGCGGAACCGAGGAAGAGGCGGCTCGTCGCAAAGAGCAGCTGGACGAGTTGCTCGATCTAGAGCGCGCCGTGGCCGCTCTTGCACGAAGCATGGGCGTGGCAGTCGAGAAGCTTAGCCTCGAAAGGACCATCCCGCAGGAGATTTTGCCCGATGCAGATAAGGTTCCGTTTTCTGTCGGCCACCATCGCACGATTGAAGTCCTCGCACGTCAAGGCCGGACGGTTCGCGAGATCATCAGTGCCGTTCAAGCGTTTGGGCATCGCCTGATCGTGGGCGCACCCGAGCAGATCGCGGATTCGATTGAGGCATGGTTCCGCGCCGGTGCGGTCGATGGTTTCAATATCATTCCGGACGTGCTGACGGATGGCACTCCGGCCTTTGTCGACAATGTGGTGCCCATCCTGCAGAAGCGCGGACTGTTTCGCAGAGAATATCGGGGGCAGACACTGCGGGAGCATTTCGGGATTTCGATTCCTTTCGAGCCGGCAAGAGCCACAGCTGGCTCACCGCTGTGACATTTCCTCAACACCAATGCTCCGGAGCCTGGATATGCTTTTACCGACTGCGCGACCCACGAGGCGCTTCACTGGCCAGTCGAGCCATCTAGCAAGAAAGATGGCGGTTACCCTTGCCATGCTCTCAGGCCTGTCTCAATGGGCACCCAGCGTTCGTGCTCAAGAAGGGGTAGCCGTGAAGCGGGGAGGCGTTATCCGTTATGGGCATTTTCAAGAGCCTGCCTGCCTGTTCGGCGGGTGGGTGCAGCAATGGTACCTGCAACGCCAATACAGCGACAATCTGGTTGCTCGCAGCGACGACGGCAAGATTGCGCCATGGTTGGCCGAGTCCTGGACCATCTCCGACGACAAAAAGGTGTACACATTCGAGATAAAGCCGAATGTGAAGTTCACGGACGGGACTGCTCTCGATGCGCAGGCCATCGCTGACAATATCAACGGGTGGCTCAGCAATGACCCCGATCTTCGCAATCCCACTGCTGCTCCCTATCTTAGCGACAGCTTCGAATCGGCAAAGGCAATCGCTCCTCAGAGGCTGCAGGTAACCTTGAAGACGCCGTTCCAGCCCTTGCTCAATGTGTTCGCCCAATCCTCACAAGGCATTCTGTCGCCATCCGCGCTCAAACGTGCACTTGCGGTGAATTGCGAGAATCCGGTCGGCTCGGGTCCTTTCATCGTCGACAAGTGGCGCCATGGGCGGGAAGTCACCTTCCGCCGCAATCCTGACTACAATTCGGCGCCGGCCACCGCGAAACACCAGGGCCCGGCTTACGTTGACGGAATAAGCTGGAAGTTTCTGCCAGATCAGACTGTCCGATACGGCTCGCTGATCACAGGCGAGACCGATGCCATATACGATATCCCGGCCATTGCATGGAAAGACGCTAATTCCCGCTTTGGAATATTGCGGCATATTACCGGCGGCACTCCTCTACGCCTTGCGTTGTATGCGGCCAGGCCTCCTTTTGACGACGTGCTCGTCCGCAAGGCTTTCGCTTATTCTACTGATCGAAAGGCCGCGGTTGACACATCCTTTCTTGGCTCTTTGCCATTTGAAGGCAACGGTGCGCTAAGTCAAAGCTCGCCGGAATACCTGCACGAGCTCGGGCGGGCGTATACGTACGATATTCGGCAAGCCAATCAGCTGCTTGATCGGGCGGGTTGGACTGAGCGCAACCGTAACGGCATCCGTGTCAAGAACGGCAATTCACTGACGGTGCGCATTTCCTATTCGAACGCTTTTCTGAAGCCCGATGGCGAGCAAGCCTTGCAAGTAATCCAGCAGCAGGCAAGGGTGGCCGGTTTTGACGTACGTCTTCAACCCACTAATCCCGCTGATTTCTTTGCCGGACGAAATCTCGGCCCCGACGATTATGAAATCGTGCTGCTCTATTGGGTTGCACCCGGCGCCGAGATCTTCCGGATTTCATGGAAGCCGGACCAGAATGGTGAACCCAATCGATTCAATCCGTCGCGCTTCCAGGATTCGGCGCTTTGGGAGGTGATCCAAAGGGCGGAGCAGGATTTTAGCAGCGCTGAACGTGCCGGTCTTTATCAGCAGGCGGAATGGAAGATCGTGGATGAGGCTCCTGTGATTGGCTTCACGGTGCTGGACGTGACTTTGGCCACCAGCCCCAATCTGAAAGACGTATGGCTGGACCACGGGTCGGTGGGCGAGCCCGTCTTCTATGACGCTCATTTTGATGAAAGGAAATGAGGCCGTGAAGCTCGTAGCCCAAAATCCGCTTGTTTGGTTCGCGCGCCGCATACTCTCCGGCGTGGTTGTCGTGTGGGCTGCAGCAACGTTTGCGTTCCTCACGCAGTGTTTGCTGCCAGGCGATCGCGCGCAGATCATCATCAATGTACGGAGTGGTAACGTTGGGCCGGCGCCTCCGGCAGAGCTCGCAGCTGTCAATGCGCAATATGGATTTGATCAACCGCTCGTGGTTCAGTATGCGAATTACATATGGCGAATCCTGCACGGAGATCTTGGTGAATCATACCAGCAGCATCGACCCGTCGTAGGAATCATCGCAGAGCAGATTGGTCCGACTATTGTTCTGGCGATCGCCGCGCTGCTGACGGCATGGGCTATTGCCATCTTGGCCACCCTGTTGATCGCCGGCAGAGACAACATATGGTCGAAGCTGCTCAGCGGCGCGCAAATCTTCCTGGCAACCGTACCGCCTTACTGGCTAGCTACAATTCTGCTCGTCGTCTTTGCGGTGAACTTGCGGATCTTTCCCGTTGTTGGGGAAAGTACTGCCATGGGACTAGTTCTCCCAACCCTTGCGCTGGCTCTCGAACTGTCGGGCTTTTTCGGACAAGTCGTTCTGAACGAGTTCACGCGCGTGCTCGAGCAGCCCTTCGTTACGTCCGCGCGAGCTCGAGGTATGAGTGATTTTGGCGTCAGACTTCACCATGTCCTGCGTCATGCCGCATTGCCCGGCATTACGTTGTCAGGTTGGGCTCTTGGCAAGCTTCTGTCGGGGGCGATCTTGATAGAGATCGTTTTCGCCCGCCAAGGCCTGGGTGGAGTTCTCGTCGCAGCGACGTCCTCGCGGGACGTTCCGATTGTCTCGGGAGCTGTTTTGATCTCGGCGGGCCTATTCGTTCTTCTTAGTGTGATTGTCGATCTAGCTTACCGGATGCTCGATCCGAGGATGAAGCTGACATGAGCAGGTTCGCGGAAGTCACGGTGTCTCAGCCGCTCAGAGAAGTCTTGGAATTCATCTGCAATGTTCCCTTCCGGGTTGCTGCCTCGCTTGCCATCATTGGCTTCTTTGTCCTCGCGGCCATCGCGCCAAAGGTGCTGCAGACGCACGACCCACTCGCTATCGATTTGAGCTCGTCATTGCAGTCGCCTTCGACCGTCCATTGGTTGGGTACAGATCAATTGGGCCGGGATCTCTACTCCCGTGTGCTGGAGGGGGCTGGCCAATCGCTTGCCATCGGACTTGGTGCGACCGCGCTGAGCATATCCGTTGCACTCATTCTCGGCGTCGCAGCCGCACTTTTCGCTGGCGTGGTCGACAGCATTCTCACCCGGATTTTCGACGTGCTCTTCGCAATTCCCACGCTCTTGCTCGCCCTGGTGTTCGTCACGGTCTTTGGGCCGTCGGTGCTGACTGAGGTCATAGCCGTCGGAATCGCCACGGCGCCAGGCTATGCGCGCATGATCAGGGGCCAGATGCTTTCTATCAAGGGTACCGGGTACGTGGAGGCAGCCAAGGCGCTCGGACATCCGTTTCCCCGTATCGCCTGGAGGCATATTCTTCCGAACACGATGAACCCCCTGACAGCTATGATGACAATCGGCGTCGGTCAGGCGATTATCTGGGCGTCGGGGCTAGCCTTTCTAGGTCTTGGCGTTGCTCCCCCGGCCCCTGAATGGGGCGCGCTGCTCAATGCCGGGCGCAACTATGTGATCTATTCCTGGTGGCTTGAGGTCATACCCGGACTGGCCGTGACGATCTTTGCCCTTAGCCTCACCATTGTCGGAGGCCACCTGCAGGACCGTCTGGAAGGAAAGGCTTGAATGTTGCAGGCTCCTCCCAGGCCGGTCTCGCAGCAGGCAGACCTCCTCACGGTCGATTCGCTGCGTGTCTCCTTCGGGCGCGACATCGCCACGAAAGTGGTCGTGCGCAATGTATCTTTCTCCTTACAACCGGGGCGGTGCCTCGCGATCGTCGGTGAGTCCGGCTCAGGAAAGAGCGTGACCGCGCGGGCTCTCATAGGCCTAGCCGGTCGCCACGCCAGGGTCCATGCACGCCAACTGAGCTTCGATGGGACGGACCTGATCGGCCTTAACGATCGTGGCTGGCGGCGCATTCGCGGCAGCGGGATTGGCTTCGTACTACAGGATGCACTCGTTTCGTTGGACCCGCTTCGCCGGATCGGCAAAGAGATTGGCGAGGGCTTACGCCTGCATGGTGCCGTATCATCACGCCAGGAACTCGCACAGCGCGTGATTGCTCTCCTCAAGCTCGTCGGCATCCCTGAGCCCGAGATCAAGGTTCAGCAACTGCCGCATCAATTGTCCGGCGGTCAGCGCCAACGGGCTCTCATCGCTGGAGCACTTGCGCTCGAGCCACGCGTCCTCATCGCCGATGAGCCGACCACCGCTCTAGACGTGACAGCGCAAGCTCAGGTGCTGGCACTGCTTGAGGAAACCAAAACCCGGGGTAAAGCTCTGATCCTGATCAGTCATGATCTGGCGGTGGTCTCCCGCGTGGCGGATGAGGTCCTCGTTATGCGTCAAGGCGAGGTCGTCGAACGCGGTACCGCCGCTCAGATATTTGCAGATCCACGACATTCCTATACTCGTCAGCTGCTGGATGCCGTGCCATCAGGCCGGCCGCGCGGCTCACGCCTCTCACCATCGACCATTGGCGGACGAACGCACCCACCCGTGCAATTGCTGCCGAGATCTCGTCCCATCGTGCTCGAAGCCACAAGCCTCGTGAAGCGGTTCAGCGGCCCGGATGGCGCTTTACGGGCGGCCGTCGACGGTGTCTCCTTCGAATTGCGATCCGGCGAGACATTGGGCATCGTGGGTGAGTCCGGGTCGGGAAAGTCCACGATGGCGCGCATGGTCCTGGCCCTCGAGGAACCCGACGAGGGCGCCGTTCAGTTTGAAGGAAAGGCTTGGACCAAGCTTGCCGAACGTGAACGGCGGGCTCGCCGACGGTCGATATCGATCATTTATCAGGATCCGCTTGGCTCGTTTGATCCACGTTGGACGGTCGGCGGCATCTTATCCGACAGCCTTTCGAGCAACGTCGAGACGTCGACCAAGCGTCAGGAGCGCGTCATCGAGCTGCTCGATCTAGTCGGATTATCCCAGAGCCTGCTCGACCGGCGACCGATCGAGCTCTCGGGCGGTCAGCGCCAGCGCGTCGCGATCGCCCGCGCGATTGCACCAAATCCTGCCGTGATCGTCTGCGATGAGCCGGTTTCGGCGCTAGACGTCTCGATCCAGGCCCAAGTCCTGGACTTGCTCGGCGATCTGAAGGCTCACCTCGGCATAAGTTATCTCTTCATCTCCCATGATCTCGGCGTTGTTCGTCATATCAGCGATCGCGTCATCGTGATGCGCCAGGGGAGAATTGTCGACTGTGGCGATACTGAAGAGATATTTCTCAATCCACTATCTGAATATACTAGGAGCCTTATCGCCGCCATGCCCCGTCTTGTGCGCGGTCCTGAGATAAGTCGTTCGTCAACGATTCTCGAAAGAGGCATCGCGTGAATGCTGCCGAATTCGACTTTCTGGATCATAAATAGCCGATCTTCGATCGCCGAAGTATTACCATTTTGCGCGCCAGTTTGATCACGATTGCGGGCTCGTTCATCGCTCCGCCGGCACAGTGTGTGGTACGCGGTGGGTCGGCCGGCGCACGGAGCTGGCCAGTCGCGCTCGTACACTCCCTGTTCGCGAATCGACGGTTGGAACGTGCCGAATCCCTTGACTATGTGCCCCTTCTCGGCCATCGCGCGTCTCGCGAGCGAGCTCGGAACTTGGTTTTTCGATATCCTTGCGAACCTGGTGCGATCCCCGACAAGAGACGGCTTTTGTCGGGTTCAAAACACTTGGCGTCGATCCGATGATCTCGATTTCATCGCATTTATTCAGCCCCTTATTACAGCTGATCGGGTGGCACGGTCATTGCTCAGGTAATTCCGAGTACGGCGCTACATAAGCGATCACTTTCGGCCCCAAGCCGTGGCTTCATTTTGAGAAAGAAGCAAGAACGAGAACTTCGCGCATTCGGTTGACGGATGCATTTGCCGGGAGAGAGCCGTATCAAGCCAAATCGCGTCTTTGGGCATATTTGCATAGTCGTTGAGCTTGCGTCGTTGACGTTGGCGGGCCCGGTGAATCATCGCAACAAGCAGTGGTGGAGGGGCCATGGTACATTCTGTCGACGCGCGCACCACCGCGGCTGCGAAGGCCCGCCGCACAATTGCTGCGTCATCGACCCATCGATTCGCGGTTTGGCAGACCCCCGGTGTGACAATCGCTTAAGCTTACCCGCACTTGCCGAGTGACAAGAGCTTCACAACGAGAAGCCGACTCGCAATCCGGGCAATATGGAATCGTCGACATGTCGCAAACGATCGACGCTAACATCGAGTGCAGCGCAAATGAAGAATCAGAGAACTGGGCCGGGCCGATAAAAAACGTTTCATCCGATGGAGAATTTGTTCGATACTGGAGCCGAGCTTCTGATCGGCCGCGCGCAGTGGCGGCCGTTGCGAGGCGAACTGAGGAGGCTATCAGAAGAACGGGGATTGGCCTGCAGCTATCCTCCGAGAACTTCAGTGGTCTCGACCTATCCGATTTCCCGTTGCGGCGCTGCACACTCAATCGCGCGCAACTCTACGGAGCAACGTTAGATCGGGCAGACCTTTCAGGGGCGAACCTTATCTGTCCCGGGCTAGAGAGAGCAAGCTTCCGTGGCGCCAAGCTCGATTGTGCGTATATGCACGCGATTGCAGCACAAGTCTGCAACTTCGATGATGCCAGTCTGCGCAATGTAGTTGATGCGACCGGCAGTCTGTTTCACGGTTGCAGCATGAAAAGAACGCGTTTTGATAACGCGATGCTCAGTGGACTTCTCGCCTATCAATGCGACGCGAGTTACGCTGTATTCGATGGGGCGGAACTGCAAGGCTCGACTATTAATGAGTGCTTCCTTTCTTCCGCTTCTTTTCGCTTTGCCAAATTGAGCCAGGTCACGATCACGAAGACGTATCTTGCGGCTTGCTCTTTTTTTCAGTCAAAGGGTGACTGCTTATCGATCGTGCGTCCCACGTCGGTCGACGGCCTTGTCCTGGAAGGCGCTCATCTTCCGTATCTGAGACTCTCAAAGGTGAGCGGCCGGATTACGGCGAGAGCACTGAGCGCCCCATTTGCTGATCTGCATCTGTCAAATCTTTCCAGGATGGAGCTTGAACAGGCAGAATTGACCGATGCACGGCTCCTGTCCGTAAACTTGTCCGACGCGAACCTCGTCGGTGCCGTGTTGAACGGTGCATCTATTCGTTCCTGCCAGCTCGATGGAGCGGACCTGTCCCGGGCATCAGGCGAAAGCATTTCGATAATAGAAAGCACCATGCGAGCCGCCAAGTTTGTGGGCTTTCGTGGCCGCTGTGCGTTTATGCGCGACTGCGATCTTGAGAATGCAGACCTATCTCAGGCTTACCTCTACAGGTCGATACTTACCGGTGACCCCCCGCAATCAATGGCATTGGATCGCGCAAATCTCGAAGGATCCAATCTAGTGCAGGCATATCTCGCTGCGGGAATGACCGGCAGTAACCTCGAGGCTGCGCGCCTGGCATACATTCGCATGAATCAATCTTCCTTGCGCGACGCGAACTTGAGTGGAATATCCCCCTTTCAGGCAAGCTTCGTAAAGGTCGATTTTGCGGGCGCAACGATAACCACATTCGAGCCGCCGTTCTTTGCAGATAGATGTCCGGGACTACAGACCGCTCTGAAGGATGGTCCGCCGCGCGAGCCGGAAACCTATCTGGCTGAGTTGTCGTCGTTGATGAGACGTGGTCGAGCTGGATCGACCTGATTGTTTCAGAGGGCGCGAAATGAAGACCTGGGAAATACAATGTCAGGCAGACTAGGTCGATTGGGACCGAGCCCCTTTGTGAGGTGAGACATGAAACTCTCGTCGATGTTAGCTGACCGTGCGCGGTCGATGCGGCGCTCAGGCCAAGTCTTCCGTAGTCTGAGCGATGGGACAAGGCCGTCCTTGTGTTCAGAAGAACTGGATCAAGTCACATGCATCTAGATTCCCTTTCAGCAGGCAGGGCCTTCCTCCGGGAGGTCGCGAGAACAGGCCAGACGATTGGCACGGTGCACACTTTGGGCGCTCTGCACCGCGGCCATGCAGAACTCATCAGAAGGGCGGCAATTGAGAATGACGTTGCAATCGTCACGGTCTACCCGAACAAGAGCCAATTTGAACCCGGTGTTAGCTACGAGTTCAATCTGGACGACGACATTGGGCTTGCGCTACGCGCGGGAGCAACCGCCGTGCTTTCGTCCAGCGATGCCGAGATGTTTCCGGCGGGCTATCGAACGTTTCTAACGCAAGACGACTATGATCTGCGTCTGGACGGGCCCGAGGAACACTTGAAGGAAGCTGTTACCGGTTCCATCCGCTGGATCTGCTATGCACGCCCCACTCGCAGCTATTTTGGCTTGAAAGATATCGGTCAGGCGATCTTGGTAAAGCGCGCCGTCGCAGACCTGCTTCTTGACTGCGAAATACGATTTGTGCCGACGGTGAGATATAGGAACGGAGTCCCGATTTCGTCGCGGCTACGACGCTTTAGCCGCTCTGAGCTCGATGAGCTTTCGTGCCTCTTCATGGCACTGAACCATTTGAGGAAAGAGATCGCTAAAGGGACGTCCTGCATCAAGGATCTGATAGCATCAGCCGCATCTCTGATCACATTCCGACAGTTTAAACTCGATTTCGTTCGGATCGTAGACGCTGATAGCTTCGAAGATCTGGAGCAGGTCAAGCTCCCTTTCATAATCATTGGTGCGGCAATGGCTCATGGCCTCAGGGTCTTTGATAGCATCTACGTTCCCAATCAGGATACGCTCCTGGAAGGTCCCGCGGATATTTGGATTGATTTGCCTGAGGAGCCGTAGCCGAACCATCCTGCGTGGAAGCAGCATGCGTCGCCATCGGCGCGTTGCAAATCGACTCAATCGAGGTGATCGAGCCGAATCCGTTCGCTCTCTCCTCTCGGATCCTGGTCATGAACGCGCCGCGACCCACTCGAGCCATGCTGGAGCGCAGGGGGCTGTGTTATGAGTGCGCATCCTGGCTTCGCCGGCGAATTGGCGCCACCAGATGGTGAAAGACGCGCGCTTGAAGCACCACTCGGGTGGAGTAAACGCCTCGTTCTTGGCATTCTAATCGAGTCCGGGTTTCCTTGTATTCGGCCTCGAACACGTCGGATGGCTTGTGAGGGCCTATTGCGGCGAGGTCCCCGAAAAGGTCTCCAGGTTCTTGTATTCACCAGCTAGCCGCACGGCCGTCGGCAGATGCTCATCCAGCTTCAACGCCGCGTAAACCGCCGGCACGATGCCGGCGACCAGCGCCGTGGTGGCCGTGAAGTATTCGTACTTGTTGTCGCCTTTTAAGATTTCCCAACTTGCAAGCGCGCCAAAGATGATCGGCATTACAAGGAACACAATGCGCGTAGCGCCAGCGCGCGCTAGACCATGAGGGTGTTTGACGTATAGGCACCCTATTCCTAGTATTTGCTGCACGCCCCACTTCGCGGCGAAGCGCTCAAGTGCCGCCGGATGAAGGACAGCCTAGCTCTGCACTTGACGGAACCCTTCCGTCCACTTGACTTGCCCCCGCAAGCGACCGGGTTCGCACTCGTCGTGCTACGGACCAAGCGGATCCGGATCCAGCGTCAGGAATCTATCGTCGACCTCGATGCCGAAGCCGTCGGGCGTCTTGCCGTCGGTAAAGTTCTCGGCCGCATGCGCCATCCAACCCAACGAGATGTCAAAGAGGCGGGCTTCGTTTTCCGGATAGCTACCGCTGACATCGGAGTGGTTTCCGGCGAACCACACCTGCTGCAGCCAATCCGGATGCTTGAAATGTCGCGCAAGGGCTGCCCCGCACATTCAGTGCGAGAGCGGGCCTTTGTCGGCACTTGCTGCGCCGATTGTCGGTATTGAGACTCAACGCCAGAAACCTGACACT
The DNA here is from genome assembly GCF_029952935.1 of Bradyrhizobium sp. Mp19. Taxonomy (NCBI): domain Bacteria; kingdom Pseudomonadati; phylum Pseudomonadota; class Alphaproteobacteria; order Hyphomicrobiales; family Nitrobacteraceae; genus Bradyrhizobium; species Bradyrhizobium sp. Mp19. Next base: position 558 of record NZ_JASAUT010000105.1, on the reverse strand, counting down.
ACGCGCCGCTACGGAGTGCCTGCTGGGCCTGCGAATTCACTTCGGCACGCGATTTGCTCTGTTCACGCATCATCACCAATCGCAGTGCGATGGTCTTCGGGACGGACACGGCGCTGGCGCTGGTCAAGCTGGAGCTCAAGGCGGTGTTCGGTTCGATATTCCAGCGCTTTTCCGCGCTCCGTCTGACCGTGGCGCCTGAAGAACTGAAGTTGCGCAAGGAGATCATCCTGGCGGATTCGAGGAGTTGCCGGTGCTCTGGTGATGTGGTGGACGCCCCCGGGAATCGCGATCTTCTCCGCAATTTGCCGGCGCGCATGGCGCGCGCCGATCAGCCAGCCAACAGGTAACCAGGATGGACGTGCAAGAAACCACGGCAACATGCGGGGACGCATTCGCTGAACTAGCGTCGCCAGCGTGCATGCACGACCCGTATCCGTTCATGCGCCGGTTGCGCGAGCACGATCCGGTGCATCGCGCGGCGTCGGGCCTCTTTCTGTTGAGCCGCCACGCCGACATCTATTGGGCGCTCAAGGCCACGGGCGATGCGTTTCGGGCTCC
>NZ_JASAUT010000104.1:0-13958 GCF_029952935.1 Bradyrhizobium sp. Mp19 | reverse complement strand
CGCGCATTCTCTCGCCCCCGAATCAACACGTAGGCAAGAGAATCACGTGGCGCTATTTAGGTACAGACCCTAGATCAAGCCCCATCTATCGAGAACAGCGTCATATGCGGGCCCCCTGTCATTTCAATTGGAGGGTAGCATGGCAGTCGTCGTGCAGTATGTGGTCAAGCCGAATCCAGGCGGCGACCTCGCAGGAATACTCGAATTGGCAAAGGAGAGCGCCGGGCTTTGGCGCAAGCACGGTGGCAAACCAAGGTTCTGGTCTGTCGCCGTCGGTGAAGCCGGCAATTTCGTTTTCTCAGTGAATTTCGAGACGTTTTCGGCTTACGGCGCGGCGGTTGACAAACTCAACGCCGATCCAGCCTTCCACACTTGGCAAGCGAAAAGATTGAAGGCGGGCTTGACCACCCTCGTGCGCGCGAACATGGCGATCGAGATTGAACTTTGAATGAGCAGTACGCGAAAATTACGCCGCCGGGGCCGAAACGGTTTGTCTCGGCGGCGTAATGTCAGCTGGTCCGCAATGCCCATAACAATAGTGGGATTGTCGTAACGGCCGCATCGACGCCGGTATCAATGCGGCTGTCGGTTCTGGCCCCGTGGGCCGGATCACTTGGGCGCACGAAATCGTCGTGGGCAAATAACAAAGCGAATTCAATAAACTGTGGCGGAAGGGGTGGGATTCGAACCCACGGTACCCTTGCGGGCACGCCGGTTTTCAAGACCGGTGCCTTAAACCACTCGGCCACCCTTCCGGATCAAGGATCAGGCCCTTAGCGTAGGGCAGCGCCGAACGCAACGCGAACTTGGCAGCGAAACCCGGGCCGGCCGGTCATTCGCCCGGTCCATGCTGAAGGGGCAGGTCACACACGCGGCAGCCCCGCGCCAATGCAGGCGAGGCCGACAATCAGCAGCGCGCCTGCGCACGCTTCCAAGATGACTGAACGATGCCGCCTTGCATAAACGGCGAGCACCGATCCCACGATCGTGCTCGCGATACCGAACTCCACGATCATTGATTTAAATCGCTGAACTTTGGCAATTGGCCTTGACGAAGAAAAAATGAAATATCTCAGACACTACACGACGCCACGTCGGTGCGGGCATCGGTTTTCGGCTTAACGTTAAGGTGGCGAACCGTGGATTTACGGATACACCGCCAACCCCGCCGTTACTGTCGGGGTGATTTGGACCGCACTATTTTTGTCGATCGCGCCTGCTGAACATGCTTCGAAACCCGCGGGGCAGCCGCGGCAATTGCCATTCCGAACTAGTCCTAACCAACAGACCGGCAGGCAAATCGCGTGCGCAAAAGTAGTAGCGCGCCGCAGCATTGCGGTTCGTGGTGGATAGAAATTGGGAAAAAGGCGCAATGTAACGTCGTGGGCGGAGGGTGGCCGCTTCAGCCTCCGAAGCCGCGCCAGTCCCAGCTTAATTCGCCTTCCAGCTGGGCGCACCGGACGGGGAGGGAGATCTTATGAAGGCAGCGCTCTTGGCATTGTCGCTCGTTGCTCAGCCGCCCGTACAAGTTTCAGACAGTGTTCCCAACTTCGATATCAAGGCGCTCTGCGCGGACGTTTCCGTTGACGATAAAGCGTCGGGACTTCCCAAGGACGCGAGCAAGTGCGTGAGTGACGAGACGGTTGCGCGGCAGCAGCTAAACTCGATCTGGCTAACTGTCCCGGCAGGACCGCGTGAAAGTTGCGAACTCTTGGCGGGGTCAGGGCAAGTGCAAAGCTATGTCGAACTCCTCGTTTGCCTGAAAATGATTGACTGGGACTCGCCATCGACAATGCCCTCTGAGAGGCCCAAGCAAGGTTCGAAAACACTAGGCAATTGAGCGCCATTCGATGAATTGCGGTTGAAAGAGGCCGCCAATTGAGGCGGCCGGAAACGCTTCAATTGCGGCCGAAGATCAAAGAACGAATCTGTCCGGATGGGCAGCGGCCTGGACCTGAATTGGCAAAAATGGCCCGCCGGCCGTGAACCGGCATCGTCGGGCCCGGTCTCGGCATCAAGTGCCCGTGAAATGTGAGGCGGTTCACACTCGATCATCGCGAGTTGGCCTAATGCACGAGCGGGTGGCAGCTCGGTGTCGGAGAATCGTGATGCCGTTTTTCAGCAGCCAAAGCTTGGCGTCAGCAGCCGCCGCTTCAGTGCTCAGTATTGTCATCGTGGGAGCGGTTGCCTTTTCGACTGTTGGTTATGTGGAGTGGTCATCGGCCGTTAATCTGACCCATTTCATGGGCCGGACTGCGGCGGATGCCTCAACGCCGGTTCTACCGCTCAAGGGGCGAACAGGTTGCGAGCAGGGCAATAAGCCGCTGCCCGCGCTTTCTTTACCGCTCGAATGACGCCGACCTAAAGCGACAGCGCCCAATCTGCCAAGGAGACTAAACCGCCAGACGGGCAGGCAGGGCAATCGCGCCAGCTTGCTGTGCGAGGAAAAGACGCCGCCGGTCTCAAAAATACACGCCCGGCGGCGTTTCCTTCCTGAACTGGGACACTGAAATCCCCAGCGTCAATTTAACTGCATGGGCCGTGCCGGCAGGGCCTCATCGCCTGCTGGCGACGTGCATCGGCGAGTTTGTGCCTGGCTCGGGCGCCCCCATAGTTGCCCATACCGCAACGCCTATGGCCAGCGCCAACAGCACGGTCTTTGTAGCAATCTTGTCGCCAGACATTCTCGAGGCGCCTCTCACGCGTCAGCGCGGCAAATCTCAAAAACTACGCCGCCGGGCCCGAAATGGTTTGTCCCGGCGGCGCCCTGTCATTCCCAGCGCTAGGGCCCTGAAATTCCCAACGTCACTTGCTTAGCAGGTACCCGGAGTGACGGCTGTTGCCTAACTCACACAAGGTCCAAAAGAGGAGCCGACGCTCAGGGCCGGCGCGCCAGCTCCTCCGAAACGTGACCGTGCTGCGTCCCCAACGGTCCCGTCCCTCAGAGAAGCCTGCGCCGATCACGTTGCTGATTTGCTAACGGGTCCCATTTCCGGATGCGCCCTGTGGGGTACCCCCTGAGACCTCGCCAGGCACGCTACGACATCGGGTACAATTCAGACAGCCGCGGATGTACCGGCGCTCTGCTGAACCGAGGCGGCCTGCTCACTGGCGCCCGCGCCCCCAGCAGACGGAATGACGGCCTCAGCAACCCACGCTGGGGCCGTTTTCGGTTGCGGCCCGCTGCTCAAAAATTGGCACCCAACTCAACGGGACGGGCAGGGATGATTGAGGACTGGTCGGTTCCGTCGTTTCAAGAAACCCCGGGCCGGCCCGTCACTCGCCCGGTCCGTGAGCTGAAAGGGCTCATGCTCGCAACGCCATTGACCGCGAGGGCCCACGTTGGCCATGATGAGGTCCATGAAGCGTGTCCTCTTTCTCTGCACCGGCAACTACTATCGCAGTCGATACGCAGAGGAACTGTTCAATCATCTTGCAAGAGCCGAACAATTGGCGTGGCGCGCGTGCTCCAGAGGCGCGGCCGAGCGGGGATCGCCCGACAATGTCGGGCCCATGTCAGTCTTCACCGATGATCGTCTTCGCGCCAGCGGTATCGTGCCGGAAGGCGCAGCGCGCTTTCCGCAGCCCTGTTCATTGGCGGACTTCGACGACGCCGACCTCGTGATCGCTCTCAAGGAGGCCGAGCACCGTCCGCTGATCGAGCGCCGGTTCCCCGAGGTCGCCGACAGGGTGACTTACTGGCACGTGGACGATATCGACTTTGCTCATCCGTCAGTCGCGTTGGCCATGATCGACGATCACATCCGCGCGCTGGTTTCAGCGCTCAGGTCATCGGTTCGCGCTTCAGGAAGATCTCCAGCGCAAACGTAGCCGGCCGCGCGAGCATGCCGCTGATGCGTTCGAGGTCGTCGATGGCGACGATCTCGAGGCGGCCTTCGGTCACCGTCAATTGGTCGATGGGCACGTCGCGCGCAAGGAACACCTCGCCGCGAAGCGTGCCGGTTGGCGTTGCATGATCCGGACCGGAATAGCGGCCGATCAACTCAAAACGCTCCGGCGGCAGGTAGTAGCCAATCTCCTCGTGGATCTCGCGCACCACGCATTCGAGGAAAGTCTCGGCGCCTTCCCGCCGTCCGCCAAACAGGCTGACCTTTCCGCGATCGGAGACGTGCGGAAGATCGTCGCGCAGTTGCATCAGCAGCCGGCCATCTGTGCTGACGAGAAGGGCGGACGTTCCCTCCCTGACACTGCCGGTCATCCGTATATCCTCGGCTGGAAAAGGCGAGGATGCGTCACGAGTGGGGCGGGGGGAAGACCGCGCGCCTGCCGCAACCCGATCGGCGGGGAGTGAGATAGGGGTAATCGATCACAGTCGCACGGGCGCCGATCGCGCCCAAGGTCTCAAAACGTTCAGCCGAACGCGAACGCCAGCAGGCTCGAGCACAGCAGCACGAGGCTTGCTGCGGTCAGGGTCAGAAATCCGTCGGAGACCAAATCGTGATTACGCATGACACACCTGCCTTCAATCGATGCTCATCCGAATTGATTAAAGCTTTCCGAACATTCACTCCTGGAAAGAGGTGACGCGTCTTTCCACCTTCAACGGACTGTCAGGCCCGGTACCGATAGCCTTCCACGGCGTGCGCCAAGAAGATCGCCGCACTCACCAGGCCCATCACCGCTGTAACCGTCTCGATCATCGCAAACTTCCTTTGCGCCCCACGCGGACGAGAAAACGATTGCAGCCTTGCACAGTCAAAAAGATTCAATTGTTGGAATCCAAGATGCCCCCCGACTGATGATTTGCTGCAACAGTGTGTCTGATAGCGGGACAGGCGAGGGCGTTGGGCGGAGCTGAAGGTCAGTAGAACGACGGAGGAGGCGCAACAGACCATTCACCAAGACGCCACCGCCCGCCGGCTCTCCCCATTTCCGCCGTGTTCCGGTTGCGATATCGTCACGCTCTGGTGCGGAGGTGGGCCGCGCAGCGACGGCAAGGGACTTCGACGCCTCGGAGTAGGCGCAGGTCCGGCAGAATGGTACTTGGGGCAGATGGGGATTAGACGGCCAGATTCGATGATCCGGACGGCGCGCGGCGCCGTTGCGGTGGCGACGTGCCTCGTCCTCGCCAATTGTGCCTCCTCGAACAAGTTCGCCAGCCGGGTCGACCCCAAATACGGGGTGTCGTCGAGCCCGCGCGTGGTGGCGCTGGGTGATCCCGTGCCGAAAGGCGGCGGCACCTATCGCATCGGCAAGCCTTATGTTGTCGCCGGCCGCACCTATGTGCCGGAGGAGAATGAGAACTACCGCGCGGAGGGCATGGCGTCCTGGTACGGCGACGATTTCCATGGCCGCCTGACCGCCAATGGCGAGGTGTTCGACATGGGCTCGCTCACGGCCGCCCATCCGACCCTGCCGATGCCGAGCTATGCCCGCGTCACCAATCTGAGCAATGGCAGATCGCTCGTCGTTCGGGTCAATGACCGCGGCCCGTACCACGGCAATCGCCTCATAGATGTCTCGAACAAAGCCGCAGAACTGCTTGAATTCAAAGGCAATGGCGTGGCTCGCGTCCGCGTCGAATATGTCGGCCGAGCGCCACTCGAAGGGTCCGATGACCGCCAGTTGATGGCGACCTTGCGCACCGGTACTCCAGCGCCGTCCCCGTCGATGGTCCGCGTCGCCTCCGCACGGCCGTTCGTGCCTGAGATGTCGTCCTCCTCGGGCCGGGTTCGTGGCGACGTTCCGTTGCCGGAGGGGCGGCCCTACAGCCTCGGCAACACCCAGGCCGACTACGCCTCGGTGAGCGCCACCTCGGAAATGTCGGCCTCGAGCCGCTCGCACCGCCGCTCCACGAACAATCCGCGCGAAGTCTCCTATGAGGGTGACGCGCGCTATGCCGCAAGCCCGAGTCCGGCGGCCGCCTATGTCCCGATCGACGCGCGGGGGCCGGCCGAAGTCCTGAGCGGGCGCGGGCTTTACTGAGCCGTCTGCTTACAGATCAGGCCCTTGGCCTGATCATTTCAGAAACGCGATCAGCGCCTTGTTGACCTCGTCGGGGCGCTCCTGCTGGATCCAGTGGCCGGCGCCTTCGATGATCAGCTTCTGCCTGAGGTTCGGCAGCACGCGCTCCATGTCCGCGACCCGCTTGGCGCCGATCAGCCCGGTGATCACCGAATCATTCGAGCCGGCGATGAACAGCGACGGCTGATGGATCTGCGCGTCCTGCCAGGGCGCGGTCAGCTCCCAATTGCGGTCGAGATTGCGGTACCAGTTCAGGCCACCGCGGAAGCCGGAGTGCCGATAGCCTTCGACGAATTCGGCAATGTCGGCCTCGGTCAGCCAGGCCGGCAAGGGCATTCCTGCCGGCAGCTTGCCGAGGAAGCCCTTGGCCTCGTCGACGAACATCGAGCTCGGATCGGAGACGCCACGCCCGAGCACCAGCCGCATGGTGTGGGCGATGTCGCGCTCGAACTCGGCCTCGGCCACGCCGGGCGGCTGAAAGTACTGCCAATAGAAATTGGTGATGCCGCTGTCGCGCAGGGTCTCGAGCGGGCGACCACGGCCGCGGAACGGCGGCGGCACGCTGAGGCCGGCGACTTTCGTGAAGATGTCGGGACGGAACAGGGCCGCGTGCCAGGCCACCGGCGCACCCCAGTCATGGCCGACGATCATCGCGCGGGTCTCGCCGAGGGCGGCAACCAGCGCGACCATGTCTCCGACCGTATCGAAGATCGTGTAGGCGCCGACCTCGGCCGGCGCGCCGGAGCGGCCGAAGCCGCGCATGTCAGGCGCGACGACCCGAAAGCCTGCCGCGGCCAGCGCCGCGATCTGGTGCCGCCATGAATAGGACAGTTCCGGCCAGCCATGGCAGAGCACGACCAGCGGGCCTTGCCCGGCCTCGCGCACGAACACGTCGATGCCGTTGGCGGAAATGGTGCGGGAGGATGACATTCGCGTTTCCGCCTTGTTTGCCGGTTGTGCTGACGTTAGCTGGTTCCGAGGATAGGGACGTTCAACGCAGGCGGCAATCCAGCTTGCCGTGCACAAACGCAGAAACCTCAGTTGTTTGCGATACTTCCAGCTGTTAGAACGCAGTCTTTCAGGACATCGCCGATGGCAGCCCCAACCGCAGTTCCCCGCACGTTGTCAGCTCGCGCCGGGCATTGCTGGCGCGGCCTGGTCGCGGCCGCGGTCGCGCTGGCGATCGGTTGCGGCGGAATGGTCTATGCCGCCAACAACAGCGTCCAGGGCGCCAAGAAGGAAGAGGGCGGGTTCGACGGCGATGCGCCGACCGCGATTCTGGTCGAGGCCAGCAGCGGCAGCGTGCTGTTCGAGAAGAACGCCGACGAGCTGCGCGCGCCATCCAGCATGATGAAGCTGATGACGGCCGAGGTGGTGTTCGACGCCCTCAAGAAGGGCGACATCAAGCTCACGGACGAGTACCGGATCAGCGAGAGCGCCTGGCGGCGGGGCGGGGCGCCGTCCGGCACCTCGACGATGTTCGCGGCGATCAACAGCAAGGTCTCGGTCGACGATCTCCTGCATGGCGCGATCATCCCGAGCGGCAACGACGCCTGCATCGCGCTCGCCGAAGGCATTGCCGGCAATGAGCATACCTTTGCGACCGACTTCATGACCAAGCGCGCCCGCGAGCTCGGCATGACCAGGTCGACCTTCGGCAATTCCAACGGGCTGCCCGACCCGGCCAACAAGATGACGGTGCGGGAACTCGCAACGCTGGCGCGCCACATCATCCTGACCTACCCGGACAGGTACAAGCTGTTCGGCGAGAAGGAATTCACCTGGAACAAGATCCGCCAGCAAAACCGCAACCCGCTGCTGAACGCCTTGCCCGGTGCCGACGGCTTGAAGACCGGCTACACCAAGGAAGGCGGCTACGGCATGGTCGGCTCGGCGGTGCAGAACGACACGCGGCTGATCGTCGTGGTCAACGGCCTCGAGGATTCCGAGGACCGCGCGACCGAAGCCAAGAAGATGCTGGAATGGGGGTTCCGCAGCTTCGAGACCCGGACCCTGATCGCGGCCAATCAGCCGGTCGGCTATGCACGGGTGTTCGGCGGCGAGAGCCGCTCGGTCAAGCTCGTCAGCCCCGATCCGATCAAGGTGATGGTGTCGAAGAACGGCAACGACAAGCTGCTCGCGCGCGTCATCTATAGCGGCCCGGTCAAGGCGCCCATCACCGCCGGCCAGAAGATCGGCGTGGTGCGGGTGTGGCGCGGCGCCAATGTCGCAATGGAAACTCCGGTTTTCGCGGCGGACGCCGTCGGCACCGGATCGACGATGCGTCGTGCGCTCGACGGCGCCCAGGAGCTGGTCATCGGCATGTTCCGCGCAGGGGTCGAGAAGCTCTGACATGGCGGAAGCAGCAGTCCAACGGCCGAGCTTGCGCGGTCGCTTCATCACCTTTGAGGGCGGCGAGGGGTCGGGGAAATCGACCCAGATCCGCAAGCTTGCCGAACGGCTCGATGCCGCCAAGCTGCGCGCGATCGTGACCCGCGAGCCGGGCGGCTCGCCGGGGGCGGAGATCATCCGTCACCTCGTGCTGTCAGGGATGGGCAAGCTGCTGGGGCCGGAGGCCGAGACGCTGCTGTTTGCCGCTGCACGCGACGACCATGTCCGCACCGTGATCCTGCCGGCGCTCAATCAGGGCATCTGGGTGCTGTGCGATCGTTTCTTCGATTCCACGCGGGCCTATCAGGGCCAGCTCGGGCAGGTGTCGCCCGAACTCGTCAACGCCATGCAGCGCGTGACCATCGGCGATCTCAAGCCCGATCTGACCTTCATCCTCGATGTGCCCGTCGAGGTCGGATTGCAACGCGCCGCTGCGCGACGCGGCGACGCCACCGCCGATCGCTTCGAAGCCGAAGGCATCAAGTTCCATCAGGATTTGCGTGACGCGTACCGCCGGATCGCGGCCGAAGATCCGGAGCGCTGCGTCCTGATCGACGCCACGGCCGATCCGGATACGGTCACGGCCAGGATATGGGCCGCGCTGCGCGAGCATCTGCGCGCAGCGCTCACGGCGGACAATCCTGCATGAGCGCGCGCAAGGTCGAACAGGAGAGCGCCGCCCGCCATCCGCGCGAAACGCCGGATTTGTTCGGGCATCGCGAGGCGGAGACCGCCTTGCTCGATGCCTATCGCAGCGGACGAATTCCGCACGCCTGGCTGATCGGCGGCGCGCAGGGCATCGGCAAGGCGACGCTGGCCTACCGCATGGCGCGGTTCGTGCTGGCGTTTCGCAATCCGAAATCGTCCCAGATTCAGGCGGCGCCGACGCTGCGGGTCGATCCATCAGATCCGGTGGCACGCCAGATCACGGCGGGCGCCCATGGCGGGCTCCTTGTGCTCGAGCGCGGCCTCAACGATCGCGGCGTGATGCGGACCGTCATCACGGTCGACGAGACGCGGGAGACCATCTCGTTCTTCGGCTCGACCGCTGCGGTCGACGGCTGGCGCGTCTGCATCGTCGATACCGTCGACGAGCTCAATCCCAACGCCGCGAACGCGCTGCTGAAGATCCTCGAGGAGCCGCCGCAGCAATCGCTGTTCCTCCTGGTCAGCCACGCACCGTCACGGGTGCTGCCGACCATCCTGTCCCGTTGCCGCAAGTTGCTGCTGCGGCCGCTGGAGACGAGCGACGTGGTGCGCGCGGCCGCGGCCGCAACCGATATCGAAGCCGACGATCCGGCGCTACTGGAAGCCGCCGCAGCATCCGAAGGCAGCGTCGGGCGGGCGCTGTCGCTGCTCGGCGGCGATGCGCTGAAACTGCAGCAACGCACGGCCGCGCTGCTCGCGACGCTTCCGAGCGTCGATCCGCGCGAGCTGCATGCGCTGGGCGAAGCGCTTGGCACCAGTGACCGCGTCGCGCTCGCCGCTTTCATCGACGGCATCGATCGCTGGATGAGCGAGCGCATGCGCACGGGCGACGCCAATGCCAATCTGCCGCGCCTTGCACGGCTGGCGGAGGTATGGGAAAAGATCGTCCGCGCCGCGCGCGATACCGAAGCCTACAATCTGGAGCGCAAGCCGCTGGTTTTCTCGGTGTTTTCGATGCTCGCGGACGCGACCCGATAGACGCCAAGTCTGCAAACAATCTGGCTGAAAACGCATCTGCCTGAACACATATCTGTCTGACTAAACTCCCGACAATCTCGTTTCGATCTGCAAAGGATTCCGTGGTGGCGACCGCTAAGAAGAAATCGTCGAAAAAAGCCAAGAAGACGAAGAAGGCATCGCCCGCTCGCGCGACCGGCAAAGCCACGGCGAAATCGCGCGCCGCCAAGAAGGCTGGGCGCGTCGCCAAGAAAGCGAAGAAGGCCGCCAAGGCCAAAACGGGAGCCAAGGGCGCCAGGAAATCGGCGGCGAAGAAGGTCGTGAAAAAGGCCGTCAAGAAAGCCGCGAAGAAGACGGCCAAGAGCACGGCCAAGAAGACTGCTGCGAAGGCCACCAAGGCTCGTCCGAAGAAGGCAGCCGTCGCACCGGCGGCAACGAAGCCCGCTCTGCCGATGGCTCCCGTTACCGAGAAGGCGCCGAGACCGGCAAAGCCTCGCGCGCCGAAGCAGCCCAAACCCGCAGCGGCGGCTCCTGCGGCCGCATCCATCCCGGTGCCCGCCCCGGACCGCGGCAACATCTATTACATCACGACCGCGATCGCTTATCCGAATGGCCAGCCTCATATCGGCCACGCCTATGAGGCGATCGCGACCGATGCGCTGGCGCGCTTCCAGCGGCTCGACGGCAAGGACGTGTTCTTCCTGACCGGCACCGACGAGCACGGACAGAAGATGATCCAGACCGCGGCCGGTGAGGGGATGACGCCGCACGATCTTGCGACCCGCAACGCTGCCCGCTTCAAGGAGATGGACGAGCGGCTCAACGTCTCGTTCGACCGCTTCATCCGCACCTCGGAGCCTGCGCACCACAAGTCCGTGCAGGAGATCTGGCGGCGCATGCAGGACAATGGCGACATCTACATCGACGCCTATGCCGGCTGGTACTCGGTACGTGACGAGGCCTATTACGCCGAGGATGAGACCACAGTCGGCGAGGACAATGTCCGCCGCGGCCCGCAGGGCACGCCGGTCGAGTGGGTTGAGGAGAAGAGCTATTTCTTCAAGCTCTCGGCCTACCAGGACAAGCTCTTGCACCTCTATGAGAGCCAGCCCGATTTCATCGGCCCGGATTCGCGTCGCAACGAGGTGATGAGTTTCGTGCGCGGCGGGCTCAAGGACCTCTCGATCTCGCGCACCACCTTCGACTGGGGTGTCAAGGTCCCGGACGATCCCGAGCACGTGATGTATGTCTGGGTCGACGCGCTGACCAACTACATCACCGGCGTCGGCTATCCCGATGAGAGCGACAAGCATTGGCGCTACTGGCCGGCCGACGTCCACATCATCGGCAAGGACATCATCCGCTTCCACGCCGTGTACTGGCCGGCCTTCCTGATGTCGGCAGGCATTCCCGTGCAGAAGCGGGTCTATGCGCACGGCTTCCTGTTCAACAGGGGCGAGAAGATGTCGAAGTCGGTCGGCAATGTGGTCGACCCCTTCAATCTCGCCGAGCAGTACGGCGTCGACCAGATGCGTTACTTCTTCCTGCGCGAAGTGCCGTTCGGCCAGGACGGCAACTACAATCACGAGGCCATCGTCGCGCGTATCAACGCCGACCTCGCCAATGATTTCGGCAATCTGGCGCAGCGTTCATTGTCGATGATCGCCAAGCAACTCGGCGGCGTGCTGCCGGAGCCCGGCGAATTCAGCGACAACGACAAGGCGATTCTGGCGCAGGCCGACGCCATGCTGGAGACGTCGCGCACCGCGATGGCGACGCAGCAGATCCATCAATGGCTCAACACGGTCTGGGCCGTGGTCGCCGAGGCCAACCGCTATTTTGCCGGCGAGGCGCCGTGGGCGCTGGCGAAGACTGATCCCGCGCGCCAGAAGACGGTGCTGTATGTCACCGCCGAGGTCGTGCGCCAGATCGCGATCATGGCGCAGGCCGTGATGCCGGAGTCCTGTGGCAAGATGCTCGACAGCCTCGGTATCGCTGCTGACGCCCGCGGCTTTGCCGCGGTCGCCGAGCGCATCAAGCCGGGGACCGTCCTGCCGGCGCCTGTTGGCGTGTTCCCGCGCTATGTGGAACCGAAGACCGAGTGAGCGGTTCGAAATTCATGCTGGTCGACAGTCACTGCCATCTGGATTTTCCCGACTTTGCCGACGATCTCGACGGGATCGTCGGGCGCGCCGAGGCGGCCGGCATCGGCCGCATGGTCACGATCTCGACCCGGGTGAGGCGGCTCGGCGGGCTGCTTGCGATCACCGAGCGCTTTCCCGACGTCTACTGTTCGGTCGGCACCCATCCGCATCATGCCGATGAAGAGGATGGCATCCCGGCCGGCGAACTGATCGAGCTGACGAAGCATCCGAAGGTCGTGGCGCTCGGCGAAGCCGGGCTCGACTATTTCTACGAGCACGGTTCGCGCGAGGCGCAGGAGCGCGGCTTTCGCGCGCACATCGCGGCGGCTCGTGAAACCGGCCTGCCGCTGGTCATCCACACCCGGGAAGCCGACGAGGATTGCGGTCGCATCCTGGAGGACGAAGTCGCGAAGGGCGCGTTCAAGGCCGTGCTGCACTGCTACACCGGCGGCCGCGAACTCGCGATGAAGGCGATCGCGCTTGGGCTGTCGATCTCGTTCACGGGCATCCTGACCTTCAAGAAGTCGGACGCGCTGCGCGCGCTGGCGGCAGAGCTGCCGGCCGACCGCATCATGGTCGAGACCGACGCGCCGTATCTTGCGCCCGGCAAATTCCGCGGCAAGCACAACGAGCCCTCCTATGTCGTCGAGGTCGCCAAGGTGCTCGCGGAAACCCGCGGCGTCTCCCTGGAGGAGATCTCGCGGCAGACCACCGAAAACTTCTTCCGGCTGTTCTCCAAGGTGCCGGCGCCGAAGGTTGCTGCATGACGCTGACACTGACCATTCTGGGCTGCGGCTCGTCCGCCGGCGTGCCGCGCCCGGCACTCGGCTGGGGCGCCTGCGATCCCGGCAATCCCAAGAATCGCCGCCGCCGCTGCTCGATCATGGCCGAGCGCACCATGGAGCACGGCACCACGCGGGTCGTGATCGACACCTCGCCCGATCTGCGTGAGCAGCTGATCGACAGCAATGTCGAGCACATCGACGCGGTATTCCTGACGCATGAGCATGCCGACCAGACCCACGGCATCGACGATTTGCGCTCGGTCGTGCTGCATCAGCGCCGCCGCATCCCGGTCTACTTCAACCAGTCGACCGCCAAGGACATGATGGCGCGGTTCTCCTATTGCTTCATCGCGCCGGAAGGCAGCGACTATCCGCCGATCCTGACGCGGCATTCGATCGAGGCCGGAGAAAGCCACACAGTCCAGGGGAAGGGCGGCCCGCTGAAGCTCGGGGCCTTCCTGGTGCAGCATGGCAAGATCCCGGCGCTCGGCTACCGCATTGGCGGCGCCGCCTACACGCCCGATCTGCACGACATCCCCCAGGAGAGCTGGCCGGCGCTCGAAGGTCTCGATCTCTGGATCGTCGACGGCTTGCGTTATGCGCAGCATCCCAGCCATTTCAACGTTGCGGACGCGCTGTCGTGGATCGAGCGCTTCAAGCCGAAGCGCGCGGTCATCACCAACATGCATTCCGACCTCGACTACGAGGTGCTGCGGCAGAGCCTGCCGGCCGGCGTCATCCCGGCCTATGACGGCATGCGGCTGACGCTCGACCGGGTGGGCTGAACACCCAATTGATCCAGAGCGAGCGCCACATACTCGCTGTCGTCCCTGCGAAAGCAGGGACCCATAACCACAGGGCATCGTTGTTGAAGTAGGCTGTCGCGCCAGCTTTGCAACACAATCGGCATTCGTGGTTATGGGTCCCTGTGTCTTGGAAGTCTGTCAGGATGAGGGTGGGCGGGAAGCCGTTGGGTCCTTGGCGCTTG
>NZ_JASAUT010000103.1:0-14100 GCF_029952935.1 Bradyrhizobium sp. Mp19 | reverse complement strand
CCACGCAAAAAAATGCCTGACACTGGCCTCCACCCGCGCACGCCCGATTGCGCAAAGCCCTCGCAAGCGGGAGAGGGGGAAGAACGGCATCACGCTGTCTTCGCCGCCTTCAATCCCAGCCGCTTCTCCACCGCGTCGCGCATCACGAATTTCTGGATCTTGCCGGTCACCGTCATCGGGAATTCGTCGACGAATTCGACATAGCGCGGGATCTTGTTGTGGGCGATCTGGCCCTGGCAGAAGGCGCGGACCTCGTCGGCGGTGAGCGTTTCGCCCTGCCTGATCCTGACCCAGGCGCACAGCTCCTCGCCATAGCGCTCGTCGGCGACGCCGAAGATCTGTACGTCCTGGATCTTCGGATGGCGGTACAGGAATTCCTCGATCTCGCGCGGATACAAATTCTCGCCGCCGCGGATCACCATGTCCTTGATGCGGCCGACGATGTTGCAATAGCCCGCGTCGTCGATCACGGCGAGATCGCCGGTGTGCATCCAGCCGTTGGCGTCGAGCACGTCTGACGTCTTTTCCTTCTCGTCCCAATAGCCGAGCATGATGCTGTAGCCGCGGGTGCAGAGCTCGCCGCGTTCGCCGCGCGGCACCACCTTGCCGTCGAGATCGACCACCTTGACCTCGACATGCGGATGGATGCGGCCGACGGTGGAGACGCGGCGCTCCAGGGGATCGTCGGTCGCGCTCTGGAAACTCACCGGGCTGGTCTCGGTCATGCCGTAGGCGATCGTCACTTCGCGCATGTTCATCTCGGTATTGACGCGCTTCATCACCTCGATCGGGCAGGGCGCGCCGGCCATGATGCCGGTGCGCAGCGAGGACAAGTCGAAGCGCGCGAAGTCGGGATGGTCGAGCTCGGCGATGAACATGGTCGGCACGCCGTACAGCGTCGTGCATCTCTCCTGCGCGACCGTCGTCAGCGTCGCCAGCGGATCAAAGCCTTCGCCGGGATAGACCATGGTGGTGCCGAGCGTGACCGAGGCGAGGTTGCCCATCACCATGCCGAAGCAGTGATAGAGCGGCACCGGAATGCAGATGCGGTCCTGTTCGGTCAGGCGCATGGCGCGGCCGGTGAAGTAGCCGTTGTTGAGGATGTTGTGATGGGTCAGCGTCACGCCCTTCGGCGAGCCGGTGGTGCCGCTGGTGAACTGGATATTGACGGGGTCGTCGAACTGCAGGCTGTCGCCGAGCGCCGCAAGCTGCTCGCGATGGCGCTCGCCGCCCATCTGCGCGACCGCATCGAACGGAATGGTGCCCGGCGCCGCCGGTCCGCCGATCTGGATCACGGCGCGCAATTGCGGCAGCCGCGCCGAGCGCAGATGGCCGGGCTCGGAGCTCGCAAGCTCGGGCAGCAGCGTGTTCAGCATCTCCATATAGGCCGAGGTCTTGAATGCGGTCGCCGTCACGATCGCGGCGCAGCCGACCTTGCCGAGCGCGAATTCCAGCTCGCTGAGGCGATAGGCCGGATTGATGGTGACGAGGATCAGTCCGGCTTTCGCGGCGGCGAATTGCGTCAGCGTCCATTCCGGCCGGTTCAGCGACCAGATGCCGATCCGCTCGCCGCGTTGTAGGCCGAGCGCGAGAAAGCCCGCCGCCAAGGCCTCGACGTGACAGGCGAATTCGTTCCAGGTCCAGCGCACGTTGTGGCTCGGCGAGACCAGCGCCTCGCGCTCGCCCCAGCGCGCCCGTGCACGGTCGAGGCTGCGGCCGATGGTTTCACCGAGCAGCGGCATATCGGAAATGCCGCACACATAGCTGTCTGCCTTGCCGTCTCCCTTTGGTGTGGGTGCCAAGCTCGTCCTCCTCGTGGTCGTGGTCGTGTTCGCGTCGCCGCGCTTTTTTGCGCGATCTTAGTCGTTTGGCGCCGATGGGACAGGCCCGACCAATGGCGGGTATGGTTTTCGATTGTAGCGGCGACGGGTTCCGCTTCACCTCGCCCCGCGTGCGGGGAGAGGTCGGATCGCATCGAAGATGCGATCCGGGTGAGGGGGAGTCTCTGCGAGTCCAATTGCGACCGTCTGCGCGGAAGTAGCCCCTCACCCAACCCTCTCCCCGTAAGAACGGGGAGAGGGAGAGGAGTCCCGTCACGGATGGTACGACTTATCGCATCGAGCCCTACGCCGCCCTCTGCCCGCTGCCGGCGTCGAGCCCGGCATAGATGCCCTTCTCGAAGCCTGCGAAGGCTTCCAGGCTGTGCTTGTCGGCGAACGGCAACAGCTGCGTCAGGATCACGCCGCAGACGTCGCGCGACGGATCGATCCAGTAATAGGTGTTGGCAAGGCCCGCCCAGGCGAGGCTGCCGGCGCTGCGGCCTTCCGGCGTCTTGGCGGTGTTGATGAGGAAGCTCAGTCCCCACTTCTTGACGATGTCAGGATAGAGATCGACATCGTTGGTGTACACCGGCAAGGCCGTCGTCATCTTGCCGACGGTGAGCTCGCCGATGTGATTCTGCCCCATGGTCGCGACCGTCTCGGCCTTCAGCACCTGATTGCCGTTGCCTTTGCCCTTGTTGAGGATCATCTGGCAGAACTTGATGTAGTCGGCCGCCGTCGAATACAGGCCGCCGCCACCCATGTGGAATTCAGGATTCTGCTCGAGCTCGAACGGGATTGCCGCCAGCGTGCCGTCCTCGCCGCGGGCATGCATGCCGACCAGCCGCTTGCGCATGTCGTCGGAGATCTTGAACGCGGTGTCGCTCATGCCGAGCGGTGCAAACATGTTGTCGCGCAGATAGGCATCGAGCTTCTTGCCGGATGCGGCTTCCACCGCCTTGCCGACGAAGTCGATATTGGTGCCGTACTCCCAGCGCGTGCCGGGGTCCGTCATGATCGGCGTCTTCAGCGCGGCATTCAGGCAGGTGATGATGCCGGGCGTGCCGGTCTTTTCCAGATACTTCCCGAGGTTGCCGTCCCACATATCGTAGGCGAAGCCGGCGGTGTGGGTCATGAGCTGGCGCAGCGTGATCGGCTTTTTCGCCGGCCGCAGCTGCGGCTCGCCCTTGGCGTCGAAGCCGTCAAGCACCTGCACCGCGGCGAGATCGGGCAACAGCTTGCCGATCGGCTCATCGAGCGAGAGCTTGCCCTGCTCGACAAGCTGCATCGCGCCCGCCGAGGTCACCGCCTTGGTCATCGAGGCGATCCAGAACACGCTGTCCGCAGTCATGGGATCGCTCTTGGAGAGGTCGCGCTTGCCGAACGCGCCTTCGTAGATCACGTCCTTGCCGGTGGCCGCGATGGCGACCACGCCGGGAATTTCCTTTGCCTCGCTCTTCTGGCGCAATACCTGATCGATCTGGGCCTTGCTCTGCATTGGGGGCTTCCTCCGGTGGGGTTTATTGTTTTGAAGTGGGCGGATCATCCTCCCGCTTTTCCGCTCCCGCAAGGCGGGCGCGATGCGACGATGTCGCGATGTCGCGATGTCGTGAAGGCCGGGCCGCTAGGAACGGCCTTGGTCGGGAGGCGTTCACCACGCGCGCAGATTTTGCAGGGGACGCCGCGCAAGTCCCGGTGACCTCCGCGAGCGGCCACGGTAACGTGATCAAGGAATGATTTTCGTACCTGATTATTTGCATTAACGCATTCAGATCGCTGCACAAACGGTGCGGCGGATTGGACCGGATTTGACGAAAAGATTCGTCATTTCCCGCCTTGCGGGGGGCGCAGCAATGATTTCGACATGGAGTGAATGGAAGCGCTATCCGCGGCCGGGCCGCGGCGAGAATATCGAGGCGCCGATCAGCCCAGGTCTCTACGAAGTCCGCTACGCCGGTACCGGCGCACTGCACTCGTTCGAGGCCGTCGAAAATGTCGCGCAGGCGCTGGCGCTGCTGCGGTCCGGCGCCAAATCCTGGTTCGGCCGCCGCGATGCGCGGACGCAGGCCGACCTCGAATACCGGACCTGCGCGACCTCGACCAAGGCGGACGCCAAGGCCGCGGCCGAGCGCATGATCGGCCGTCGTGAAACCTACATGTCCGGCGGCGCAGTCTGAGCGCCGCTGCACGTCGGCGCGTGGAAAAAGATCGCGCGTGAGCCCTCAATATTGCTTGAAGCAGGGTCGCGCCCGGCGCCGGTGCATCGCAGCGGCTTTCCGCTTATATAAGCGGCGAACACCCCCAAGAAATTCCAGAAATGACAGGAGTAACGCCATGACCCCGCCCGTTGCCGCACGCGCCACCCAATCCGCAGTATCCTCCCTGCAAAGCCGCCTGAAGGACCCCTCGCTGCTGCGCGACCGCTGCTATATCGATGGCGCCTGGGTCGGCACCCCCGAATTCGCCGTCAACAATCCGGCGACCGGCGTCGAGCTGATCAAGATCCCACAGCTGAGCGCCGATGACGCGACCAAGGCCGTCGAGGCCGCCGAGCGCGCGTTTCCGGCCTGGGCCAAGCTCACCGCGAAACAGCGCTCCAACATCTTGCGCAAATGGTTCGATCTGATCATCGCCAATCGCGAGGATCTCGCGCTGATCCTGACCTCCGAGCAGGGCAAGCCCCTGGCGGAAGCGCTCGGCGAGGTCGATATCGGCGCCGCCTATGTCGAATTCTTCGCTGAAGAGGCGCGCCGCGTCTATGGCGAGACGATCCCGACGCAGCGTCCGGACGCGCGTCTGCTCGCGATCCGGCAGCCGATCGGTGTCTGCGGCGCCATCACCCCGTGGAATTTCCCGAACTCGATGATCACCCGCAAGGTCTCGCCGGCGCTGGCGGCCGGTTGCACCGTGGTGCTGAAGCCCGCCAACGAGACGCCGCTGTCGGCGCTCGCGCTCGTTGCACTGGCCGAGAAGGCCGGCGTGCCGAAGGGCGTGTTCAACATCATCACCGGTGATGCGCCGCCGATCGGCAAGGTGCTGTGCGAGCATCCGGCGGTGCGCTTCGTCGGCTTCACCGGCTCGACCGAGGTCGGCAAGATCCTGTACCGGCAGGCGTCGGTCGGCGTGAAGAAGCTCGGCCTCGAGCTCGGCGGCAACGCGCCGTTCGTGGTGTTCGACGATGCCGACATCGATGCCGCGGTCGAGGGCGCCATCGTCTCGAAGTATCGCAACATGGGCCAGACCTGCGTCTGCGCCAACCGTCTCTATGCCCAGGACAAGATCTACGACGCGTTCGTCACGAAGCTGTCGAAGAAGGTCGCGGAGATGAAGATCGGCGACGGCACGGAAGCTGGCGTGACGCAGGGTCCGCTGATCAACATGGAAGCGATCGAGAAGGTCGAGCGGCACATCGCCGACGCCGTGAAGGGCGGCGCCAAGATCGTGACCGGCGGCAAGCGCTCGTCGCTCGGCCGCAGCTTCTTCGAGCCGACGGTGCTTTCGGATGTGCGGCCGGACGCGCTGGTCTCGCACGAGGAAACCTTCGGCCCGCTCGCGCCGGTGATCCGCTTCAAGGACGAGGCCGACGTGATCGCGATGTGCAACGCCTCGCCGTTCGGCCTCGCCTCCTACTTCTATTCGCGCGACATCGGCCGCGTCTGGCGCGTCGCCGAGGCGCTGGAGTCGGGCATGGTCGGCGTCAACTCCGGCCTGATCACGACCGAAGTGGCGCCGTTCGGCGGCGTCAAGGAATCGGGCCTCGGCCGCGAAGGCTCGCGCCACGGCATGGATGAATATGTCGAGATCAAATACGTGATGATGGCCGGCGTCTGATCGCCGTGGCTGCGTGTCCCTTCGCCCCGGCGGGCGAGGGGACGCATGCCGGTGAATCCATCGGTCGTTGTCGATCGCTCCGTCCGCCGGCATTCGCGGTCTGCGACGATTCATCGCGACGGTTGGATGCAGCGCGTCGATCGCGACGACGATCGCATCAAGAATCCCTCTAACCTCGAAGGTGGCGATTAGAAGCGAGCCGCATGCGCGCAACGCCGATTCAGCGAAAGAATAATCGAAACGCGGAATCTGCCGCATCGATGTCGCTTCATGCAGCAGGTGTTATCCCCGTTGCTTAGATGCGTTCTAGTTGGCCTCACAACGCATGCTGCTTATGCCCCGGTGGTCGCGCTCGAACCCTGATGATGTTCGAGGCGAAGCCACGAAGAATCCGGGGACCTCATGCTCGTCAGTTCAAACGCTCCACGCGCATTTCAATTCGCGTGCGCGTCTCTCCTCCTTTCCGCGGTCCCTTCGCTCGCCCAGTCGCCTGAGCAGTCACCCGCGAGCAGCGTTGCGCCGCTGCCTCCAGTCGTCGTCACCGCGCCACAGCATCGAGCCACGCCGGTTCGGAGGCCGTCGTCGTCGCGCTCAGTGCGCCCGTCGGCATCGCGTCAGGTGAGCAGGCGCGAGCACGCGCCGCAGGCTGCGGCCGCGCCGACGGCCGGCGCGCAGCAGGCGGCGTTGCCCGTGCCCTATATCGGCGGCCAGGTCGCGCGCGGCGGGCAACTCGGCCTGCTCGGCAACAAGGACTACATGGAGACCCCGTACAGTCTGACGAGCTACACCGAGAAGACGATCCGCGATCAGCAGGCAACCAGCGTTGCGGAAGTGCTGACCAATTCCGATCCGTCGGTGCGTGCTGCGATCGGCAGCAGCAACCGTTACGACGCGCTGACGATCCGCGGCTTCCGGGTCGAGAACAGCGAAATCGCCTTGAACGGACTCTACGGCCTCGTTCCGGCCTACCGCATCAATCCGGCTCCCATCGAGCGCATCGAGCTGCTCAAGGGGCCGGGTGCCTTTCTCAACGGAATGGCTCCGCAAGGCAGCATCGGTGGCACGGTCAATGTCGTGACGAAGCGGGCGGCGGAAGACATCACGCGCCTGACCGCCGGCTACATCTCGGATGGACGTTTTGGAACGGAGCTGGACCTCGCACGCCGCTATGGCGAACAGAAGGAATGGGGCGTTCGCTTCAACGGCGGGATCGATGGCGGCAACACCACGATCGATCGGCAGTCGGCGCGCAACGGCGTGGGCTCGCTCGGCGTCGACTATCGTGGAGAGCGCTTTCGCTGGTCGGCGGACATCATCTCCCAGGACGACTGGATGAAGGCGGCCCAGCGCGGCTACACGCCCGTGCCCGGCATCGCCATGCCGAGCGCCCCCGATCCGCGTATCAATCTCGCGCAGCCGTTTGACTATGCGAGGTCGCAGAGCCTGACCGGCTTGACCAGGGCCGAATACGATCTCAGCAACAGCGTCACCGTGTTTGGCGCGATCGGCGGCAACCAGTTCCGCTACGACAAGCAGGAAGATCCCGGTGCCACGCTGCTCAACACCGCAGGCGATGCGTTGGGCACGTCACGGTTCCAGACCGGCAAGTCGGAGGGCGCCTCAGGCGAGGCGGGCATACGCGCGCGTTTCGACACGGGTCCCATCGGCCACGAGGTCGTGGTCAGCGGCAGCGCGCAAAACCGGACGGACTGGCTCGGCCAGACCAACTACGCGGCCTACCTGACGAACATCTACCGACCGACCTTGCTGACGACCGCCGGCACGCCGGTATCGACATTCCCGGAGGGCAAGTCCGGCTTCCTCGGGCTGCGCAGCGTCGGTGTTGCCGACATCATCACGACGATGGGGGGCCTGTTGGAGGTGATCGTGGGCGCGCGCCAGCAGCAGGTGATCGCGAGCAGCTTCAATCCGGTCAGCGGCCTGGAAACAACGCATTACGACGATAGCGCGACGTCGCCTTCGATCGCCTTGGTGGTGAGGCCGATCAAGCAACTCTCGCTTTATGCCAATTACATCGAAGGGCTGACGCCGGGGCCGACGCCGCCTTCCGGGGCGGCGAACACCAATGCGGTGTTTGCGCCGTTCAAGACGCGACAAGTCGAGGTCGGCACCAAGCTCGATCTCGGAGGCTTCGGCGCGAGCCTTGCGGCGTTCCAGATCAGCCAACCGAGCGGGGTGATCGATCCCGTCACCAAGATCTACAGTCTGGATGGCGAGCAGAGAAACCGCGGTATCGAGCTCAATACCTTCGGCGAGGTCACGCCCGGCGTCCGCGTTCTCGGTGGCGTGACCTGGCTCGATGCCCGGCTTACCCAAACGCAGGGCCACCTCTACGACGGCAATCACGCGATCGGCGCGCCCGACCTGCAGGGCAATCTCGGTGTCGAATGGGATACGCCCTTCGTGCCCGGCCTCACCGCGACGGCGCGTGCCATCTACACCAGCCGGGCCTATGTCAGCGCCGACAACGTCCAAAGCGTCCCCGCCTGCTGGGCGACCTTCGACATCGGTGCGCGCTACGCGACAACCCTCGCGGGGCGTCCGACCACCTTCAGGGCGTCACTGACCAATCTGTTCGACAAGCACTACTGGATCGGCAATCCAACCGGCTATGTAATCAGCGGCATGCCGCGGACGCTGTGGCTTTCTATGACGGTGGATTTCTAGAGCGTTTTCGAGCGAAGTGGATACCGGTTCGCGTGAAGAAAACGCGTCAAAACAAGGATCTAGAGCCCCGTTCCGATTCCATCGGAACGGGAAAAGCTCTAGCAGAAAAGCCGAGGGCCATCGCGCGCCGCACGCTGGTGTGCGGTGGCCGCTAGACGTCGCGGCTGTGTTGCGAAAGATCCGCCGCCGATCCGGCGATTGCCTCACACGCCCTTGTCGTTCGGGTTGGCGACGGCGTCCTTCAGCGGCGCCGTCATCGGAAAATTCAGGTTCACGTTCTTCGGCGGGATCGGCCGCGTGAACCATTTTGCGTAGAGCTCCTGGAATTCGCCGTTCTTCATCATGGCGACCAGCGTCTTGTCGACCAGCGCCTTGAACTCCGGATCGCCCTTGCGAATGATCAGCCCGTAGGGTTCGGTGCGCAGGCTGTCGTCGATGATGCGCCATTCCGCAGGGTTGCGGCTGCCGGCGATCAGGCTCGCCAGCAGAATGTCGTCCATCACGAAGGCTTCGCTGCGCCCGGTGGTCAGCGCGAGGAACGATGCGGCGTGGTCCGCCGTCAGGATGTTCTTGGTCTGAAAGTTCTTCTCCTGGGCCCGTGCGCTCAACAGTCCGATCGAGGTCGAGCCCGAGGTCAGCGAGACCGGCCGGCCGCCGAGATCCTCAAAGGTCCTGATCGGCGCGTCCTTCTGCACCACCGCGCGGATGCTCGACACGAAGATCGTGTTGCTGAAGGCGACGACCTTTTGCCGCTCCAGGGTGTTGGTGGCGGGACCGCAGACGATGTCGATGGTGCCGTTCTCGATCAGCGGGATCTGGGTGGAGAGCTGGATCGGCTGCGGCCTGGTCTGCAGCGCCGGCAGCTTCAGTTCGGCCTTCACCGCATCGACGATCCGGCTGCAAAGGTCCATCGCAAAGCCGACCGGCTTCTGGTTGTCGTCGAGAGAGGAGAACGGGACCGAGACGTCGCGGTGCCCGAGCCGGATTTCGCCGGCATCGCGGATCTTGGCCAGGGTGCCGCCGGACGATTGGGCCTGTGCCGGGGCAGACACTGCCGCCGCAAGAAAAGCTAGGCAGATCAATCGCTTGCTGGCTTGATGCATCGGGTGCTCGCGAACGCTGGCAATATTGGATACGATAAGGCAGGATTTTATATGCGCTTATTGCATAATCAGCAAACTGATTTTATACAATCATGACCCAGGTTGGATATCCTGGTCGCCGCCGCACAGAGAGAGAGAGAGAGAGAGAGTCGGATGGAACCCGCAACCGTCACCAGTCATCGAGGGACCGGACCGCACGGTTCCGCGCCGGACGCCGTGCGCGAGGCATTGCGGGCCGCGATCAGCTCGGGCGAGCTCGCGCCCGGATTGCAGCTGCGTCAGGACGAGCTCGCCGCGCGGTTCGGGACCAGCCGCATCCCGGTGCGCGAGGCGCTGCGCCAGCTCGAGGCCGAGGGTTTTGTCACCTTCCTGCCCAACCGCGGCGCGGTGGTCTCGGATCTCTCGATCGACGAGGTGATCGAGCTGCTCGAGATCCGGATCGCGCTCGAATGCCACGCGCTGCGCCTGGCGATCCCGGCCATGGGCGAGATCGATCTCGAGGCGGCGACGAAAATCCTCCGCGCCTACGATGCCGAGCCCGATCCGGCGCAATGGGGCGCCTTCAACTGGAAATTCCACGCCACGCTCTACGCGCCGTGCAATCGCCCGCGCCTGCTCGGCATGATCGAGGCGAATTACGGCCATGTCGGCCGCTTCACCCGGGCGCTGGTGTCGCAGGCGACCGGCAAGGAGCGTCCGCAGCGCGAGCATTACCGGCTGCTCGAATTCTGCCGCGACGGCGAGGTCAAGAAGGCGGTGCGGCTGCTGCGCGACCATATCGAGGAGACGCAGAAGACGCTGCGCTCGGCGCAGCGCCAGGCGCTGCGTGATGCGGGCGAGAGTCGTCCGGTCTGATCACGTTCAGACAATGTGAATGATCGCGGGCCGCGCTACGCGGCCTATGGAGTGTACGCGTGAAGACCAATGACGTCGAAATCCTGGTGATCGGTGCGGGCATCGTCGGCATCGCCACAGCCTATTACCTCGCCGTTCAGCACAAGCGTTCGCGCGTACTGATCATCGACGAAGGCCAACCGATGGCGTTGACCTCGGCACAGTCCGGTGAGAACTACCGCAACTGGTGGCCGCATCCGACGATGGCCGACTTCACCAACCATTCAACCGACCTGATGGAGGAGATCGCGCGCCGCAGCGACAACCGCATCCACATGACCCGGCGCGGCTATCTTCTGGTCACGCGCGAGGAAAAGCCCGAGGAATTGCTGCAGCAACTCCACGCCGGCTATGGCGCGCAGGCCGAAAAACTGATCCGCCTGCACGAGGGGGCAAGCCGTGGCTACCTGCCGCCGCATTCGGCGGACTGGCAGAGCGCGCCCGACGGCGTCGACGTCCTGCTCGGGCGTGATCTGATCCATGCGCATTATCCGAGCTTCGACAAGGAGGTCGCGACGGCGCTGCATATCCGCCGCGCGGGCGACATCAGCGGCCAGCAGCTCGGCCAGTACATGCTGGAAACGATGCGGCCGTTGGGTACGCAATTCCAGCAGGCGAGGGTGCTCGGCATCGCGAAGACCGATCGCTTCGCCGTCGATGTGCTGGCCGATGGCGCGAGACAAACCATCAAGGCCGACATCATCGTCAATGCCGCGGGCCCGTTCGCGGCGCATGTCGCGGCGATGCATGGCGAAGAGCTGCCGATCGTCAATGTGCTGCAGCAGAAGATCGCGTTCGCCGACCGCAACCGCGCGGTCGATCGCAAAATGCCGTTCGCGATCGATCTCGATGGTCAGACGCTGGCCTGGTCCGATGACGAGCGCGAGGCGCTGGCAGCTGCGCCGGAATTCGCGCGCCTCTTGGCGCCGATGCCGGGCAGCATCCATTGCCGGCCCGACGGCGGCGATCACGGCGAATGGATCAAGCTCGGTTGGGCCTTCAACGCCGAGCAGACCACAGAACCGGTGCGCGAGCCGGAGCTGAACCCTTATTTTCCCGAAGTCGTGTTGCGCGCCGCGAGCCGGTTGCAGCCACGGCTCGCGCAATATCTCGGCGCGCTGCCGCGCGACCGCGTGCATTACGGCGGCTACTATCCGATGACGAAGGAAAACTGGCCGCTGATCGGTGCCGCGAAGACGCCGGACGTGTTCCTCGCCACCGCGTTGTCGGGTTACGGCACGATGGGCGCCTGCGCCACCGGCGATCTCTGTGCCCGCGCCGTGGTCGGCGCGCCGGCACCCGCGTTCGCCCGCAGCCTCTCGCTGGCGCGCTATGACGACAAGGCGCTGATGGCCGAGCTCGCAGCGAGCGAGAGCCGGGGGTTGCTGTAGCTCGACCTCCCCTTCGTAGCCCGGATGAAGCGAAGCGAAATCCGGGACCGATGCTGCCGCGCGACGAAGCCCCGGATTGCGCTTCGCTCCATCCGGGCTACGCATCTTCAGCGACGCAGCACGGCGATGGTGCGGTTTGGCAAGGCGATCGCGCGCGAGATGTGCGTGTCAGCCGTGGCCGCCTTCATTGCCGAAGGCGCCGTGACGGCCGACGCCGGAGGCAAAGCGCGCCGCGCCCGATAGCGTTTCGCCCGAGGCGATCACCTCGAGCCCGCCGCGCATCTCGTTTCTGATCGCCTCTTCCTCGTCGAGGTCCCACTGCCGCAGCGCCGACAGCCGGTCGGCGCGCAGGCAATTCTGCGGGAATTTCGCGATGTCCTTGGCGAGCGCGATGGCGTGCGCGCGGGTCTCGCCCTTCGGCACCAATCGGTTCGCGAGTCCCATCCGATGCGCTTCAGCGCCGCCGACCGGGCGTCCGGTGAGGATCAGGTCGATGGCCTGCGAATGGCCGATCAGTCGCGGCAGGCGGATGGTGCCGAGATCGATCAGCGGCACGCCGAAGCGGCGGCAGAACACGCCGAAGGTTGCGTCCTCGGCAACGACGCGCATGTCCGCCCACAGCGCGAGCTCCATGCCGCCGGCGACCGCAAAGCCTTCGATCGCGGCAATCACCGGCTTCGAGAGCCGCAGCCGGCTCGGTCCCATCGGCGCGATGGTGTCGTGGCCGCCGACCTCGCGCTTCTTGTTGGGATCGCCCGCCGCCACCGCCTTCAAATCGGCGCCGGCGCAGAAATAGCCGCCGGTGCCGGTGAACACCGCGACGGATGCGCTCGCATCGGCGTCGAAGGCGAGAAACGCGTCATACAGCTTGCGCGCGGTGGCGCCATCGACGGCGTTGCGGTTGTGCGGACGGTTGATGGAGATAATGGTGACGGGACCGTCGCGCTCGACGAGCACGGTATCGGCATCGGACATGGGTCGCTCCCTTCGTTTGTTGGTTGGAGCCAACCTACCGGTCCCCGTCAGGCAATGCCATCGCGAACGAAGGCCACGCGGATGGTCGGGTCGCCGATCGCCTCATGCGCGTCCTCGAAACGGACGCGGCGGGTGATCACCTCCTCCGGGTGGTAATGACCTGCCGCAACATGGGCGACGCATTCGGGCAGCTCGGCGCGGACATTGACGCGCGAGATCTTCAACGTGACGCCGATGCCATACATGTACCGGAGCGGCACCGGCGTCGTCTCGGCGAAGTCGCCATACATGCGTTGGCAGATGCCGTTGGGCTCGGTCGCGCGGAGCGCGAGCAGCATGCTGGCGTCGGTCGCGGCCGCATCGATCACGACCGGGAACAGGCCGGGCGGCTCCATCGAGAGGCCAGCGGGCGCTTCGATCACGTCGGCACCGAGCGACTTCGCCTTGGCGAGGCGCAGTGCGTGGTCGTCGAGATAGACGACACGGCCCGCACCGCGCGCCACCGCCGCCTGCACCGCGAACAGCGCGAGCGACTGGGCGAAACCGCCGATCACGATCACGTCGGCACCGGGCCGTTGCGCGAGCCAGCGCGCCACCGCGCTGAACCCGTCGGTTGCGCCGTCCGCCAGCCCCGCCGTTTGCGACAGGTCATGGCCTTCCGGTTGGCGGACCAGCATGTGATCGGCAAACGGCACGCGGATCAGGTCGGACAGCCCGCCGCCATATTCCACGCCGCAGACTGGCTTCAACCCGTAGGAGGAGCGGAACGGCACCGCGGTGCAGGCATTGGTGTGGCCGCGCCGGCAGCGGTCGCAGACCCCGCAACTGATCTGGAACGGAACGATGACGAGATCGCCGGGCACGAAATTCCTCACCGCGCCGCCGGTGTCGACGATGCGGCCCGCGGTCTCATGTCCGAGTGCGAACGGACCTGCAAGGCCCGATCGGCCGTGCACGATCGCAAGATCGAGATCGCAGCGCGTCACCGCGAGCGGCTGCACCAGCGCGTCGCGGTCGTCTTGTAGCCTCGGCGCTGGAACGTCCCACCATTCGACCTTGTTGCCGCCGACATAAGTCAATTGCCGCATCGTGAAGCTCTCCGTTTGGTCGGAGAGTGCAGCGCGGTGGACGTCGCGACAAAAGGTTTGTCTTCAACAGGGGTGAATGGGATTCACCTGACTTTCTCTCCCCGTCATCCTGAGGAGCGCGTAGCGCGTCTCGAAGGATGCACGGCCCCGCCGGTGGGCCGTCGACCCTTCGAGGCTCGCTTTCGCGAGCACCTCAGGGTGACGGTGATGGAGCGAACGCGCTGACGGTGCTGCTAAAGCGTGATGGCATTAAGTTCGATAGCCTGAATTTTTGAGGTAGTTGGCACATTCCTCGGAGGTGAAGGCGTCG
>NZ_JASAUT010000102.1:0-14278 GCF_029952935.1 Bradyrhizobium sp. Mp19 | reverse complement strand
ATTTGCATCCTTCCTCGACGGCAGACTTCCCTTGTTGCCCACTGTCCATGTCCCGCGCGTGCTGCCACCACTACCCCGGTGGGATCCTGGGGTGCTTTTCTCACTCGCTTCCCCCAGGACGCCGGCCTTCCCCGTTACTGTGGCGGGTCGGCTCCCACGATGACGCTTTCGGAGCCTGCTCGGTGTTCACTCGCAAGTTGCGGCCCGCGCGGACCGATGACCCCCAAAAGGGGCCGTTTCTCAGAGTGCTTCAGGCCATTCGTCGCCTCCTGACCCGCCCCGAGTACTTCCGGCTGGAGCGAGAGTTGGCCGGCCTGGATTTCCACCAGGGAGAACAGTGCGCCTTGTCAAGGCACACACAGCAATACGGTCGAGCGTTCCATGCGCCCGATTGCCATGGGAAGACGCAACTCATTGTTCAGCGGCAGCGAAGGTGGCGCCGAGAGCTGGGCGATCCTGGCGTCGATCGTGAACACAGCAAAGCTCCACGATCTTGATCCGCAGGCCTACCTGACCGACGTGCTGGAGCGCATCGCCTCCGGGCGAACCAAGAACCATCAGCTGCACGAGCTGCTCGCCTGGAACTGGAAGGCGGCCCGCCAGCGCACTGCGCAGGCCGCCGCGTGAGCCCACGTCGCCATAAAGCTTCGTCGTCGATGGCCGCCGCCGCGATGCCGCTTGCGGACCTCGAGCGATGGCTCCAGGCTCGCGTCGATCAGCATCCTGCCGCCACCAATCTCCCCATGCTCGACGGTTACGTCGCCGCGATTGTGGCCGGACCAGTGTCGATGAGCCCGCTCGACTGGATCTGCCCGCTGCTCGCCATCGATGCCGATGCTTTCAACCACGGCGGCACCCCGGAGTTCGCCGCAATTTCCGCCGTCGCGATGCGCCACAACGACATCAGCAACACCCTTTCGACCGCGCCCGACCGGTTCGCGCCGCTACACAGGCGCAAACCCAATGGCGACGTCGATCCGCGTCCCTGGTGCCAAGGTTTCTATGCCGCGATGCGGCTCAAGCTGTCGGCGTGGGCGCCATTGCTGGACACCAGCAAGATCGATCACGGCCTGCTTCTGCCTATCCTGCTACACTGTTGCGACGATCAGGGCCGGCCGATGCTCGGACCGCCACGAGGCGGCCGAGAGACTGGGGACTTTCTCCGTACTGCGCACCTCGACATCCCAGCAGTCGTCGAGGCGATGCGCCAATACTGGATGCCGATCCGCTATCCACGCGCCAACTGATCACCGCAGACGTGGGAGCTCATACCGGTTACCAATCTTTGGCGAGACGTCGGCAGCGGTTAAGCCATGCCAACGTTCGTTCGACGACCCAGCGTCGGGCAACAACAACGAAGCCTTTTGCCTCATCCGGGCGTTTGACGATTTCAATCGTGGGCCCGTCGAGTCTCCGGAGCGCGTTTTCAAGCTTTTCGCCGGCGTAGCCGCCGTCAGCAAACAAGTGCGCGATAGTCGGGTAGCTCGCACACGCCAAAGAGACGGCGGTCGGCGCACCGTCCCGATCCTGAACATTGGCCGGGTGCACGATGGCGCTCAGCAAATTTCCTTGTGTATCGGTGACGATGTGGCGCTTGCGACCTTTGATCTTCTTGCCCGCATCAAAGCCGCGCGGCCCTCCGCTCTCGGTCGTCTTGACCGATTGACTGTCGATGATCGCTGCCGTTGGTTGCGGCTCCCGTCCAGCAAGCCTGCGCGCGATTTCAACCAAGGCGTCATTGATCAAGTCCAACACCCCGCTGTCGCGCAGGCCATAAAAATAGTACTGGACCGTCGTAAAGGGAGGAAAATCCTTCGGCAAAAGCGCCCATTGGCATCCCGTCGTCGCAATGTACTGGATCGCATCCCATACCGATCGCATGCAGGTCTTGCGCGGTCGACCCACCTTGCTCCGCCCTGGCATCAACAGCTCGATCAAGGCCCATTCCGCATCCGTACAATCGCTTGCATAGCGCAGCCCTCGTCTGTCATGCTGACAGCGGGTGATTTCAGTCCAGGTCATCTGCTTCTCCGATGGCTTCGAACACCTTCGAAGAATCACAACCTGCTGAAATCACCCAACTTTAATTTTCGGTCAGCCTCTTAGAGTCTGACTCAAAATTCATGACTTGACGTTGGCCGATCTGGCGATGCGGCGGACCAGTTGTCGAGTTGACGCAATAAGGAGCCATGCTTCAGCCGAGGTGACGGAGGCCTCCCAATCCTTGGCAAGACGTCGGCAGCGGTTAAGCCATGCCAACGTTCGTTCGACGACCCAGCGTCGGGCAACAACAACGAAGCCTTTTGCCTCATCCGGGCGTTTGACAATTTGAATAGTGGGCCCGTCGAGTCTCCGGAGCGCGTTCTCAAGCTTTTCGCCGGCGTAGCCGCCGTCAGCAAACAAGTGCGCAATAGTCGGGTAGCTCGCACACGCCAAAGTGACGACGGTCGGCGCACCGTCCCGATCCTGAACATTGGCCGGGTGCACGATGGCGCTCAGCAAATTTCCTTGTGTGTCGGTGACGATATGACGCTTGCGACCTTTGATCTTCTTGCCCGCATCAAAGCCGCGCGGCCCACCGCTCTCGGTCGTCTTGACCGATTGACTGTCGATGATCGCCGCCGTTGGTTGCGGCTCCCGTCCA
Organism: Bradyrhizobium sp. Mp19; assembly: GCF_029952935.1. Classification (NCBI taxonomy): domain Bacteria; kingdom Pseudomonadati; phylum Pseudomonadota; class Alphaproteobacteria; order Hyphomicrobiales; family Nitrobacteraceae; genus Bradyrhizobium; species Bradyrhizobium sp. Mp19. The sequence goes on along the minus strand of NZ_JASAUT010000102.1, from coordinate 11,634 downwards.
GCAAGCCTGCGCGCGATTTCAACCAAGGCGTCATTGATCAAGTCCAACACCCCGCTGTCGCGCAGGCCATAAAAATAGTACTGGACCGTCGTGAAGGGAGGAAAATCCTTCGGCAAAAGCGCCCATTGGCATCCCGTCGTCGCAATGTACTGGATCGCATCCCATACCGATCGCATGCAGGTCTTGCGCTGTCGACCCACCTTGCTCCGCCCTGGCATCAATAGCTCGATCAAAGCCCATTCCGCATCCGTACAATCGCTTGCATAGCGCAGCCCTCGTCTGTCATGCTGACAGCGGGTGATTTCAGTCCAGGTCATCTGCTTCTCCGATGGCTTCGAACACCTCGAAGAATCACAACCTGCTGAAATCACCCAACTTTAATTTTCGGTCAGCCTCTAAGAGGATGTTCATGGCGGCCTGAAAAGCGGAAACGTGGCGCGCCAGCACCCGAGCTGAGATGGCCGAGCTCTGTCCGCTAGCAAGAGGTTCCAATGAACGTATACGCGAAACCCTCGCAGTCCGCGCTTTAAAGCCCCGGTTTGGTCAACCGAATGGCTTTCAGAACTTTCGACGCAAAGATGACAGCGATACATCATGCACTGGATTTTCAGCTAAGCGCGGAGAATGCAGACGTTTACATTTGCGGCCATCTCCGAGAAGTTCATTTGATTGTCGCGGAGAAATTGACCGACCAGGAGCGGGGTAGCGGCGCGATCAAAGCTGATTTCAGTCGCGTTGCAAAAGAAAAATCAGCAATCTTCAAGAGCTCCGAAAAAAATACATTCTGTTCCACAACAAATACGCCCGCGATAGCTAACCTCTGTGCCGATCCTCATGCGAGCATTTCGGATGCCCCGGCCCAGTAGACGTAATTTATCCGAGCAAAGCCGAAGCGAGTTTGGAAGAGACAAAGAAATTGGCCGACGAACGATTCAAGCGGATCGAAAAGCTTTTTGGCGATTGTCTGAAGATGCGGCTCCTGATGCCGATTATGGCCGGAGACCGCAACGATTAAATGCGTTTGAAATGGAATGAGCTGGGCTAGCGGTCAAGAAGGCCTTTTGCGCGTTGGCAATCGGTGACGAAATCGCAATCGCTTCAACATTCGTGGAACATGCTTGTCCCGCAACCGTTGTTCGCGTGCCGGCGCAACTGCCCCGACGGGGCACTTTTCCCCTCGAGCTCGTCAGCTTCTCGAAAGCCAACCGCCCTAGCATTCGAGCCTAGCCTCCTGGTCTCGATGCCGCCTGCGACTGAATCGGCCAGAAGCTAGGCTACTTCGCGGCGGGTATGCAGGAGACTTTGTTCTCAAAACAGATAGGAGACGCTGTGGTAGGCCAATCGGATAAGCGGTGCGGGTTCGCCCGGGTCCCGAACGGGAAACGTCCAAACACAGGAGGATCATGACCGATTTAGGCAGGCCGTGAAGAATTAGCTTGTACAAGCGGACTTTGCCTCAGCACGCTCACAACTGACACCGCACGAGCCAATCCCAACCCGGCATTACTGCTGGAACGAGGCTAGCCACATTTGTTGAACTCCTTAGGACGGAAGCCAGATTTCAATCGAGATTGGACTGGCGCGGACCGAGCGGCTGCTCGTCGGTGTGACCGACCACCTCGATGACATCCACATCGTAATCTCCAGCTCATGAAGTTCTGGCAGGAGCGGACCTCCGATCACCGCGGCAAAAGCTCAGGGGGTAGCCAGGGACGACTTCGGAACGTAGCCGGGATCCAGAACCGGGCTCATCTCCTCGATCTTGGCATCGATCTTACTGAGAACAGCGGCCGGCACGACATCCCGTTCGGGGAGCTGCCACCAATGGTCGTTCACCGACGATACGACCTCCACGACAGCCGAGATGACCGCCGGTTCGGGTAGCCGCGCGCGGTTGGCGAACTTTCGCCAGCGGTCCGGAGTAAGCGCTTTGAAGGATTTCTCTCCTCCCAAAGAGAGTGCCATATCGTCCTTCGGAAAATAAGCGGTGGTCGATAGGACGTCGTACACGGGGGCGATGGCCGGAGTGCACCCCTCACCTGGGTATATTGTCGACCAATTCTTCAAGTGCATGTCGCCGTTGCCCACGAGCGCGGCAAGTGCCAGTCGACGAACGAATTCGAGCGCGGCGTCGGTCGAAACCGCTACGTTCAGCGCGGAGGCTATGTCGTGGTATGATGCGTCATCGTACTTTTTGGATGGCTGGCGGCCAAAGATCTGAGCGAAATCTTCGATGTGAATTCGGGTACCTTTGGGTCCACGGTCGAAACGCTTCACTAGCAAGACCTTGCCGGTCGACAATGTGTTGAATTCTTCGGGAATTCCTTCGAAATCGGATTTTTCGACAAGCTCGCGTTCCGGCACATCCATTCCCAGGATTTCGGACAGCGCCAGAACGGCGAACTCGTTTTCCGACAATCCGACAAGATTGGCCGAGGGGAATTTTGCGATGTACTGACCTTGCTCGTCGCCGCTGGGCAAAGTCAGTCCGACACCCTTTCCCGTATTTTTCATCACGGAGAGCTTCATCTGAACTCCCGCCAAGGAAAACCGCGCTTTGATGTCACGAGGATTATCTTGAATGGCTATCACGGTGCTGCCGTCGCTTGGCACCACGCGCACTGCACCTGGCAGATCTTCGCCAAGCGCCGCCAGGAGGTCGAAATCGTTTCCTTGCCTCACTGCTCCGGCGTGGTGCTTTTCCATCGCCTCGCGAAGCTTGTCCTCGGGCAACAGATTCGCGAAGAACGCGGGCAGCACGTGTGCCGCGGGCTTCGGATCCTTGCGAAGCCCACCATCGGCGGAGCGGAACGAGAGGCTCAATATCGGGGGCCGCGACATGGCGCGATAGGCCGGATCAAGGCTGAAGGCGTTGAAATCGCCTGGCGTACGCACGAGCGTTCCGACCCTGAGGTCTTGAAGGAACACCTCCAGCGACTGAACGGTATTAGGGGCGCGGACCCGGGTGCTCATCATCATCCATATCGGTGGTGAACGCTGGTCGATCCTCGCCTTCGGAGGGCCGAAGGAGTGCGTTGACGCCGGCTACCATGGCCTGTGGGATCAGCATTAGCTCCATGCCGAGAGCGCGCGCGACGTTAATCAGCGTTGTCGCCCGCGCGGCGGCGTTGCCCTGCTCGATATCGCGGTAACGCGGCCGGGAAATGCCCGCGCGTTCGGCCACCTGCTCTTGAGTCAGGCCCGCTTGCTTTCTTGCATCCCGGAGGAGGCGTCCTAGCTGTTGGGTTGCTTCTGAGTTCCGCTCCATGATCCGTTTACGTATCTTTTTCTTCTAAATGATGCGTGAACATATCATTGCTTATCGCTTCTGCCAAGGCCCATAGATCCGTTTAGGTATCATTGGCTAATAAAATGATCCGCGAACGTATCTTACTGGCCAGGGGCGGTTCCCCAATGCCTAAGGCAATCTCGACCAGCGCGGGGCGAACTACCGCGTGCGCATGGACTCCATGGGCTCAACGACAAGGCCGACATCGTCATCATCGGCGTCACGCCCGGCAAGCAGCCGGCTCTGGAAGCCCTACTCAGCTTCCGCATGGCGCTTACCGGCGCGCCTCGCTCGATGAGGCGGCGCAGCGCGCCAAGAATGCGGCCTCGTTCAAGGGGGGCATGCGCCTCGACGCGTGGTTGATGGACCACTTCGGCTTGCATCGGCTTTTCGGACTTACGTCCACGCTTGATCTCTTCGGATCCGCCGCGCACCGCGCGCATTACACGTCCGTCCTGCGCTATCCGGTCCTGAAGAGGTTCGGTAACTATGCCGGAGCCAGCCGCGTGATCGAGGAGACCCTAGCGGATGAACTCGCCGTGCTGCCCAAGGCTTGGCTTGTGCCGTTCGGGCCGAATGCGGTGCGCGCGCTCGAATATCTCGCGGCGGCCGGACGCATCGATGACGCGCGTATTCTAGACGGCATCTTGCATCCCGGCGGCCAGCAATGGAACCGCTACAACGTGCAGCTCGGTCTCGTGTTCGCGATGCCGCGCTTGCGGTCCCAGGCGGGCCTGAAGTTCTGCGGCGAAGCGCTGTGTGCGCTCGAAGGTCGCCGCCCTGTGTGGCGAAGGCGCGCGGCCTTAGACCGTAGCCTAATTTTCTGTCTCCAGCGGGCGGGCCGGCGATCGGTTTACAAGATGTCAATTTTACGTACTACGGCTACTTAAATCGAGCGAAACTTAAACTAGCTCTTGGTTTGAAGGTATGCCATTTTGCGTAGCATGACGACGCAATTGCCAGGAAAACTAAACCAGCTCCGCCGGGATCTTCCGGAGGGGCTGCTCGTTGACGCTGCCTGGCTGAGCAAGCACGGCTACACCACCAGCCTCGTCAGCAAGTATGTCGCGGCCGGCTACCTCGAACGACCGGCCGGCCGCGTGTACCGAAAGCCGCGCGGCGCCCTAAGCTGGGAGCAGGCCGTCATATCCCTTCAGACGCTTCTTTACCGCACGCCGCTGGCCGTCGGCGGCCGAACAGCGCTCGCGCTTCAAGGCTACGAGCATTACCTGCCTCGCGCCACGCAGCAGGTTCATCTCTACGGACCTTCCGCGCCGCCCGGTTGGCTCTCGAAGCTTCCCCTCTCCATCCGTTTCGTCTTCCACAACAGCGCTAAGCTCTTCTCGCCGGAAGCGGGCCTGCCGCCCAAAGGCGATCTCGACCGCGCCAACGCCGCGGCCGAGAAGGAAGCGGCCGAAAAGGGCTTCGTCATCCAGTCATGGGGGCAATGGCGCTGGCCGCTGGTGGTTTCATCGCCGGAGCGGGCGCTGCTCGAAGTACTCGACGAGCTTCCCGATCACGAGAGCTTCGAGACCGTGGACAAACTGGTCGAGAGCCTTTCGACCCTAAGCCCCAGGCGCATGCAGACATTGCTACAAGCCTGCCAAAGCGTGAAAGCCAAGCGGCTGCTCTTCTTCTTTGCCGATCGCCATTCGCATGCCTGGAAAAACAAGATAAATAAGGATCACGTCGATCTCGGAAGCGGCAAGCGCATGCTGGTCAAAGGCGGCGTGCTCGACCGGACCTATCAAATCACCGTGCCGAAAGGGCTCGATGCCGTTTAGCGACCAATACCGCAGACAGGCTACCCTGCTGATCCGCGTCGTCCCCGTGGTCGCGCAGGAAGACTGCTTTGCGCTCAAGGGCGGGACCGCGATCAATCTCTTCGTTCGCGACCTGCCCCGCCTGTCGGTCGATATCGACCTCACCTATCTGCCGGTGCAGCCGCGCGACCAATCGCTCAAGGAGATCGAGACCGCGCTCACGCGCATCGCCGGCCGCATCAAGGCACAAATCGGCGGGTGCCAAGTCACAGAGGGCTTGACCGAAGGGCGCGTCAACAAGCTATTCGTCCAGCTCGGCGCCGCAACCGTCAAAATCGAGGTGACGCCGGTCCTTCGCGGCTGCGTCTATCCCGCGAAAAAGCAATCCGTGACCGATACCGTCGAGGACGAATTCGGCTTCGCCGAGATCCAGGTTGTCTCGCACGCGGACCTCTATGCTGGAAAGCTGGTCGCCGCGCTGGACCGCCAGCATCCGCGCGACTTTTTCGACCTGCGTGATTTGCTCGCCAACGAGGGCATCACCGACGATCTGCGAAAGGCCTTCGTCGTGTACATGCTCAGCCACCATAGGCCGATGGCGGAAGTCCTCGATCCGCCGCGCCGAGCTATGAAGGAGGATTATGAACACGGTTTCGTCGGGATGACAGAAGAGCCCGTCCCGCTTACCGAACTGGAAGCAACGCGTGAGGAGATGATCAAGGCGATCGTGGCCGACATGCCGGACGCGCACCGGAAATTTCTGGTCAGCTTCGAACAAGGCGCGCCGGAGTGGGATCTGCTGGGGCTGCCCGGGGTGCCCGATCTTCCGGCCGTCAAATGGCGCCAGCTCAATCTCGACAAGCTGCCCAAAGAAAAGCGCGCGGTGCTGACGGCCGCACTGAAGAAAGCGCTCGGCGTCTAGGCGGCTCGCAGCCGCCCCTGACGCTTTTTAGCTGACGTCGATCGGCGACGTGCGCCATACGTCTTTGCCAAGCGCGATCAGCATGTCCCGCCGTTGTTCGATATCGTTCGCCGAACAGTTCTCAAAGGCTTGCAACTTTTCGTTGATGCGCGTGATCGACGAATTCCTCCCGACCGGGCTCAAGGCCACGATGCTGCGCGTGAGATAATTACCCGACTTCGCGTATTCGGGCTTCTTCTTCTCGAAGAATCCGTTGCTCGCCACGATGTTGATCGGCTTTTCCAAGAGCGTCACGTTCCCAAGCTTTACTTTGTGTAGCGCTTGCCGGGATTGGCGGCGGTGAAGGACTGGCGGAGATCGGCCTCCGGCGTGTCGGGCAGAATGTGCTCGATCTCGAGCGCGGTGAATTCGCCAAGGCCGCCGGGCCCCCTCATGCCCTTGAAGGCAATTTCAACATGCTGCGCCAGCTTGGCCAGCAAATAGCGCGTGCGGTACTGCTGCATCGAACCAAGTGTGTATCGTTTGAGCGTATCGCCCAGCTCGGCATCCTTGCCGACCATGTTCTTTTGTAGCCGTTCTGCCACGAACCCGTTGAGCTTGGCTTTTTGCGCCTTCGCATCGGCGATTTCCGCGATCTCGCGCAGTTCGTCCGCCCATATCGAGAAATTGCGCTCCAGATCCTTTGTCGGAGTCTTGGTGAAGATGTAATAGAATAGGAAACTTTCAAGCTGCCGCACGAAGTGATCGAACAGCGCTTTGGGAAAGTTCGCGGCTGCCAGCAGCACATAGTGCAAGCTGAATGCCGCGCCGCAAAGCTGCTGAAGCGTGTCCATGGCGGTGCTGGACGCGCCGTCATTACCACGGCCTTCGGTGACGCCAATGTAGCGCTCGACGCTGCGAATGATCTTACGGACGAAGCCGAACGAATCGCTGCGGTAGCCGCACAGCTCGGCATTGTCTTTGTCGATCAGCCAGTCGTAAATCTCGTCTTCGCGCACCACACCGTCCCGGCGCTCGTTCTTCACCTTGTAATTCGCCATGATGAAATAGCGCAGGAAGCGCAGCGGCTTTTCCTTGTTGCGCTCCAATGGCCCCGTGATCTTCTTCCACTCGTCCTTAAGGTGTGTGAAACCACACTGGTCTCTCTCGGGAGCCGCGCCGTCGGTGCGACGGCATCCGAAAACAACATGACGTAGCGAGAGGCGGGTGGAAACAAGATCGACGCCCCTCGCAATCGGATGGCCGCTCACAGTTCAAGCCCGCGGTCCCCAAGCACCTGGCGCATCAGCGCGCCCTTAATTTCGCGGGCGATCTCCTCGCGGATCTGGGCTCCGAACTGCACCTCGGCCTCGCTGTCTCCGGTTAGGTGATGATCTGCGAGCCGTTGCTCAAGGCGGCTCGGAAACTCCTCGTCCATCGCCTCCCTGAGCCGGACCTGCATCTGTGCATGGGCTTCGGGGGCGATCCGGCTCACCACCGTCTCCCAAGGTTGCCAGTGAGTTGCCAGATAGTCGGCGAACCCCGCCTCCTCTTGATTGCGCACCTGCGTCTCGGCTGCGGTGAGATCGTGCTCAGTGACGTAGGAGACTTCATAGAACCGCATGTCCGGCGCGATGAGCTGCAGGTCCAGCCGATCACGTAGCTTGACCTGATAGGCGAGATAGACCTCGATCTCGTCGACGAACCGGAGCGAGTTGACCTTCTGACGGGCGATCGGATCGAGCGCGTTCAGGCGGAACAGGACCCGCGCCTGCTGGATGAGTTCACCGAGCCGATCGTCATAGGCCCCATCCTCGACATCAGCCTTCAGACGTGCGGTCTGCATGCCGTTCCAGGTCAGGGTGATGCGATCCTGGCAGGTCTCGCTCGCCCCGAAAGCCAGCTGAAAAAACTGCTGGCGCAATGGCGGCCTGGTCGCTGCCTGCCGCAGGTCCTCGGCCACCGCCTGTCTGAACTCGGGATTATCATAATTCACAGTCTTCTGCAGCTTGTCGAGGAAGAGCGCGTATGCTGGGGCACCCGCCTCGTCGGCGAAGTTCTGCCAGGCGGCGATCGCCTCCGGCTCGCCCTTCAACCAGTCCGCTACCGCCTCGGCTAGTGGCCGTTCCTGATCCACCGCCGTTCCCCCGCCCATCGAGAAGAAGACCCGCGGGCCAGCATAGTTCGGGGCATTCAGAGCTCCCGCCAAATTCGTCCGCACCTGCTCGGGCAGCGGATTGTCATCCACATAAACCATGCACCCAGAACCTAGCTGGGTTAGCAGGGTCTCCGGCAAGCCGATCAACCGGTTGTCGCGTGCCTCGAGCACCTGGAGCTCGGCCGGGAGGGTCTCGGCCAGGCTCGTCAGCCTGTTGCCGCTGACGTGGAGTCTCTGGAGCTCGGGCGGGAGTGTCTCGGGCAGACTATTCAGGTGGTTATCGCGGGCGAAGAGCAACTGGAGCTCGGCGGGGAGAGCATCGGGCAGGCTGGTCAGCCTGTTGCCATCGGCTTCGAGCTCTTGGAGGTCGGGCGGGAGGGTATCAGGCAGGCTGGTCAGCCGGTTGCCGCCGACGGCAAGCAACTGAAGTCCGCTCGGGAGGGCGTCGGGCAGGCTGGTCAGCAGGTTGCCGCGGACATCGAGGTCCTGGAGCCCGACCGGCAGGGTGTCGGGCAGGCTGGTCAGCCGGTTGCTGCTGACGGCGAGTGTCGAAAGCCCCTCCGGGAGGGTGTCGGGCAGCCCGGTCAGTTGGTTGCTGCCGATGACGAGTGACTGGAGTCCCGTCGGGAGGGCGTCGGGCAGGCGAGTCAATCGGTTGTTGCTGGCGCCGAGCGTCCGAAGTCCAGACGGGAGAGTGTCAGGCAAGTGCACAAGCTCGTTGTCGCTCACGTTGAGCGATTGGAGCCCGGGCGGAAGGGTGTCGGGCAATGTCGTCAGGCCTAAGTATTGCAGCTCCAGCCCTGCATAGACGTCGCCAGTTTCGCCCCAGGCTATTATTCGTCTTACCGCCTCTTGCCGATCCTCGCCTTCCGCCTGCCGCTCATCGCAGGCCCATTTGTCCAAGATCTGGTCGAGCCGCGATTCCCTGAGGACGGAGCCTTCGAAGTCCGCCGCACCGCCTGCAGGGCCAGAGGCCCGTGTGTCATGCAATGCTTCGGTCCACTGCGCTGCGGCCGGGGTGAGCCGGCCGCCTCCTGTTGAGGTATTGCCATCACCTCGCAGGGGCCGTCGGCCGAGAATTGCTGCCCCGAGATTTTGCTGCCAAGGATTTGCTGGGGTCGTTGCCCACTCCGGCGCCACGTCACTGGCCTCCGCCCACGAATGCTCCTCCTGACCGACACTATGCGTCGGCCAATCGGCAGCCGCATCCATGCCGTGCCAATAATCCGGCAGACTGAAACTGCCGGCTGGCAACTGGCCACCGCGATCCGCGGCCGTAAAAAGCACATGTTGATTGATCCCTTGTCCAGAGAAGGCTGGCGGATCCGATGGCAACCGCGAGGTGCCCTGTCCGACGCGACCCTCATGCGGCATTCCCAAAGGATCCGCATCTCTGTTCGACACAACGTCCGCGTCGCCGAGCCTATTTGAACTGGAGGGCGGGCGCTCGTGCGGATGCAACTCGTTCAGGTGCTGCGGAAACCCCGCTTCGTCCGCCTGCTGCTCTTCCAGCCCATGATAGTACGCCCGATCGACATCTGGGGCCTCGAATGGGTTGAGCTTGTTGAACGGATCCATCCCATCTCCTTTGACAGATACGATTAGCTAATGCCGGAGCTGGATAAACACGTTCTCGCTACAAGGCTTGGCTTTCGAGAAGCTGACGAGGAATCAGAATGAGCGTAACTGTCCTGCGGGACGCTTAGCGCTTGATTGCCCGCGCTGGAGTTCAACATGCCGATGCCGGACCATGTCGGAACTTCGAGAAGCAGATTTCTGAGGCTCTCTCAAGAACGTCCGCGCTTGCCTTTTGAAGCCCGTCGGCGCGGCTACAAGGCATTGATCACGCGCTGAGCGTTTTCTTCCTGTCGCAAATACGGGTAGGCGATAACTTCAACAGCTTGGCACGGCTTTTCTTGTTAATCGACCATCCAGAAAAATTGCATTCGGTAGCACTGGACGGCTTTAGCGAAAGCGGCATTCCAAATCGTTTCCGAAACTACGAATATTTTCCTGCTCAATCTAAGCGCGCACTGTAACGAAGTCACCAGTTATAATGCTCATTGCGGTCTCCCGGTGGCCGCCAACTCGGGGCACGCGGATAACAGGCCTTCCGGGAGATTTTTGTTGGGCCGGGACAGGCTTGGTCCTGCGAAGGAACGACTGTAAGGCACCGGAATCGGTACAGTCCCATGTATGAAAAACACCACTTTCTATGGATTTTATAACATAGCTTTGTGTTGAAAAATACCTACGTTCTGGGTATATTTATACATGATGCTTCGAAGCCGCCGAACTCTCGCTTCCTATCTAACGGATCTGCTCGCCGGTGGACGGATCTCGTTTACGCGGGACGAAGCGATCGCCGAACTGGAGGTAACTTCGCGGGGCTTCCTGGCCGCCGCCAAACGCCTGCAGAAGAAAGGGCAGCTTCTTAATCCGCGGCACGGCTTTTACGTCGTCGTCCCTCCACAGTACCTGGTGCGCGGTGCTCCACCGCCGCAGTGGTATATCGACGATCTCATGGAACACGAGGGGCACCCATATTATGTCGGATTGCTCAAGGCGGCTGAGATACACGGCGCGTCCCACCAGGCGGTCATGCAATTCCAAATCGTAACCGACAAACGGATGCCCAAAATCCGCGCCGGCCGCTCGATCCTTTCCTTCTTCTATCGAAAGGAAATAGGCGCTCTTTCGGGAGCGATCGTTGACCACAAGACCGATACTGGCCGCTTCAAGCTATCGTCGCCCGAACTCACTGGGCTCGACCTTTTGCGCTATATGCATGTGACCGGAACGATAGACAGCATTGCCACTGTCCTTTCTGATCTCGGGGCTAAAATGAAGGCGCACGAACTCCAGAAATTGGCACCCGCCTTTGAGCGGTCCGTTATCCAGCGCCTCGGATACCTGCTCGACTACGTCAAACACAGCCAGGCAGCCGAGTCACTTCACGCCTACCTGCAAAACGAAAAACTGCTGCCCTGGGTCGAACTCGATCCTTCCAAGCGTAGTAGCAAGACCCGCAAGCCGCCGGAACGTGACACACGCTGGAACGTGCTGGTCCATCGCCGTCCGGAGCTCGATCAATGATTCCAGCCATGAACATCGTTGCATGGAGTCAAAAAGCTCCATGGCCCGAAGATCGACAGGTCGAGCAAGACCTCATCATATCCAGGGCACTCGTTGAAATCTTCAAGGATGATTATCTGAAGAAAGAGCTGCGGTTCCGCGGAGGCACCGCTCTAAACAAGCTGCACTTCCCAAGCGCCTATCGGTACTCGGAAGACATAGATCTCACGCGCACGACGGAAGGCCCCGTGGGCCCAATTCTGGACCATCTCCGGGCTGTCCTGGAGCCATGGATGGGGCGGGCGCATTACGACCTCGGAGAGATAGGGCCTCGGCTTACTTTCACTATCAAGCCCGAAGATGAAAACGCCTCTCAGAGTCTGACTCAAAATTCATGACTTGACGTTGGCCGATCTGGCGATGCGGCGGACCAGTTGTCGAGTTGACG
>NZ_JASAUT010000101.1:0-14973 GCF_029952935.1 Bradyrhizobium sp. Mp19 | reverse complement strand
CCTGGTGGCTACGATGAACCAGAAATCCTCCCTCCGCAAAATCCCCCTGTTTGTCTCACAGGCCCTGACGGCGAACACGTCGATGAGAAGTCTGTCGACGCGTGGCAGGTCCAATTGAGCGTCGAAGAGATGCAAACGATAACCGATCTGATCGGCGTCGAGCTGATGATACAGCTCGGATATGAAGCGGAATTGCGGCACGCACAACAAGCCGGAGTGGTTGATAAAGGGCGCGAGGTCACCGAGCTATATCGTCAGATATTTCGAATGTGGTGGGATCTGCGCCTCAGCAAGGAACGGGCATGGTCGAGCATTTCAGCCAACCCCCTGGCATTCGGCGGCCAATCGAGAACTCATGCTCCACACCAAATGCGTCCACAGGGCACGATGCGCAGCATCTATCCGGAACCGACTTCGACCAAAATCAGGAGCTGACGAGTTCGATGGAGGCGCAGTTGCGCATGGCACTCTTGGCTTCGGAATCGGATCGAGGTGCACTGCAAGAGGCCGTTCGGCATCGCGACGCCGTTATCGAGGCGCTGCGGGGCGAGATTGTGCGGCTCAAGGAGGGGAGCAACAATCACGAGCGATGATCCTCCCAGGACTATGGTCAAAATGTGCTGCCTGCCTTATCGAGCTCGTTGTCTAGCTGGCAAGCGGAAGTAAGTCCGCCGGCTCGCGTGTCCAGCCGCGCTTCGATTGGTTGCTGGCAGACGCCGAACGAAGGATGGACGCTATCCGCTGTTTGACCCGGTGGACGCCGATGCGCTATGGCAGGCAGCCGATCGCTGCAACGCCTATCGGGCCTATCGCAAGGCAAACGCGGTACTGAACGAACTAAAGATCCCGCATCGTAGAAGACACATGCTGCCGAAACATCTGCGCCGTCTCGAAGCTGAATCGATCGAAATCATGCGTGACGTGGTCGCCGAGTTCAAAAAGCCGGTCATGCTCTACTCGATCGGAAAAGACTCGAGCGTGATGCTGCATATTGCGATCAAGGCCTTCTATCCCGCAAAGCTCCCGTTTCCCCTGCTTCACGTCGACACGACCTGGAAGTTTCGTGAGATGATCAGCTTCCGGGACGCGACAGCCAAGCGCCTCGGCCTCGACCTGATCGTCCATGTAAACGAGGAGGGCATCGCGCGCGGGATCAATCCGATCGACTCCGGCTCCGCGCTTCATACCCGGGTGATGAAGACCGACGCCCTGAAGCAGGCGCTCGACCTCCACGAATTCGATGCCGCCTTTGGCGGCGCCCGGCGTGATGAGGAGAAGAGCCGCGCAAAAGAACGGATACTCTCCTTCCGTTCGTCCGGGCACGTCTGGGACCCCCGCAATCAGCGGCCGGAGCTCTGGAACCTGTTCAATACGCGGATTCGCCAGGGCGAAACCATGCGCGTTTTTGCGATGTCAAACTGGACTGAGCTCGACGTGTGGGAATACATTATGTGCGAGAAGATCCCGGTCGTCCCGCTCTACTTCGCCAAGCAAAGACCGATCGTGCGTCGAAATGGCGCGACGATCATGATCGACGACAAGCGATTGCCGCTTCGGTCTGGCGAGACGCCACAAATGCGGATGATCCGTTTCCGCACGCTGGGCTGCTATCCGTTGAGCGGGGCTATTGAATCCGACGCGACGACGATCGAAGACATCGTCGCAGAGATGCAGACTGCGACGGTGTCGGAGCGCCAGGGGCGCTTGATTGATGCCGATGAAGCCGCTTCGATGGAGAAAAAGAAGCGGGAAGGCTACTTTTGATGCTTGTCAAGGCGATAACGGAGTCTGTCCAGGCCAAGCCAAAGGATCAGCTGCGATTCATCACGTGCGGTTCGGTGGATGACGGGAAGTCGACACTGATCGGCCGGCTGCTGCACGACAGCAAGATGATCTACCATGATCAGATGACGGCGCTGGAACGGGACAGCGCCAAGCACGGCACGACCGGCCGTGAGATCGATTTCGCGCTGCTCGTCGACGGGCTTGAAGCCGAGCGAGAGCAAGGCATCACGATCGATGTGGCTTATCGTTTCTTTGCGACGGAACGGCGCTCTTTTATGGTGGCAGATACGCCCGGCCACGAGCAGTATACTCGCAACATGGCAACGGGCGCCTCAAACGCCCAGCTCGCTATCATCCTCATCGATGCCCGCAAGGGCGTGCTGGTTCAAACCAAGCGCCACTCGTTCATCTGTTCGCTCCTTGGTATCCGCCATCTCGTCCTGGCAGTGAACAAGATCGACCTCGTCCACTACAGCAAAGAGAGCTTTGATCGGATCGTCGCCGACTATGTGGCCTTTGCCAGCGATCTTGGCTTCGAATCGATCGTTCCGATCCCGATCTCTGCCAGGTACGGCGACAATGTCGTCGACCGCTCCGGCAACACTCACTGGTACGATGGTCCCTGCCTGCTCGGCCAGTTGGAGAGTATTGATATCCGGTGCGACAGCTCCGGGCAGGCCTTCCGCTTTCCAGTACAGTGGGTGAACCGGCCGGACCTGGATTTCCGCGGCTACGCCGGGTCCGTGGCTTCGGGAAGCATCTCGGTGGGCGACGACATCGTCGTCGCAGCGTCTGGACGGACCACGCGCGTCAGGCGGATTGTGACGCAGGGCGGCGGTCTGTCCTGCGCCGAGGCCGGCGATGCAATCACGATCACCATTGAAGACGAAATCGATATCGGCCGTGGCGATCTCCTGGCACGTCCGACCGAGCGGCCGGAGCTCGCCGACCAATTCGCCGCTCATCTGATCTGGATGGATGAGGACCAGCTCGTTGTCGGGCGCAATTACATTCTGCGCATTGGATCGCAGACCATAGCCGGCAGCATTACCGCGATCAATCATCGGATCGACGTCAATACACGGGAGCACCTGTCAGCCGGGACGCTTGGCCTTAACGAGATCGGCTTTTGCAATATATCAACCACCCGGCCTGCGGCGTTCGATCCTTACGAGGCCAATCGCAAGACCGGATCATTTATCGTCATCGACCGGTATACAAACCGTACGGTCGCGGCCGGGATGATCGCATGTCCACTGCGGCGGGCGACCAACGTCGCTTGGCAACCCGTTGCAGTGGGACGGAAGGAGCGGGCCGACCTCAAGAACCAGAAGCCCTGCATCATTTGGTTCACCGGCCTGTCCGGCGCAGGAAAATCGACGATTGCCAACATCGTCGATCAAAAGCTGTTCGCAATGTCCCGGCATGCCATGCTGCTGGATGGGGACAACCTGCGGCACGGATTAAATGCGGACCTCGGCTTCTCCGAGGTCGACCGCATGGAAAACATTCGGCGCGCCGGGGAGGCTGCCAAGCTGATGGCGGACAGTGGCTTGATCGTAATTTGTTCGTTCATCTCGCCCCACAGGAGCGAACGAGACATGGTGCGCAGTCTGGTCAGCAAGGAGGAGTTTGTCGAAGTCTTTGTCGATACGCCGATCGAAGAATGCGCGCGTCGCGATCCCAAAGGTCTTTATTCAAAGGCGAAGTCCGGTAAGATCAAGAACTTCACCGGCATCGATGCGTCCTATGAAGCGCCGATAAGACCCGAAATTCATCTCAGGACCATGGAGCAGACACCTGAGCAAATGGCCCAGGCCGTGATCGATGTGTTGATGGCTCGCGCAATTCTTGGCCGTTAGTGTTCGTCAAACCTGTCACCTCGCATCGCACCATCGATAGCAGGAGATGCCCCCCACTAACCTGCTGGCCCGGCCACGGCGACTCAGGTTAAGCAAAGGCATCAATCAGACTCAGGCTCCAAAGGAACAAAATGGTTGCGTCCACACGTCGATTGCCCGCTTCTGGTTATGTGCTCGAAATCGACGGTCAATTGAAAACCGAATTCGCAACCAGGGATGGGGCCTTCGCAGGAGCCCAGGAGCTCAAGAAGCGCCGTCCCATGCTCCAGGTCAGAATCTATGACGCCAGGACAAAGGCCAGAGAGGAAGTCCGACTTCCAGTAGCTTGAAGTTTCGCTTGATGCCGTTTCCCGCGCGTCCGACTAGCGTCATGCCTAGGCTCTCGTAACCGAGCTGCCGGCGTCTCGGACATCCAGCTTCGATCTCTCGCGCACGATGAAGAAGGGCAACTCGTTCCTCCGGGTCTAGCCGCATCCGGCGCAATTGTTTGCCAGTACATTGACTTGGGAAGCAGGAGCAGCCTGTCCCGACGCTCGGGCGCTAGGCCTACCCTCCGGCGCGCTGTCTTCAGTTTGGGCCGTATCCCTCACCTGCGCGCGAGCTTCAAAGGGCCGTCTGCGGGGCTGGCTGTGAACATGTCTGCACGAGGCGGGCCGGCAGGGGACAATGCGAAAGCCGCGGGACAGGCTCGCGACGCGGGTCGCCCCCCACACTCAATTCATGCCGGACCGCTCACCTCCTCAATGAGCCTGCAGCTTGCTGGCGTCAGTTCTCGTGGGGAAAAACTCGACCCAAGGCCGCTAACGGCCCCAGCGAGGGGGTAGACGCTAAGGGCGAGGCTATCGCTGGCTCGATTTCCGGCATTTTCGACGCTCTGTCTTGAGCTTGAGCGACACCGGCCTCGAGCCGGACGCCGGATCGAGAGTGCGCTCGACATTTGGCAGATCTAGCAGAGGAGCCAACCGAGCAGAACGGCTCGAAGGAGCTAGCCGTCGAGGTCAAACGCCTCATGACTGCGGGCAGGCTCATCGGTCCGCAAGCCGTTGAGCTGCTCCGCGATCGAGTTGAGCATTCGAGCTCCACGACGGCGCACTCCCCGCGGCGACACTCTGGATCAGCCGTCAACCACGACACGCCCACCGCCGTGATGATGGACTGCGGGACGATCCTGACGTCGAACTATGAAAACTCCGAGCTCGCTTGCCGCAAATCACATCGTTCAGCCGCTCGAGTTGGCTTATCGCTCCTTTTGGAGGTGCACGTCAGAAAAAATTCACACGAGAAGAGTTCGGGAGAGGGTTGAAACGCACCTAACGTCAAGTTGTACGATCTGAAAATGGACGGCAAAGGTCGTCAACGTCCCGAATTCTCCAACGAGTGACAGTATGCGAATGTCCCAAGTCTCAGGCTCACGCAGGATCAGGCTCATCAGCAACGGAACGCATCATGTCCGTCAGGCGCGGATCGATATCCGCACGCGATGGACCCGATGTGCACGTTCGTCCGAACCTCAACGTTCGCCTGAATGCACGGTTTGGCGTAAACCGATCGACGCCTAGCTAGCAATGCGATGGCGCTCAAATCCTTGCATGCATGATGTGGTGGGCTGCTGGCGATGCTTGCCCGCGCCTATGGTGTTTCTCCCAGCAGCAGATGAATCGAGAAAGCCTGCGCCCAAGGGGGTGAGGTCGCATCATCGCGCTTCAGATCCATCGACGAATACGGTTTAAGGGGAATTGGTGTGACTAGACAACGCTCTCTGCTGACGCCTGGTCCATTGTCGCTGTCGCTGGCGGTCAGGAGCCAGATGCTGCTCGACCTCGCATCGCGCGATGGTGAGTTCAAGGAAGTGACCGCCCGCATGAGGCGGCTGATGCTCAATCTGCTGGGAGGTGCCAAGGACTATTCGGTGGTCCCCATTCAGGGGGGCGGGTCCTTTGCAATGGAAGCCGCGCTCTCTTCATTCGTGTCCAGGAACGACAAGCCGCTCGTTTGCATAAACGGCATCTATGGCGAGCGCATTTTCAAGATTCTGCGGCTGTGGGGCGTCGAAGCGCTGAAGCTTGTCAAGCGAGCGACCGAGCCCCTGGAGCCCCAGGAAGTTGCCGAGCAGCTGAGCCGAAATCCCGGCGTTACTCACCTATGTCTTGTGCATTGCGAGACAACAACCGGAATCGTCAATCCGGTTGACGCGATCATAGAGGAGGCGAGGCGGCGTGGTGTGAAGACGATCGTCGACGGCATGAGCTCTTTTGGCGCGATTGACATCGACCTAAGCCGTGGTGGACCGGATGTCCTGGTCACATCGAGCAATAAGTGCATCGAAGGGCCGCCAGGAGTAGCTTTTGTCATCGCGTCTCGCGAGCTGCTGGAAAAAGCGGTTCAAGAACCAAGGTCATTTGTGCTCGACGTGAGAGACCAATGGCTCTCGCTCGAGCGTACCGGAGAGTGGCGATCGACCCCACCCACCCACATCGTTCAGGCAACAACGAAGGCTTTGGAGATTCTGGAGGGGGAGGGCATTGATGCCAGGCGCCGCAGGTATGAGAAGGTCAGAGACGATCTCGTCCAAGAACTCGAAGGGGTAGTGTCTCCGCTGCTATCCGCCGAATTGCAGTCTCCGGTCTGCGTCGCGTTCAGGGCGCCGTCCGGAATCGCGGATCAGGCAGGCTTCGATGGGCTATATCGTCACTTGGCGGCCCACAATCTTTATATCTACTCGAAGCTGCATCTTGCGACGCGGAGTTTTCGGGTCGGCTGCATTGGCGAGATCCAGCCCAGTTGGATCGAGCAGTTGGGGTGCGCCTTTCGTACATATTTTCGGTCCGGCCCGGCTTCATCCATGGGGACGCCGTCAACCCGCCAGGCCTGCGAGCGTGGGGTCGAGATGTCATCGTCCTTCGCAAAGGACTCGCAGCTGCCGTTCTCTGCCGAAACTGCTGTTCTGCACGCCGGCTACCGACGCGATCCGGTGACGAAAGCTGTCGCAGTGCCGATCTATCAGAACACGGCTTACGAACTTGATGGCGATCTGAATCACATTGCGGACGTCTATAACGTCAAGGCTGATGGATTCACCTATACGAGGATCATCAACCCGACGACCCGCGCGCTGGAAAAAAGGTATGCCGCGGTCGACATGGGAAGCGACTCGCTCGCCGTCGCATCAGGTCAAGCGGCAACCTTCCTTGCCATCGTCAACCTGTCAAGCGGCGAGGTGGGGGACAATATCGTCGCCTCACCGTATCTCTATGGCAACACGTGGAATCTGCTCCATAACACGCTGAAGCGTCTTGGTATCAGCGTCAGAACGGCAGACCCCCGAAGGCCCGAGACCTTCGAACGTGCCATCGATGATCGCACGATCTGCCTGTTCGGAGAGGTGATTTCAAATCCTTGCCTGATTCCGCTTCCGGTCAAACAGCTGGCTGAGATCGGCCGAAAGCACGGCGTTCCGTTGGTGGTGGATAATACGACGACCCCGCTGGTATGTCGGCCGTCAGATCTCGGTGCTGCGATTACGACCTACTCCGCTACGAAATACATATGCGGCCATGGCACAACGCTGGGCGGTCTGATCGTTGACAACGGCAAGTTCAGCTACCGCGGCGCCTCTCGCTTTCCCTTGTTCAACAGTCCTGACGAGGCGCATGGCGGGATCATCTGGCGCAACGCGCTGCAAGATGTCGACGATCTCGGAAAAAGCGAGGTTCTCTTGAAGGCTCGCATGACCTGGTTGCGCGATACTGGCGCGGCCATTGCCCCCTTTGCGAGCTTTCAGCTGATCCAAGGCCTTGAAACGCTGCCCCTTCGCATGAAGCAGCACTGCGCAAACGCCAGGATCGTGGCCGACGTTCTTAAGGAGCATCCAAAAGTGCGCCGCGTCTTCTACCCGGGGCTGTTCGAGGGAGCCGATCGGGAAACTGTCGACCAGACACTCAATCCCGCATACGGACACGGCGCGATGGTCATGTTCGAAGTTGAGGACGAGCAGGCCGGGCGGAAATTCATCCAGAATGTCGACCTGATGTATCACGTCTCGAATGTCGGGGACGCCCGTACGCTCGTAACGCATCCTGTTTCGACCACCCACACCACTGTTCCGCGGGAGAAGCGCGAAGCCGCCGGCATATTTGGCGGCTCGATCCGACTTTGCGTGGGCATCGAAGATGTCGACGACATCGTGCGCGATCTGGACAGGGCGCTTTCCGCAATCTGACAACTTGTAAGGCGATCAGGAGGAGGTTCTCATGAATCAGGCAGACGCTTGGAAACTGAGGTCGTCTCGTTATGAGGCTGTTCAGTTCAGCCGGGAGATCAATAAGCAATTGTCCGAGCTGAGGCCGGACAATGTGATGGGAGCGATCTACATCGCCAAGGATTACGCTGTAATTGCCGCTTGCACGCTCGCGACGCTCTGCGTCTCCTGGTGGCTGTACCCGCTCGCCGTTCTTCTGATCGGTGCCTACCAGCGCGGCCTGACGACGATCGCTCATGATGCGGCTCACCGTACGCTCGCGAAGAACACGACCTGGAACTACGTCCTCGGCATTCTGTTCGCGGCCTATCCCCTGTTCCAGCGCCACTGGGCCTACCGGATCTCGCACGTCTATCTGCATCATCCGTATCTCGGCGACCCGGAGAAGGATCCCGACCTGAAGTTCTTCATGGCCAATGGTGTTTACGACGTCCAGCCTCCCAAGCGGTACGCCTTCAATATCATCTGGAAGCCGATATTTGGTGGCGCGACACTGGCCTACCTGAAGTATCTCTGGACCAACCGGTTTTCGATCACAGATTCCGAGGACCAGAGCCGGTCAAGCATACTTGTCGACAAGTATGGCTTTTACCTCTTCTGGATCGGCATCCTGGCCGGATCATACGCTCTTGGGCTGCTCCACATCGTGATCCTGTTTTGGATCGTCCCCTATCTCACAACGTTTCAGGTTCTTGGCTGGTTTGTCGAGCTCGCCGAGCACTCGCCGATGTGCGAGAGCGAAACGAAGAACGTCTATCTAACCAGGAATCGGAAAGGCAATTTCCTGGAGCGGGCGATCCTTGGACAAAACCTGGACGAGTATCACCTCGAGCATCACCTCTCGCCGGGTATCCCATTCTGGCTGTTGCACAAGGCCCAGAAGATCCGGATGCAGGATCCGGGTTACGCAAAGGTTGCCGCGAGCTGGGGAGGGCTCTTCGTCAAGGGGCCGCAAGGTCAACCCAGTGTCATAACTCAGTTGAAGGAGCGAAATCGACGCTTGTATGAGCAATCGCTTGCTGATGCCCATGCGAAGGGGCACGTGGCGTGACATTGCAACGCTCAGACAACGCTCGCGCCGTGGTCGGCGTCACCTCGAACCGTCTTTTGGTCGATGGTGTGCATCGCGACTGGCTACGGCAAAAATACCTCAAGGCCCTCCTTCATCATGCGGGCGTGGCATGCGTCATATTGCCGACGATCGACGCGGAAGATGTGAGGCTAGAGGTCGGCCTGGCGATCATGGGCGCGCTCGACGGTCTGGTTTTGACAGGGGATGAATCGAATATTGACCCTGCCGTCTTGAAGGCACCTGCATCACTTCCGCCGGCTGACCAACAGGACGTTGATGGTGGAATTCGTGACCGCCCGCGGGATAGGCTCTCTGCGGTAGCCATTGGGAGCGCCATCGCGCTCGGAATGCCGATCTTGGGCATCTGCCGCGGGCTTCAGGAGCTCAACGTCTATTTTGGCGGCACTCTCCATCCATCGCTTGCTGAGTGGAGACTGGGAAGTGGCCTGATGCATGCCGAGAAACCAGATCGTCCAAGAGACCGTCAGTACGATGCCGCGCACAGCGTGAGGATATCTCCTGATGGTGCGCTCTTTCCGATCGTGCGCGCCATCGAAGCGCAAGTGAACTCCCTGCATAATCAAGGCATCGAGCTGCTTGCCGCCGCACTGAGGCGCGAGGCATGGGCGCCTGACGGACTGGTCGAAGCGGCTTCGGTCATCGGCGCGCCGACGTTGCAAATCGGTGTGCAATGGCACCCCGAATGGCACGCCTCAACTGATCTCCTGAGCCAGCGACTGTTCACGGCTTTTGGAGAGGCGTGTGTTGCGTACTACCAAACAAAGAAACATTAGAGGCGGATTGTGACGTTTCAAACCAAGCGCGGTCCGCCCAGGTCGAAAGGCGAGTCTTCCGGAACTGGTGGACAAGCGTGGTCCGGGGGGCGGGCCGCGCCGCCCCGCCCGCAGAGGACGGGTGGGCGATTGACAAGACGCTTCGCTCTGGGAGTTCTCTTTGTAGCGCTCTATGTCGTCCTGAGCGCGGCAGGCGAAGTTTATGCGGCATCGTATTTTCAGCGGGCGGATGCGTTCGTCGCTCTCCTCGTGTCCTTTGCCGCGGTCTGTCTGACATTTAATCTGCTGGCAGGTCACGAGAGAGAAACGGCACGGGTTGCGAAGTCGGCGCTCCTGGTGTTCGTGTCGCTCAATGTCGTGACCGCGATCAGTTGGATCGGGTTGTTTATCGGCCTGAAATACACCGAACCGGCGATCGTCGTCGCGTTCATGGTGGCGCTAGGACCCGCTGCGACGGTGTGGTTAAACGCGCTGATCAGGCGCCAGGGCGTTCCTCCAGCATCCGATATCGTCGTGAGCGTGACGATCGCGGCAGTTGGAAGTTACATGATATGGATCTCGGCAACCGGCAACGCTGGCGTGGAGTGGGGAGCTCGATCGTCCTTCGGCATCGTCTTGGCAATCGTGGCCGGCCTATCGCTCGCTCTTACAAATATACTCGTCAAGCTGCTATTCGACCGCGGATTTTCGGGTCGACAGGTGTTGGCGCATCGTTTTTACGGAACGATCCTTTTGCTGCTGGGACTGGTCGACCATTCCTCCATCGTGCTCGAGATCTCGCAACATTGGCTTGCGATCGCAACGATTGGGCTATCCACGATCATCGTTCCATTGCTCTTGTTCCAGGAGGGTATTCGCCGCGTCGAGCCCTTCACGGTCAACATGGTCCTGTCCACCGCTCCTGTCATCACGTTTCTGTTCCAGTACTTCGATTCTCGTATCGTGCCTTCGCCGCATACGTTCGTTGGAAATGTTCTCATCACGGCTGTTGCCGTCGGCAACGTCTGTTTGCAGTACCGGAGGTCCGCATGAACGAGCGAAACTGTGTAATCGTCGACGCATATTCGACCGGCCGCTTCTTGCCGGAAGAGTTCAAGCGGTATGGAATTTCAACAGTGCATGTGATGTCGGCTGCACAGATTCCGTCGATCTTTCAATCGCATTTCAATGCTAATCTGTATGATGAAGTCATTCGCCCGCCCGAGCGCATGGGGTACGACGAGATCGTTGAATATCATCTTCGGGCTCTCCAGGGCAGGGAGCTGGAGTTCGTCATAGCGGGGTGCGAGACAGGAGTTGAGCTGGCCGATTCGATCTCGGAGCGGCTGGGCTTGCCTTCAAATGGCACCGCCCTTTCGGCCGCCCGACGGGACAAATCGCGCCTGTCTGAAGCGTTGGCCTCAGCAGGCGTGCGATCGATCAGACAAGTGGTGTCCGACAATGCTGAAGTGATCGCAAGATGGAAGCGTCAAGAGACCTTCGATGAGCTTGTGATCAAGCCGCTGAACAGCACAGGCACGGAGGACGTGTTCTTTTGCTCGACGGATGCCGATATTCAGCGCGCTGTAACCGCGATCGTCGGTAAGACGAACCGTGTCGGAACGCTCAATCAATTGGCGCTTGGACAGGAGAAAATCAACGGCCAGCAATATACCGTAAATGCCGTCTCGATCGACGGCGAGACCTTCGTCACGGAGGCCTGGACCTATGACACTGTTCCTATTGAGGGCGCGTCTTCGGTCTGCTCACTCGAGCGGTTATTGGGAGGTAAGGAGCCAATCGTTCTTGAACTATCCGACTACCTTGAACGTGCGCTGCGGGCGCTTCGGATCACCGACGGACCTGCTCATGCCGAGATCATCGTCGATGATCGGGGACCGGTTCTGGTCGACTTCGGAGCGAGGCTGCAAGGAACCATGTCGGCAAAAGCCAGGACGATGGCGTTGGGCCATAACCATTTGACGCTCACCGCGTGGCGTTACGCAGATCCCAAAGGCTTTGCTGGGTATATGAGGCGACGCGGGGTTTACAAGCGGCAGGCTCATGCACTGTGCGTCTCGCTGATCTCCGACATGGGCGGTGTTGTTGCCGGCTATCCCGGACTCGATGCGATCGGCAAGCTGCCGAGCTTCGCGGATGCCATTGCGTTCGTTCCGATAGGGCAAAACCTGGTTCCGACGATCGACTTGGCGTCGACGCCAGGCATTGTGTATCTCGTGAACAACGACCTGATACAGCTTGAGGAAGATTATCGCCAACTGCGTGCGATGCGGATGGACCAGGTGTTCGATTTGGTGCCGCAGGAAGCGAACCAATGACCGGCATCTGCGACAGTTGCACGAATTCAGCCGCTGCGGCGATGATCGGTGTGAGCGACTTCGATGGCATCCTTCGAGGCAAACACGTCCTGGGTGAAGATCTTTCCGTCGGGAATAAGGTCATCAAGTTCTCTGAAGCGGTGCTCGCGTGGGATTGTTCGGACCGCGTCATTCCGGCGGGCTTCACGCAAGAGCCGCAGTCAGTATTTGGGGACGCCGATCTGCGCGTTCTGTCCGGCACCGGCCGTTCGGTGTCTTATGCCGGCGATCAATATCTCTATCTGGCTGAGTTTGCGGGCGCACATGAGAGCGTCTGCCCGCGCGGTATTCTGCGTAAAGTCCTGCAAAGGGTTGCCGACCGCGGATACAGCTGCAGCGCCGGGTTCGAGTTTGAGTTTATGCTGTTCAAGGAGAACGCCGACATAATTGAAGACAAGCCGTTCGGCCAATGGGCTCCTTTGACGCGGGGCCCATTCGGCTACTCGATTGCGCGGTCTGTCGCGCACAGGGAGCTGTTCGGTGAGATCCTGGCGCTTTGTGAGAAGTCCAGAATCCCTCTCAGCGGGCTGCACTTTGAAACGGGACCAGGCGTGATTGAAGCGTCACTTCGTCATTGTGATGCCCTGGAAGCCGCCGATCGAGCAATCATATTCAAGTCGATGATAAAGGCCTGGGCGCAGACGCGCGGCATGATGGCTACATTCATGGCCAAGGTTTCAGAGAATTGGCCGGGCCAGTCCGGCCATATTCACGTCTCGATGTCCGCAGATGGTCAGAATGTGTTTTACGATAGTGAGGCGTTTCGCAACGTCTCGAAGCTCATGAGGCAATTCATCGGCGGACAATTGAAATACATGAATGATTTCTGTGTGCTCGCTGTGCCGAATTTCAATAGCTACAAGAGATTGGTACCTGGTTGTTGGGCACCAATCTATCCGAGCTGGGGAATCGACAACCGATCCTGCGCGGTACGCGTCATTCCGGGAGACCCGTCTGCACATCGTCTCGAATACAGGCTGCCCGGTGCAGACCTGAACCCATATCTTGCCCTCGCATGTGCCATCGGTTCCGGCATATTGGGTATCGAGACAAACGCGGCGCTCCCGGCTTCGATCGTCGGTGATGCAAGCGCGGAGGCCTGCCTTCCGTCTGGGAGGCTGCCTCAAAGCTTGGCAGAGGCAACATATCGGTTTGCACAGTCTCCGGCAGCCAATGATGTCTTCGGTGAAAGGTTTGTTGAAGCGTTTTCTTGCTCCCGCCGTTGGGAATGGGAGGCCGTTCAACATCGGGTCACAGACTTTGAACGCCGGCGGTATTTCGAGATCATTTAGCCAGCTTGAGCTGTACAGACCGGCGCCTTCCAAGCATCAACTGATCGGCCGGTTTCAATAAGTCATCCATGCTCTCATTTAGCAGCAGGCGGACGAGCGCTCCAATTGGTGAGTTGCTCCTCCTCCTTGGAGGGAAGGCTCCCGCGTCTTGCGGCCGATGAAGGCGTCCGGCCTGGCACTCTAAGTAATTCCGCAGCCCGCGAGATCAGCTCACAAACGCGCCCTACGTAATCTTGGAAAGCCTCATGGTGCACGCGCGAAGCGCGATCGGTGTCGGCCATGGCCGCGCTTATTGCTTCGGCAGCGGGCGCGCGCTCGGTCTCCCAGCCGACAGCGTGACGCAGACAATGCGCCGATGCATCCTATGTTGTTAAGGGAACTAAGGCTTTGTTGCTCTTATCGTCCGCTCGACCTCATCGGTCAGTGTCCGATGATGAGCTGCCAGCTTGGCGAATAGCTCTTTCTTAGTCGGACTGGTCGCCAGCTTGCTGATTAGCTCACACTCTTCCGCCTCGATCCGAAGTTTTTCCAAGCGCGCCTGCATGTTCTTCATGGAAGGCCTCCCCGCAAGAGGCGGGGATCATCTCATGGGGAACCTGACGGGAACAAGCTATGACAACAGACGGCGACCGATGGAAAAGATGGGCTGAGCACATCCCGTTCGTCTAATCCGAACTAGGACACGCCAAGAATCAAATCAGGACACGGGGCCTGGATACGGATAGCGCTCTACTCGTGCTCGTTGTGGCAAGGACACGCCCTGCGACAGATTAGAGCCCGGTGAAAAACCGGACAGACAGGCTAGCCAATATCTGCGATCCTCTCCGACATTTCAGGACGGAACAATTTTGGGGAGTTTCCAATGCCCGCGTGGTCCGCAGCGGACGAACAGCGACTACTGCAATTGGTTCGAGAAACAGGCCTCACGCAGCGCGAGATCGCTCAGAAGCTCGGGCGGACTGAGGCAGCGGTGAGCGGGCGATTGATCCTTATTAGGAAGCGCGCCGCGGAGAGGGCGGATTAACCCCAAGTGCGGAGCCAATTTTTGTAAGGATTCAACGCAACGCCGCCCGCTTAAAATACATGCGAGCGGCGCTTGCTCTAGCCCCAGGAAGGTTGTTGGCAAAATCCTGATACGTACACTTTGGCACAAAATGCAAATCGCGCGCATACCTAAGAATGGTTAACGCGTCCGTAAGAATACGGGAAAAAGTGGCAAAGCTCGGTTCCCTTGCTCGGCCCGCCTCTTGTGCGCCAATTAGCATACGCTCACAGAGAGCCAGCTCATCCTGCGAACACGGTCAGGCTCGACCATATCGACCAGGTGGCGTGAGGCTTTCTCAGCTTCGCTGCAAATCGTTCGTCGTTCCCCGTCGTCGGCCTTCTTCTCATCCAATAAGGCGATCCTTTGGCTTAACGTCGACTCGGCCTCGGCGGGTAATCCCCTTGCTGGGTACGCCGCAGGCTCGTGGATCATTTGCCGCGCGGCGAACAGGATGGAAGTGGAGCGTCGACCATGATGAGAGGGCTACGCCGGGCTCGTGACGCAGGGA
>NZ_JASAUT010000100.1:0-15448 GCF_029952935.1 Bradyrhizobium sp. Mp19 | reverse complement strand
CGCCTCTTCCTGGCCACCCTCATCGCAGCCATCAGCGACCGTTCACCGCTGCAATCGGCTTCTTAACGGACGACTACGTAATCTCGTGCCCCCAACTTGCGTCAATGGGATCTGCTACTGGAACGAACCCTACGCCGCGTTTGCTTTGTTTGTCGGTAAGTTTGTCGGTGACATACATTAAGATATCGCCTTTTGCGCCCAATACGCAGGGACCATTCGGGCTCGCCTGAAATCTCGAAAGGTTGTCGCACATCAGCCAAGTCCCATCCTTCAACTGAACGACTAGTTGAGTCGCCACACATCGTTCTCCATGAAGTGCCATCCAAGCGCTTGGTAGATCGTCCGAATGACTGATGCGCGTTGCTCGCAGCATGCGTTCAAAGCGAGGCCGCCCGAGCACTCTCCACGAGGCGCCAGCAGCCAGCGCAAAAAGGAACGTGATGCCTGATGAGACTACCAGGGAAAGATTGAGAACCCACCGGCCAGAATAGAATGCAAAAGCGGAGACGAAAGCAAAAACTAAGATCGAAAAGGTGACGTCGGCCGGCTTGTGGTGATCTCTAATTCCAACGTTCGCAATATAGTATGCGACGTAACCACAAGCGACCAAGAGCAACGTCGACCACGACTGATTCAGCGCTAGTTCGACGGCTTCTTTCGTCATTCGCAAAACGTAGCGCGATTAAGGCCGAGACGCAATCAGAGAGCTGACGTCAGAATGAAAGCGCCATCTTATGCGCCCTGCGCTCAGCTATTTTGCGTTTCAATCGACTCTATCTAGGCGCAGGATTCAGCCGACGCCAAGCGGTCCAGTCGTTCGGAACAGGATGCAGCGGTCCGCCGATTTCGTCCCCTGGCCAGCGATCGATGATGCGCTGAGTGACGCCGTCGCGCGAAACGGTGGTGAGTTCGGCAAAACCACCGACGCCACCAAGGCCGGCCAGGATAGCGTTTGGCGAATTGACTCGTTCATGGCAGTCCACTTGATAACCTAGACCCATCTCTACAGCTTCTCTCCGCGTGCCACTGCCGCGATCATCGATCGTATGTGCTTTGCTCCCTCTCACCGAATGGCCGGCGCCCGATCGAAAATGAGTTCGTGGTGATCCACGAAGACCGGAGGGCCGCCGGATCAGGTTGGCGACTGAGCGCAGTCCGGCGTTCTGGACCTATGCCGTCAGTGGCGCTACCCGTCCCACCATATAGCGGCGGGGTGCAACTGATCTGGAGGCCGCTAGGAACTGCTTCCGTCGGGCATCGAAGCGGTTCTATGGTGATCTGAGCCTCAAGAGCATCGAGCTCTGGCATCATGCCGACCACGCAGCCTAGGGCGCGTGGATCCACCCAGGAAGACCGATGATCGTCTATTTTTCATGCCAGGGCTGCGGCACCAGTTATTCTGCGGTTCAGGAGCCGGCATCCGCTCCTTTGAAGAGCTCGGGCCTTTTTGTCTGCATGCGTTGCGGGAAGCCCGTCCATCATTGGTCAGGAGCCTATAGTTACACTGACTGGAAACGCATGGAATTCGGAGATAGCAAAGATGGCTCGGACCTCCTCTGAGTGAGACGCCGGCTGTGCGCAATTGTTAGTGGATCTGCTGGATCGAAACACCCAATCAACGATTGGTTGGTCTATCACAGGCAGGCACCTCAACGGGAACAGCAAAGCCAGCCTTTACCCGATCCATAACGACCAGCGTCTTGAAGCATTTGATGTCCGGATTCTTGTAGAAGAAGCTTCTGGTGAATTGCTCGTAGTCCTCCATGGTACGCGCGGTCACGTATAGAATAAAGTCAGCATCACCGGTAACGTAGAAGCCATTGACGACTTCAGCTGACGATTTGATGGCCTTCTTAAACCTATCAATGATATCACAACGCTCCCGCTCCATAGTCACAAGTACAAGCATCTGGATGGGTCTTCCAACGGCCTTCGGCGAAACGATCGAGATATCTGCCTCGATGATGCCTTCCGAGCGCAGCCTCTTCAACCGGCGTTGGCACGCGGTTGCAGAAAGCCCCGCTATTTCGCCGATCACCTCGGAGGTCAGACGATTGTTCTTTTGCACCATTTCGAGGATGCGAGCGTCTATCCGATCGTATGGCATTGCATAATAGCTCCAACCCTGAGGCGAATTCACCACTAGATCCAGGCGCGGGCGAAGAGAATTGTCCAACGGCATGAAGGCATGGAAGATTCGATAGGTGTCGGCTCCGGTCTTCTTTACTCGCTTAACTCTCCGGGCATCGAGGCGCCAATCACGGGAAAGCGGCACCGGCCGCTTAAGCATGCTCGATGCCGTGGGCGCGCCGACCGCCTTCGTATCATTGACGGTCTTGGACGTCGACAAACCTCAAGGCGGTTGTCCGCGTTCACGGCTGCGTCGTATCCTCCCGATGCGCTTTCCGAAAGAACTGAAGTGCGTTGCCGCGCATGATCCGGTCAATCAGGTCACGGGTGTCCTCAAGCTCGATCCAGCCTTCGGCGACCAATTGCGAGACAGCTCGTGCGATTCCACGGCGCGCTACGCACGCATGGCCATAAATGGGCTCGACAGCAACATAGTCACCGCCGAAGGTGAAGATCTTGTTGGACGGAACCGCCATCAAGAACTCCTTCAAAAAGCGAACGCCCGCCACCGGATTAATGATCCATGCCCAGCACATGTCGATCGCAGCGTTAGGATAATGTTTGGCCAGCGCGATAAACTCGTGCTCGTATGGGTAGCCGATGTGCATGAGTACGAATCGGGTTTCGGGAAAATCCTGCAGCAGACGGCAAACGTCTGCGGCATTGCTGCGAGTGCGGGCGAGTTGCATCACGCCGTAGCCAGCCAACACGCCTGTGTGCAGTTTGACCGGCAAGCCGTACTCGCCAGCTTTGCCGACGCAATAGCGAAATAGATAGTCTTGCAGCGCCTTGAGGTCCCCAGGACCAAGGGCGTGCAATGCGCCTACTCTGTCGGCATGGTGGGGGAATAGTCTTGCGGCATGCGCCTTGGTGACCGGCTCGAAATCGAGGGCGCGCGAGTAGGCAATTTGCGATTTCACAGCCACGGCTTTGCGGCCGTATGTTGCGAAATAGAAGTCGACAACCTCGAGCCATTCATCGAGCGTCGTCGGGCGTCTACCCGTTTCGGCTTCCACCCACGCAAAGTCAGCAGCACTACACCGGCACAATTGAAGGATGCTTATGTCGTGGTCGAGCAAATCCGGCTGCTCGGTCTCCATAAAGATGCGCTGTAGCGAATTGACGTGGCAGCCTTTGATGTTTGCCAGGTCCAGAATGCGTGCGTAAAAACCCGGCTGAACGGTTTCACGGTATTTCTCGGCGATGCGGGGCAGGCTTTCGGCGGTCAGGTCCTCTTCACCGTAAACGCCACGAAACGTATGGCGCAGCGCCTGGGCGTAGCCGGTATGGCGGATGCGTTCCCAATAGGGGGCGATCAGCCGATATTTTTCCTGGCTCGTAAGGTCCGGCCCGAGAAACGCTCGTAGGTCGGAAGCTGGCAGGCCTGCAACCACCAGATCCTCGGCAGCATAGGATCTGAATAGATAGGCCCAGTCGTTGCATGGTAATGTTCGTGGATGGATCGCTCCGGAAAGGCGCTGACTTTCCTCGATCAGATGTTCATGGGTGTCCACAAATGGCGTCTCCTCGACCCATTGCGCGATTTGTCGATCTGCGTCTGTCATCGACTCCCAGCCAACCGCTCCGCTTCTCATTTCGCGCTCCTTTTTGGTGACGACAGTTGCTTGCGTCTGCATTCACGATCGCACCGAGCATTGGACCATTCTGTCGGTCCGGTGTTGACGTCGTACCGCCGTGACGGCTTCGCGTCGTCGCGGGCAAGCTCAGTAATTGACGACATCACTAGGGTGGGCAACGCGCTCTTTAAGCGCATCGGTCATTGGGAAATTCAGATTGATGTTTTTCGGCGGGATCGCAGCTACGAACCATTTGTCGTAGATTTTGATGAACTCGCCGGAGGCCATGAGTTTGGAGAGAACGTCGTCAACTATCCTTTTGAAGTCGGGATCGTCCTTCGAGAACATCAGACCATAGTAATAAACGGTACCGTAGTTAGCTTTTAGAAAGATGAGGTCAGCTGGTTTCGAATAATCCGCCTTCATGCCGGCCAAGAGAATGTCAGCTTCCACCCACGCCGCCACACGGCCGGTCGTAAGCAGCAGTAATGATTCCGCATGATCTTTGGCTTGCGCGATAGTAAGATTGAGGTCGTCTCCCTGCGAAATGCCTTTGGCAATGCCGAGAGCATCGGAACCCTGAGTTACGACAACGGTCTTTCCCTTCAGGTCTTTCGGTGTCTTGAGCCCGCTTGACGCCTTTGCGAGCCAAGCCGTTTGACTGGCGAAGGTTGCAACGCTGAATGACACCTGTTCCAGACGCTGCTTACTGCTGGCAGTGCCACCGCACTCGATGTCGATCGTGCCATTCTGGATAAGTGGGATCCGGTTTGACGAGTTGACGGGCGTGAGCTTCGTCTGAATGTCCGGAGTGCCAAGATCAACTTTCAGACGGTCGACGACGTGCGCGCAAAGGTCGAGCGAAAAACCAACAGGCTTCTGATCGGCGCCGAGATAGGAAAAAGGTATCGAAGCCTCGCGGTAACCAATGCTGATCACCCTTTTCGATTTGATGTTGTCAAGCGTTGGCCCCGCCTGGGCCGTGGAGATCGCTATTCCGGTGATCACAGTCGCTGAAAGCAGTGCAAACATTTTAGCCATGGAATTCCTCTGATTCATATGAGCCGCGCTTTTGCGTCTTTGGCCTTGGGCAACGCGTGCGTTGCCACGCGACCCACGCGCGATCAGGCCTCGCTAGGATTGCCCCTTCCAACAGCCGGCAGACGCCTAGTGCCCGAACCTGGAAGCAAAACATCCGCTCATTTCCGCACCGCACATAAACCGGGCAGCACTCAGCCGTGGCTAAATGATAGGCCTCACGATCCGTTTGGCACCATATAAATTTCAGTTTGCGAGTTTTTTAATTCCGAAATATGATAATTTAATTACGGGCGACGTCACAAATTCGACAGGTCCGCCCTAACCACCACTCGTGAGATGCTTCCGCCCGTCGGCGATCATGCTCAATCGGGAAACACGAAATCCATGCAATGTGCATTTTCTAAACTTTGGGAATCCGTGCTTTTCATCGTTCACAGTCGGCCCCTTCGCGCGGGCGGCACTCACTTCGAGCGTCTTTCCCGCAGCACAAAGGGTGCACGTTTAGAGCACCGCGGCGCCGACCAAGGCTGGGATGGTCGAGACCGAGCCAAATGGGACGCAAGTCCTGGTCGAACCGGGGGTGAAGCTGGCGATGCCTTCGTTGGTGTCGTCGGCGCTTCGGGACCCGACTGATCACACGACGTCTCACCTCGAGGTGTGCTGGCGATACAGCCGCTTTCGCAAGTCAATTCCTTACGCAAGCTCCAAGTCTACACGGCTCAAGAAAAGAGCGGCCACCGCCGGCGCGGTGGCCAAGTCAGGGAGAAGTGGAAGCTGACACGCTGATCACCGAGCTTGACGGGCAGCCCACGACACGTGTCAGGCGGCAGGCTGTATCGAAAATCCCCTCGTACGTCTCCGAGGTCCTTGAATTGCCCGCCACCAATTTTCATCTTGGCTACGTTTCGGCGGAAAACGCCGCCGGTACGCGCGGCGTTAAGCATTCCTTCCGGCTCCCGATCAGAATGATCTGGCGAGGACATCCGAGTTCGATCGATTCCATGGATCGAACCGACTGCGGCTCGGCTCTTTTGACCGACTTCGGAAGACGACGATCTGCATTCGTTAACTCGTACTTCCTTTTGATCCATGCTCGGGATCTATGATGCCAATCGCGCTCGCGTCGGCCTGGTAAGTCGACGCGGATCGGTCGTTTGGGCAATCAAATCCGGGGAAAGACCCGGCTCCTCGTCAAGTACTTCGCGGATTGTCTTGCCCGAGATCAGCACCTTCTTCGCCAGCTCGGCCGCACGCTCATAACCGATCGCTGGGCTGAGGGCTGTCGCAACCGCAGCGCTGGCCTCGAGGTGTCTAAGACATACTTGCTCGTTTGGCGTGATCCCGGTGACGCACTTCGTGCGTAGCACCTCGATCGCATTGATCAGCAGCTCGAGAGAATGGAGAACATTGTACGCAATCACAGGCTCCATGACGTTCAATTGGAGCTGCCCGGCTTCCGCAGCAAGTGTGATAGTTAGATCGTAGCCGATGATTTGGAATGCGACCTGATTGACGACTTCCGGCACCACCGGATTGACCTTGCCAGGCATGATGGACGAGCCGGGCTGAAGCGGCGGCAGATTAATTTCGTTTAGCCCTCCGCGTGGTCCACTAGAAAGTAGCCTTAGGTCGTTGCAGATCTTCGACAGCTTAGTCGCCGTTCGTTTGAGCATACCGGAAAACAAAACGAAGGCTCCGGTATCCCAACAAGCTTCGATCAGGTTGCCGGCCGCAACGAGCGGGAGACCCGATATCTCGCAAAGTTCCGAAATGGCAAGTGCCTGATAGTCGGGATTGCTATTGATGCCGGTACCGATCGCTGTGCCTCCAAGATTGATCTCCTGGAAGAATGAGGCGATCTCTCCGAGTCGAGAGACATCCTCGCGAAGGGTCGTCGCGAAGGCTTGGAATTCCTGCCCCAAAGTCATTGGGACGGCATCCTGCAATTGCGTTCGGCCGAGCTTTATCACTTCGCTGAAGCAAGTTGCCTTCTCCTCAAAGGCAATCGCGAGGCGCTCAAGTGCAGCCTGGAGCTGCCCGTGGGACAGCAATATCGCAAGCCGGATTGCGGTCGGATAGATGTCATTCGTGGACTGCGACAGGTTGACGTCATTGTTGGGGTGGACGACGTCGTATCGTCCCCGCGGAAGTCCCATGATTTCCAGGGCACGGTTTGCTATCACCTCGTTCATGTTCATGTTGGTCGACGTTCCCGCTCCTCCCTGGAAGACGTCGAGCGGAAATTCTCTCCACAGCACTCCCCGTGCTATTTCGCCGCAAACCTCGCAGATTACATCGGCCTTATTCTGCTCAAGATCTCCGAGGCTCGCATTTGCCCTGGCTGCGGCCATCTTCACGAATGCCAAGGCCTTTAGGAATATGGGAAAGTGGTTGATCGGAATGCCAGAGATCGGGAAATTTTCGATCGCGCGCGCGGTCTGCGGCCCATAGTAAGCTTTGAGGGGGATCGTCACCGGCCCAAGGGAATCGCTTTCAATGCGCTCTGTTGGCGATGCGCTAGTCATATCAAACTCTCATTTCTGTCATGGCTTTTCGGGGAAGACCGTGCGGGCCGCGACCTCAGTGGATGATCTGATTGAGGAAGGCCTTCGCGCGTTCCGTGTTCGGCGCGCGAAAGAAGGTGCTCGGATCGCCCTCTTCCACAATTGAACCGCGATCCATGAAGACCACACGATCCGCAACTTCGCGCGCAAAACCCATTTCGTGCGTGACGCAGACCATTGTCATCCCGTCCTGCGCGAGCTCAACCATGGTTTCGAGCACCTCTTTGACCATTTCCGGATCGAGGGCAGAAGTCGGCTCGTCGAAGAGCATGATCTTGGGCTGCATGCACAAGGCACGGGCTATAGCGACACGTTGCTGCTGGCCGCCCGACAATTGCGCGGGATATTTCTTGGCCTGATCGTGGATCCGGACTTTTCCCAGCAGCATCATCGCCCGGTCATTCGCCTCAGCCTGAGTAAGGCCCCTGACCTTCATCGGAGCGAGCATGCAATTTTCGATCACCGAGAGATGCGGAAACAGGTTGAAGCTCTGAAAGACCATGCCGACTTCACAGCGAACGTTGTTGATATCGCGAATTCGGTCCGTCAGCTCTATCCCATCGACCACTATACGGCCGGCGTCGGGCTTTTCGATATGATTGATGCAACGGATGAGAGTTGACTTCCCCGAACCCGATGGCCCGCAGAGTACGATCTTTTCTCCTTTGGCGACGTTGAGGTTGATGTCGCTCAGGGCATTGAAGCTGCCGAACCGCTTGACGAGGTGCTCGACGACAACCATCGACGCCTGGTCGCCCAGGCTAACTGTGCGCTCTTGTTGCATACTGATCTCCAGGTTGTAGTCCCTAGGAACAACGGGTCATCAGATAATCGATTGACTATCGGTGGGCGCCCGCAATTGCGGAGTTCTTGCGGAGCCAGGCGACAAATTGGGACGCGGCGGAGCTTATGATGAGATAAACAACGGCCACTGCGAGGTACATCTCGACGAGGCGGCCATTGAGCTGTGCCAGCTTCGAAGCCGCACCAAGAAGATCAGTGAGCGATAGTACGTAAACGAGGGACGTATCCTGAAACAGAATAATAGTCTGGCTCAGTATGATCGGGCTGGCGACCCGAAACACCTGCGGAAGGACGACATGACGATACGTATCGAATGTCGACAGGGCGAGAGCCTGGCAAGCCTCGAATTGTCCTTTGTTCACAGCACGCAACCCGACGCGGATGATTTCCGAATAGTAGGCGGCTTCGAACAAGCCAAACGTGATGAACGCCGTATAGGTGGCACCGACTGGAATCGGACGGCCACCGCCTGAGAGGTACCCCAGAACGATGGGTACCAGGAAGAAGAACCAAAACAGGACAAGAATGAGCGGAATCGATCGCATCAGGGCGACATAGCTACGCACGAGCTGGCTCAGAATGCGGAGCTCAAAGTGCTGCACGAGGGCGAAGAGCGTTCCAAGAAACATCCCGACCAGGAAGGCGGCCGCCGTCAAGGAAAGCGAGAACAACAATCCTGACCATAGATAGGGCCACGCCTGCACAACAATCGAAAAATCGAGGCTGTTCATTTCACGACCTCCATATTGCCAGGCAGGGG
This sequence comes from Bradyrhizobium sp. Mp19, assembly GCF_029952935.1. Lineage (NCBI taxonomy): Bacteria > Pseudomonadati > Pseudomonadota > Alphaproteobacteria > Hyphomicrobiales > Nitrobacteraceae > Bradyrhizobium > Bradyrhizobium sp. Mp19. Next base: position 6,572 of record NZ_JASAUT010000100.1, on the reverse strand, counting down.
GCTCTCCAGCTTCATGTCGTCAAAATCTGATCCGACGGCTTCCCTGCCCGGTGCGGTACCGGGAATGCGCACGGCTTTGTCGATGAGCATCATCGTCTGGTAGGCGATCAGAGCCAAAGCAAGATAGATGAGAGTGGCGGCGCCGAATGCCGTGAAGGTTTGGAACGTAGCATCGCTGATTTGGCGCGCCTGAGCGGTCAGCTCCATCAAGCCGATGGTTAGAGCAACGGACGTATTTTTGTAGACGCCCATCACCTCACTTGTCAGACTTGGCACAATGAGCCGAAGTGCCTGCGGCAAGATGATATGACGATACATCAGATATCCGCTTAGGCCGAGTGCGGCAGCCGCTTCGTGTTGCCCGTTTGGCAAGGCTTCGATGCCAGCGCGAACCTGTTCTGCGATGCGCGCGGCGGTGTAGAGGCCGAGGCACCACAGGGCCGGAAAGAAAGATCCCCAAGGCGGCGGTATCTGCTTTATCCAGTCTCCCATGGTAGTTGGAAGAAGCTCGGGCAGGACGAAGTACCAGAGAAACATCTGTACGAGAACGGGGATGTTTCGAAAGACCTCCACGTACAATCGTGCTAAAGCCCGGAAGAAGGGGTTATGTACAGTTCGCCCTATGCCGACGGCGATTCCGATTGCGAACGCAATCCACCAGCCGAAGAAGGCAAGCGCCAACGTCCAACCAAGACCGGAAAGAAGCCAGTCGATGTAACGCTGGCCATCCATGGTCCTTTCAAGAAGAACTCCGAACATCGCGAGCCTCACGATTGCAGGTGCGCATAACGACCATGCTCCGCATGGCTGGTCGTCGTGCGCGTTGCGCCGGTGCCAGTCGACCGCGTCACTTGATTACGCGGCCTTCTCCTTCAGCACGCCAGTAAGCGGAAAGGCGTAATACTCACCCTTGGACGGGATAAGACCGCCGTCCGCTTCGCGTGCGTTTTCTCCAACTATGCCAAATCCTAAGCGGCCCTGAATGACTTTTTTAGCTGGCGTCCGCGGATGAGATGCACCAGACGATCCACATCGGCGGCGGTGTTGAACATGCCGAACGATACGCGAATGCCGTCGCGCTCGGGGGAAACACGCACGCCGTTCTCTTCGAAGTAGCTGAGCCATTCTGCCGCGGGAAGACCAACGACGTAGATATGAGGCGAGCGATGTTCCCGCTGACGCGGACCCACGAGACTAACGTCGAGTTCGTCCAGTTGAGCGATGAGATGATCACCCAGATCGAAGCAATGGTTCTGAATGTTCTCAACGCCGATCTGCTCGATCAAGTCAAGCGAAGCCCCGAGCGCGTGAACTGCGGGAAGATTGAAGTTTCCCAGCTCGAAGCGTCGCGCGCTGGGAGATGGCGTCAGGCAGTCGGGACGAGCGATAAGGTCGTGAGGAATCTCCGCCAAACTGGCAGCGGCAAGATAGGCAGGCTCCAGTTCCTTCAACGCCTTATTCCAATAAAGCAACCCGAGACCTTGGGGGACGAGCAATCCCTTGTGACTCCCGGAGCCGACGAAGGTTGCCTGGGTGGCCTTCGCATCGATTGGAACGATTCCGATTGCTTGCATGACGTCGACGACGAAGTAGAGCTTCTTGTCCGCGCAAAGCGCGCCGATGCTCTTGATATCGAAGCGATGCCCGGCGTGGAAGGTGACGTGCGACAGCGAGATCGCACGGGTCTTTTCGTCGATGCGCGGAAGGAACGTGTCGGCGTTTACGACGTCCGTCATCGGAAGGAAGTCGATCTCGACCCCTTTCTTCTTCAAGTTGAGAAAGGCATAGGTGTTGTTTGGATGATCCCCATGGATCATCAAAACGCTATCGCCGGCTCGCAGAGGCAACGCGTTCGCCGCGATGTTCATGCTTTCCGAGGTATTCTTCGTAAAGGCAATTTCGTCGGCCGACACCCCAAGGAAACGGGCTACTTTGGCACGCGTTTGCTCAACCCGATCGAGCCACACACCTTTCGGTCCGGCGGTCTCCAAGCCTTCACGAAGAAAGGTTTCGATGGCGGCCATTACGGGACGCGCGAGCGGCGCCTGAAAACCGGAGTCGAGGTAGACCATCCTTTCGGCTGCAGGAAACTCCTTGCGCACAGCTTCCACGTCGTAATGACGAGACATTCCCAATCTCCCTTTCAAAATAGCCGCCCGCACCGCCGATTCCCGGGCTTGGTCGTCATCCAAACCGGGCTCGTGCAATGCACAAAAACCGATCAACGACCGACAACGCCAACGTTATGAGCAAACCCGCGTAGGGTCCAAGCCGTTTTTTCATATTTCAGTAGCAATAATTCCGAAATCTGATAATTATCTTAGATGGAGGTCACAATGGCGGAACAGAAAAACACTGCAGGACCCCTCGACCGGGCGCTCGCCATAGTTGGCCATGTCGCTAATCAGACAAAGGCCGTCTCGGTCGCAGAGATCGCGAACGCCCTTTCGTTACCCGTTCCAACCGCGCATCGGCTTGTCGGAAATCTGGAAGAACGCGGCCTGCTTCAGAAAGCGCTTGGATCGAAGCGCTACGTGGTAGGCAATCAGTTGGTTATGCTGTCCGCCAAGGTCATCGGCGCGGCTTTTCGCACGGCGCGGCGGCACGCGGTGCTGCGCGCGGTTGCCGGCGAGATCGGCGAACAGTGCGAGATCGGTGTCGTGCGCGACAATCTCGTCACTTACGTCGACAGCGTACGCGTGTCCCAACCACAGGGGCTTCAATTCAATCCCGGCGAGGCAGCTCCGCTTCACTGCACCTCGACCGGAAAGATCTACATGAGCCGATTACCCGAAAGAGCGCGTGAAAAGCTATGCCGCTCACTCGCTTTGACGCAATACACTGATAAGACCATCGTGGATTGCGAGACCCTCCTGAAGCTTCTCGAGGAGACGCGCCATCGAGGGTGGGCAAAGACCAATGAGGAATACGTGAAGGGCGTCGTCGGCTGTGCGGTTCCTATCGTTTCTCCGGACCGAGAGCTGATCGCCTGTCTCGGCGTGTCCGTGCCCGCGGCCCGAGTCAGCTTTGCAGAGCTTGAGCGCTTCATTCCTCCACTTCAAAGAGCCGCCGAGCTCCTGTCGCAAACCATCCTTCAGACGGATAGCGAGGACGAAACCCTTGAGGATACTTGAGGAGACGGATCCCTCGGCTCCGCTCCTTCTGGCCGGGAGAAAGAGAATGGATTTCTCCTTCGGCAAGTCGTGGCGGCAAGATCTTCGAGCGTCCACAAGCCTGATCCATCGCCGTTACGGACTGTGCCGCAGCGCCATCGTCAACTAGCATGCCTAGTGGTTGATCGAGATGGAGGGCATCTGGCAAGGTAGATGCCAGGCCAGAGCTCAAACGGGATAATAGTTGCAGTGCGCCGACCTTCATGCACGATCACGGCACCACTCCCCCTGAAACGACAGATCCGCTTGGCGCATCTTTGCCAATCCGACTCAGGCCCGATCCTTGGCACGCACCGCTCGCATGTTGCTGCTCGCTATCATGCACAGTCGTGCCGGACGGCACACTTAGCTGATATAATCCAGCATCCGCTTCTCGCGCGGACCGGTTCAAGGCGCGGGCCGCCATTTGACGCATACAAATTGACCATCGGTGACTGCACGAAGTGTCTTCGGACAATCTCGTCCTGCCCCCCTCTCTATGAGCGACCGCGACCTACAGATTCCTGCCTGGGTCAGAGAGCCCTGCCATAAGACCCATCAGGTGTTCACCTTCCAGATCCCTAAGGAGAGCGCGGATGAACCGCGATGCCGAACTAAGCGGCATGGCCCATGTTGCTTTCGCCAGCCTGATCTTCGTTACTATGTCTTCGGCTATCAAGGTTGTAACGCAGACGATTTCCCCCTTGCAGGTGACTGTTCTGCGTAGCGTCCTGTCGATCCCAATCATCTTCCTTATTCTCCCTAAACACGTCCGCTTCGACTCCCGCCTCCTTTTTTCGAAAGAACATTTTTTCAGATCTGTATTTGGCTATACGGGATTTCTGGCATTCGTCGCTTGTGCATCGAAGCTTCCCCTAACGGTAGCTGCCTCAATACTCTACACGTCACCCATCTGGTCCTTGCTCTTGTCGGCGCTGGTACTGAAGGAGCGGCAGAACATCGCGACGGCCTTTGGACTGATTCTCGGGCTCTTCGGCATGCTTGCCATAGTTCAACCGACCATCAGCAGCGCAGACACATGGATTGTCATTGGCTTGATTGGCGCAGCCCTCGACAGTCTCGCTGTCATGATGATACGGCGCATAGCCAGCGTCGATGCTCCCGAACAGATGGCCCTATACTTTATGCTTTGGAGCTCTGTGATCGGCCTGCCTTTTGCAATCCCTGTGTGGGTTTGGCCGGCACCCGCTGATTGGCCGTTACTGTTGCTTATTGCGGGGTTGGCCGCACTGTTACAGATCGCGCTGGGGCGCGGTTATGCTCTCGTCCGCCTCGCGCGCGCCGCTCCACTCGACTTCGTCCGTCTGCCAGCAAGTTTACTGGTCGATCTGGTCTGCTTTGGCATCACTCCAACTCCTATGATGTGGCTTGGTACCGGACTTATCCTGGTCGGGTCTTCGGCCTGTCTGGCAGAAAGAGTGATACGGAAATGACACTGACCTCTGATCAGGTTGAAAGTCGCTGTCGCGGAAGACACCGACAAGATAGACACTTCAACGTGAATTGAGTCTATCTACGCCAACCACTTCTCATTGAACAAAGGCAGCCCCTTTGTGTTTTCCTTAACGAAAGCGCTCAAGTTAGCAATACCGTTATGCTTATTGGTCGAAGTAATCACATTTCCAATCAACTTCCCGAGCCGAACGAACTGCGCTTCATCAAAGCCTCTCGTCGTGAGAGCGGCGCTACCGATTCTCAGTCCACTTGCTTCTGATGGCGGACGGTTGTCGAAGGGAATCGGATTCCTATTGGCGATGACCTGGGCTGCCGATAACGCCGCTTCAAGTTGACGACCGCTCATATCCCAACTCATCAGACTGAGAAGCAATAAGTGCGACGAAGTACCTCCGGAAACGAGTGTAGCGCCCGTCTCAAGCAAGCCAGCCTCCAACGCCTTGGCGTTTCTCAACACCTTTCCGGCATACCTCTGAAAAGAGGACGTTTGCACCTCAGCTAACAATGCGGCTCTTGCCGCAATCAGGTCCATTTTAGGCGCCCCTTGCAGTCCGGGAAATATGGCACGGTCGATCGCCTTGCCTAAACGCTTTTTGCACAAAATAAGTCCGCCGCCCCGCGGGCCTCGGAGTGTCTTATGTGTCGAAGTTGTTACAATGTCGGCGTGAGGGAAGGGAGACGGAACGGCGCGGCCAGCAACGAGACCCGCGGTATGCGCTAGATCCACCCAAAGAAGCGCGTCAATCTCACGTGCGATCTCATGCATCTTCCCATAATCAAACAAGCGTGGATATGAAGAACCGCCACAGATGATTGCTACGGGTCGATTCTCGAGCGCGATCGAACGCACCGCATCATAGTTCAGTTGCTCGTCGCTCTTTGACACTCCATAGAAGCACCACCGAAAGTTTTGACCGCTCGCATGGAATGAAGCACCGTGACTCAAATGGCCGCCATCTTGAAGCCGCATCGCCATCAGCCTGTCTTGAGGCTGAAAAAGGCCGTTCATTACTGCGAAATTTGCGATGGTAGCGCTCATCGCTTGCACATTCGCGTGTTCGCATGCGAACGCGGATTTTGCTCTCTCGATTGCCAGCCGCTCTAGTTTGTCAGCATACTCGCAGCCTGACACACAACGGCTTCCCGGATACCCCTCCGCATTCTTGTCGGCAAATATGCTGCCTTCGAACTCCCTGACTCTGGGAGAGGAATAGTTTTCAGAAGCGACTAAGCTCAGCTGGCTTAATTGGCGTTGCTCCTCCAAGTACAGCAGCTCTCCCACTTCTTCGTCAAAGCTTTCGCATCGATTATCCATGACCGCCCCTGCCCACAGTGATGCTGCCGTCGTCGTCAGTTTTTCGCATGCGACAGTTGAGCGAGTTCACGCTCGATACCTTGAAGCTCTTCCAGATCTCTTCCGAAAATTACAAAGTCGTAGGGTCCGGCATCTTGATGGCCCTCCACCATCACAATTGCGCCCCGTCTATCGGCAGGCCTATAGTGAAGCTGCTTTCGCCGCAGCAGATCAATGAGGTCGGGAAATCGAAGCGCAATGGAGACGCAATTTCGGGAAAGAGCAACACGCGCTCCATTTTTGATAGCGCATTCCAATCCTAGCGCGCTTGATACGGCCCTGATTGAAGAGAAGCCTCCGTGGCGCCCGTTTACCTCACATGCAAAGAACCCAACCTCTTTGGCTCTAACGATGTCGACACTAAGTGGTCCGAAATACCCGATTTGTTGGGCGTAGTTGCCAAGACTTTTGCACCACGAGAGAACATCGTTGGGCAAATGATCGAGCAGAGCGCTACTCCAATATGCCCCGCCGTATCCTGGATTGAAGAGGATCGAAGCTACACCTACAAGCTCAGAGCTGGCCCCGGTTGTTTGGACAGCGCCCCGCTGGATTTAAGTGGATTCCTGCCGGGTTATGCTGAACGCGGG